>DATEIS010000512.1:0-5818 GCA_035278765.1 Pyrinomonadaceae bacterium | reverse complement strand
GTTGCTGAAGAACGTCGAAAGATCCAGTAGACCAACACCATCATCGTGAATCCCAGCAACATTCCGATCATCGGCGAGAGCACGATGAACTTCAAAGTGCGAAACCACACCTCAGCTTTCAGCAAACCAGAGACACCGCCGTACGCCGCGATACCAGCGCCCGCATACCCGCCAAGAAGAGCGTGTGAACTTGAAGTCGGTAGTCCGAGGTACCAGGTTATGAGATTCCAGACGATCGCCCCGAGCAAGGCAGCGAGCAATACATAAAGTCGCAACTCAGGAGTGATGAGGTCCATGCGTACGCCGTCGCCAATCGATTTCGCGACGCGCGTACCGAAGACCGCAAAGGCGATGAAGTTGAAGAAGGCGGCCCAGAGTACGGCCATACCGGGCGAAAGAACGCGTGTGGAAACGACCGTGGCGATCGAATTCGCCGCATCGTGAAAGCCATTGATGTAGTCGAAGACAAGCGCCAGGAAGACGAGGATGATGACAAAAGCCAGAGTTGCGGTCATGTGCGATGGCGACTAAGTATGCTTGATAATCACACTCTCAATAATATTCGCCACGTTCTCGCAACGATCGACCGCGGCTTCGAGCTTCTCGTAAACCTCTTTCCATTTCAGAACAGTTAAGGCATCAGGCGGATCGTGAAACAGCTCCGCAATCGCGGCATGATAGATGTCGTCGCCTTCGTTTTCGAGGCGATGGATCTCGACCAGCCGCTGCGTGATGTTCTTCGGACGCTTGAGGGTAGAAACGATCTCTTTAAGCTGTTCGGCCATTCGCTCGATCACGTCAGCAAAGTCACGAGCGTAGTCAGTGATTTCCTTGACGTCGAAGATAATAATCGCGCGGGCAGCATCGTCGATCAGATCCACGATGTCGTCCAGCGCGGTAGACATTGTGTAAATATCTTCGCGATCAAAAGGCGTGATGAACGACTTGTTCAGCTTCGTTGAGATGTTGTGTGTAAGCTCGTCGCAAGCGTGTTCAAGGCCCTTGATGCGCTGAGCATACTCGGCGTAGTCGTGGTTTTTGTCCGCCAGCATCTCTTTCAACTCGCGCGCGGCCGCAGAGATGTAGAGCGTCATTTGCGTGAATAGATCAAAGTACTGATCTTCTTTAGGAAGGAGACTTAGCAGACCCATACCCCACCATTCCGTCTGAACGTCGTCTGAATGCTGCCGGACTATAACGTACCATCAGCCGACTTGCCAAATGTTACGCTCGTCGTATTATCAAAGGCGCCAATGACCCAAGACCACCTTTCAGAAATCCAGCAACTGCTGCGAATCGAATCGGACGCCATTGCTCAAACTGCCACTCGGCTTGATGGAGCGCAGGTCGGCCACGTGGTCGAGTTGCTGGCGAACTGCGGGGGCAAGGTTGTGATTCTGGGGGTCGGGAAGTCAGGAATAATCGGCCAAAAAATCGCGGCCACGATGACCAGCACCGGAACTGCCGCGCTCTACCTGCACCCCTCGGACGCGCTGCACGGCAGCCTCGGGATAGTGCAACAGGATGATGTGGTGATCGTTTTGAGCAACAGTGGCGAAACTGATGAAATTGTCGCAATGTTGCCGTATTTGAAGAATCGCGACGTGCCGATCGTGGCGATAGTCGGGAACGTGAATTCGACACTTGCACGACGTGCTGATGCGGTGCTTGATGCGTCGGTCGATAAGGAGGCGTGTCCTTTAAATCTGGCGCCGACAACGAGCACGACTGTGGCTCTCGCAATTGGCGATGCTCTGGCGATGACTGTGATGAAGGTCAAAGGTCTGACGACTGATGACTTTGCGGTGAATCATCCGGCGGGAAGGTTAGGGAAGCGACTTACTTTGCGTGTTGCAGACCTGATGCACCGCGACGGTGAGAATCCGACGATTGCGAGTGGATCGTCATGGGTGGAAGTCGTGCGAGCGATAAGCAAAGGCGGACTCGGCGCCGTGTGTGTGATTGAGGGAGACGGACGGTTAGCGGGGATCATCACGGATGGTGATTTGCGACGCGCGATTGAACAGACGAGTCACGAGTCGTTAGCGAAGTTGAATAGTGATGACTTTATGACGCGGAAACCGATTGTAGTGACGCCGGAGTTGCTCGCGTTTGATGCTTTAAGAGTAATGGAAGACAGGCCGTCGCAGATCTCGGTGTTGCCGGTGGTTGATCAGGATGAGAAGTGCGTAGGGTTGATTAGGGTGCATGACATTGTGAGGAGCGGTCTTTAGACAGTATTTACAAGATTGTTTCAAGATTTACATGTCCACGATGTCCCAGGCTGATCGGACGCGCAATAACTTCGCCATCAATCCCGCATGCATGATGTGGCCGCTGCGTTCGGCAACAACCTTCCCAAGGATGGGCATTCCTAACAGAGCCAGATCGCCGATGATGTCGAGAATCTTGTGACGCACGAATTCATCTCGAAAACGTAACCCCGTTTCATTCAACATTCCATCGGTAGTAAGAACGATCGCATTGTCGAGTGATCCGCCACGGATCAGATTCGCACGTCGCAGCGCCTCAATCTCTTGAGTAAATCCGAACGTGCGCGCTGCCGCGATGTCACGACTGAACGCGCCGTTACTCAACTCCACAGACAAACTCTGCACGCCGATCATCGGATGCGTGAAGTCGATCAAACATTCAATCTGATACGTGTCGGCCGGTTCAATGCTAATGCGGCGATCGCCCTGCTCGTATGAAACTTTCTCTCTAACAAGCAGTGCGCGTCTCGCCAGCGGTTGTTCGACGATTCCCGCCCGCTCGATGATCTGCGCGAAATCTTCCGCCGAACCATCCATGATCGGAATCTCGAGGTTGTCGACTTCTATAAACGCGTTGTCGACGTTGAGTCCACGCAGTGCCGCCAGAAGATGTTCGACAGTCGAGAGCATTACACCGGTGCGCATCAATGTGGTCGCGTAACTGCAATGCGCAACGGATTCGACTGTGGCAGGGATCTCGAAGCCTCCGAGATCGGTGCGACGAAATACGTATCCTGTGTCAGGCGGTGCGGGGACAAGACGAACGTGAACCGGAACCGCAGTGTGTAGACCAATACCGTGAGTTTCTACGGCACTGCCCAGCGTAGTTTGCTTGATCAAATGTCGGGATCCTTATCCAAGCGTTCCATTCATGCTTCGCTCAACTAAGGGCAACCAATGTGCCGATGAAAATTCAAGGTTTTGCTAAGAAATTTCTAATGATTTGTTGCGTACATACCACAGCCGTCCCGTATGTGAAGAGCTTCCGCCACAGTTTTCCTGAGAATTTGCATAAAAAAATTGAATAGCGTGAATGGCTGGAGTACACTCAGGGCCAACTAACCGTCGGGACGCCAGCTTTTCGGCGTGCGTTTATAAAAACAGCGCTTTCGCCCCACGACCCAGTGGTTGAAAGAAACGCAACGCCAGCGCTCCGAAGAGCAAGAAAGTGAACGTCCTCTGTTTTCACTTTCGTGGAGAAACCGCGATGCCAGACCTTGAAATTACGTGTTCGGAGTGCAGCTCTCCGTTCATGTTTACGGAACGGGAACAGGAGTATTACCGCGAACGTAACCTGACTCACCCGAAGCGATGTAAGCCCTGCCGCGACGCACGGCGAGCAAACTTCGGCGGCGCCAAAGGACAAGGAGGAGGTGACCGTCAGAGATTCGAGATCACCTGCGATCAGTGCGGCAAGAACGATTCGGTACCGTTCAAGCCCTCGACCGGCAGGCCGGTCTTATGCAGCGATTGTTTTAGCGCGAGTCGTGCGCAACAGCGAACCTGAGTAATTCAGGCCGGAGTGGTGAGAGCTAGCTTCGGGCATTAGACCCTTAAGAACAAATAGGGTATTTTCGCGACGCGGAAAAGTTTACGCGAGTAACGGCGAAGAACGCTCTAAATTGACCTGACAGCGATCTGAATGAGCTACGAAACGATACAACTTGAGATGCACGGCGCGGTCGCTGTTTTGACTTTGAACCGACCAGATCGCCTGAATTCTCTCAACGTGCAGGTCGCGCATGATTTCAAAGCCGCAGTTGCCGAGGCGCTCGAGCGTGGTGCGAGAGCGATCGTAATTACTGGCGCGGGTAGGGCATTTTCCGCCGGCGGAGACCTGCGCGAAATGCAGGAGATCGCAAAGAAAGACGGACGAGTGGAGGCTTTCTTCGATGAGCCGTTGCGACTTCTGAATGAAGCAATCCTGATGATTCGTGAAACGCCGGTGCCTTTTATCGCTGCCGTTAACGGAGTTGCGTCCGGCGGAGGCTGCAATCTCGCGTTAGCATGTGATCTGGTAATTGCTGCGGAAAGCGCGAGGTTCAATCAGGCGTTTATAAAAATTGGTCTAACACCCGACTGCGGTGGAACTTTTATGCTACCGCGACTCGTAGGATGGAAAAAAGCAACAGAGTTGCTATTCACAGGCGAACTGGTTGGCGCCAGGGCTGCCGCAGAAATGGGGATGATCAATTCGGTGTTACCAGACAACGAGTTAATGAACACGGTGATGGCTATGGCGGAAAAGCTGGCCCAGGCACCGACGGCTGCGATCGGCGAGATTAAGATGCTCCTGGAGCAGAGCGCCGCAAACGACATGCGCAGTCAACTGGATTTGGAGCGCCGGACGCAGATTGAATCAGGTAAGACTAAAGATTTTGTAGAAGGCGTCTCGGCATTTCTTGAAAAGAGGCCGCCGCGATTTGTAGGAGGATGACGTTCTTAAAGAACGATGCAGATCGCGAGCCGCCTGATGAATTGGGCGGCTTTTTTCATTGCAATTGGTAATAACATGATCGACTCACTCACATACACCCAGCTCCTGCGACGCAATTGCTCTTTCCGGCGATTGTGGATCGGGCAGGTCATCTCTGAGCTTGGCAATTGGTTCAACTTCATTGCCGCGCTGGGATTGGTGCGTGTGATCTCGAATGCCGATCCGGAAGTAACCACAATCGTGCTGCTCTCACGGCTTGCGCCATTCACACTCTTTGCGCCACTCGCCGGCGCGTTCGTAGATCGTTGGTCGCGCCGAACGGTGATGATCGCCACCGATTTACTCCGCGTTGTTGTCGCACTCGGTTTTTTGCTGGTGCGACGACCCGAAGATCTGTGGATCGCTTATCTGTGCACGATCTTGCTCTCGTTCTTCGGAACGTTCTTCGAGGCTGCGAAAAACGCTGCCGTTCCCAACATCACTGGCGAACGCGATCTGCTTGCCGGTAACGCACTGATGTTTTCATCGCGCTTCTTGCTGATGTCGATCGGCGCAGCCCTTGGTGGATGGACTGCCGCATACGTTGGTTATGCCGCCGCTTTCGTCATCAATGCGATTTCGTTTATTGGCTCGGCGTATTTTGTGTGGCTAATTCCGGATGAAGAGACACGCAGCAGTTCAACCGACGCCGTTACTGCCGAGCCCAGAAGTCTCTACCGGGGTTACTGGTCCGACATGCGAGAGGGTTGGACTTACATCGTCACGCACGCGCCAGTGGCTACGATTCTGGGCATCAATCTTTTGTGGGCCACCGGCGGCGGTGCGATGAATCTGATCGCAGAGCGTCTCGGTGCAATAGTCTTCGCCAAGCAGAGCGGTATCAGTCAGGATTCTGCCGTGGCGGCGTTTTATTTCGCCAGCGGATTCGGTCTGTTTATAGGGATGATGATTGCGCGTCGCACCGGTGCTTACTTCGAGCTGAAGAAGCGCACGGTGGCGTTCATCGGCTGGAGTCTGTTCATCCAGGGAGTGTTTTATGCCTCATCAGGTGTAATGCCCACACTTGTGTTGTCGTGTGTGATGCTGTGCGTTTCGCGCATAATTCTGG
>DATEIS010000511.1:0-53010 GCA_035278765.1 Pyrinomonadaceae bacterium | reverse complement strand
GTTAGGTTTGGTGTTGGCGAAATTTGCGATCAAGGCCTTGATCGCGATCGGTCCGGCAACGATCCCACGTGCTGCGCAGATCAGCATCGACGGCAGTGTGTTGTTGGTCACACTCGTGATTTCGGTCGTGACCGGTATTGTTTTTGGCTTCGCGCCCGCGTTACAAAGCCGAACTGCGAATCTCACTGAAGCTCTCAACGAAGGAGCGCGTGGCTCGAATAGTGGTCCAGGTCAGCATCGTCTTCGCAGCGCGCTTGTTACCGCACAAGTCGCCTTGAGCGTTGCTTTATTGATCTGCGGTGGTTTGATGTTCAAGAGTTTCTACCATCTGCAGAAGGTCAACCTCGGCTTCAATGCTGACAGTGTTTTGACGATGCAGATCTCTTTGCCGCGAGCGAAGTATTCCGATCCGAAACAGGTCACCGAGTTTTACGATCAAACTCTCAAAAGAGTCGAAACGCTTCCGGGTGTGAAGAGTGCCGGCGCGATAAGCAAGTTGCCGTTAACTGGAACCGGAATGAGTGGCGGGATCGTGATTGAAGGTTGTCCGGTTAATCCGGCCGAACAACTCACGATGGAGCGCCGCGTAATCACTGAAGACTACTTTCGCACGATGAGTATTCCTCTGAAGCAGGGCAGATTCTTCGATTCAAGCGATTGGAGCAATCCAAACGTAGTCATCATCAACGAAACCGGAGCGAAGCGATATTGGAATGGTGAGAATCCTGTTGGACGTCATCTGCGCTTCGAAGAAAACGAGAACAAGTGGGTGACGATTGTCGGCGTCGTCGGCGATGTCCGGCAGTCGAGTATTGAAGCCGAGCCGAAACCGGAACTGTATATTCCGTACTTCTACAATCCGTCACACAACATGACCGTCGTGGCGAAATTGAACTCTGCTGTGACTCCTTCCGCAGCTTCTTTTCGCAGCGAAGTGACGTCTGTTGATAAGAACCAGCCGATTTACAACATCAGGACCATGGATCATGTTGTTGACGAAGCGCTCGCGCAGCCGCGCTTCAGCGTCGTCCTGCTCGGCATTTTTGCTGCAACCGGGTTGCTGCTTGCGGTGGTTGGTCTTTATGGAGTGATGACTACAGCAGTCGCGAACCGGACTCACGAAATCGGCATTCGCATGGCAGTAGGAGCACGCCCGTCGAACATCGTCATGATGATCCTCGTACAGGGCGCGGTTCCGGTTCTAACAGGATTCAGCCTCGGACTCTTCCTTGCGGCTGCACTGACGCGAAGTCTCGGGAGCCTTTTATTCATGGTGCCTTCGGCAGATGTTGGCACTTACGCGATTGCCTCAGCGTTCTTCCTGTTGCTGATGTTTATGGCGAGTCTGATCCCGGCGTGGCGCGCGAGTAAGTTGAGTCCAACACTCGCGATTCGAGAGCAGTAGTTACTGGTTCACACCGAGCGCGAGGAATTTTCCGTTCATTAACAACAGCACTCTGCTGGCAAGCAGACGATCGGCAGCTGCGCTCATCTCCTCGGTTGGTTTCTGCGCGGAGTCGCACATGCGATAGACCTCTGCTTCCAATCCTTCCACGGTCCAGTCTCGCTGGATCGCACACGGTCGCGTATCGACAAATCGCAAGCGCTCACCATCGTCGTGAACCTGCAACACCGGCTTCGACGCGCGCCAGAGCTCGTTCCATTCGATGACAACGTGTTGCAGTATTTGCTGACCCGGCTCTTCGGAAAACGCGCGGTGCATGTGGCGCGGACGCTTGTTGTCTTCAAATGAATAGGCGAGACGCATCAACGATTCTTTTGCGAGTGGATAGACGTAAGGATAAGTGCGACTCGGTTCGAGCGTGAGATCAAAATCACGGGGCCGCATGTGATATGGACTAAAGCGATCGTATCTAATGCGACTCACTCCCGTCGGCGGCTGCAGGTGGAAGATCGACGGCAACCAGTCTGCTATCTTCGCGTACAAATCGTCGGACTCCCCGGGAATTCCACTCAGCAAGTTCCACGAAACATCGATGTCCAGTTCGCAGCACCATTTCAAGAGCTGCAGGTTCATCAGCGTCGAGTTTCCTTTTTCCAACAGCTTGAGGAGTCTGTCGTCAAGACTCTCGATGCCGGGTTGAATCCAACGAACCCCGGCCTGTGCAAGTAACTCGACATGCTCACGTTTGAGATTAGCCTTCGTCTCATAAAACAGCGAGAACTTCTCATCTGATTCTGCGAGCTTCGGCAGCACCGTTTTGAAGTACGACATGTCGAGAATGTTGTCGACGAATTGAATGTTGCCGATGCCGTAAAGTCTCCTTAATTCGGATAACTCATCGAGCACTCGCTCGGGTGACTTCAAGCGATACTGCATGCCGACACCGTTCAAGCCACAAAAAGTGCAGTGAAACTTCTCGCCCCACCAACAACCGCGTGAACTCTCCGCCAACAGACCCGGTTGAATAAGATTGGTTAACGTCGACGCGTTCAGTGCCTGAAAATAATGGCGATAATCGGGCAGCGGCAACGAGTCCATGTTGTGGATGAGGGAGCGTGGCGGTTGCGCCGGTTGTTGTGAAAGGATCCGAAACGGATTCTTTAACTGGCGCTGTGAGACGGCGCCATCGGGAAGTGATATTGCGTCGCGTCCCTGGTCCAGCAAGATCCTGCAGAGTTCGGGAAACAGGGCATCCGCTTCGCCTGAGACAATACAGTCGACCCATGGAAATGATTCGAGCGTTTGCACACCCATCTCGCCTTCACAGTTTGCGCCGCCAATCATCAGGATAATCTCCGGATCCAGTTCATGAATTCGTTTCAGCAAAGCAAGAGAAGCACAGTGCTGTTGGAACACCGAACTGCACCCAACGATCTTTGGTTTCCTGGCGACAATCGCGTCGGCGAGCCAATCGACGTAAGCGAGACACTGGCGACGAACCCAGCGCATCTGATCTTTTCTTTGTTCGAGTTCGGCAGGGAAGCCTGCGCTACGCACTTCAAGGACGAGATCAAGATAATCCTCGTCTTTAGCGTCGTCGATTGGAAAGAGATAACCGGCAAAACACCATTCACCCAGCAGATGATCGTTAGGCCCCAGTTGCATCGCCTCGTAAGCGACCAACCCGATCCGCTCAGCCAAGCCGAAGTTTCCGTAGACAACTTCGCTCTCGATGTCCGTATCCGCAAGTGACGCGTGCAGAAGGCCCAGCGCTATCGATGGTCGCTGGACTCCTGCGAACGGCATGGAAACTAGAACAACATCCATTGTGTGCTTCTTGTGCTTCTTTGTGGCACAACCCTAAGCGGCTTGAATTCCGGCCGCCTCGCGGTCGCCTTCGTAGAAGGTCCAGGTCTTTTCAAAACTTCCGGCCGGACCCGGCATTGCATTGTCTTCCTGGTGAACCCACTCGTAGTACTTAATCACTCCGTTGATCACTCGTGATTCTTCTCTCTTCTCGTGTTCGGTAAGTCCGTCGAGATAGCTTGAATCACGTTCGAGCACTGAAAGTGGTGTTTCCTCGATGTGGTCAATCGCGCAACGCAGCGTGTAGCAGGCAAGGCGATTACAGATTGCTGTCAGGTAGTGCAAGTAATCCCTGTGGACCTGCGACACCGGCTTCGCTCGTGGCAATCTGAGATGGGCCTCAAAGAGCAGTCCTCGCAGAATGTGACACAATCCCTGGTTGGTAAAGTTACGTTCGTAGAACGTCCTCACCATCCAGTCGTAAAACAGATCGAGTTTTGGATCGAGGAATTTGTAGTCGGGATCGAACGATGTGCCGAGCAGGCGTCCTTCCGACTCAAGCTGGCGCTTGATCGGTGTGCCGGCATACGGAAGCATCCGGCAGAAGGGTGCAACTGTCCAACCATCGCCGATGAATTCCTCGAGAAAAGCAACCTGCTGACGAATCATTCGAAACGTCGAATACGGATCGACCAGCATGAAACCGAAGTCAAACGATAAATTGAAACTTTTCAATATGCGCCCGGCTCGCAAGTGTGCCTCTGGCTTCAGCCGCTTGCTCATATTGATCAGTCCTTCTTCGTCGCCTGATTCGACACCCATGTAGACGTGCGTGAGCCCTCCTGCAATTAGTCGCTCCACCACGTCTTCATGAATTTCGTCACTGCGGCAACTGATCTTAAAGGCCAACTTACCGGCGAGACCTTCCTTGGCGATCAAATCGGCAATCTCCATCGCCCATTCCTTGGCTTTTCTGCCGCCCGCAAGGAAGTCGTCGTCCTGAAACAGAAAGATCGGGACGCCTCGATTACGATGCAGATCGACCATCTCGTCGACGACGGCACGTGGTGAGCGCAGTCGACGCAATGGACCACCTTGCTCTTCATAAAACGGTCGAATACTGCAGAACGAACAATCCCACGGGCACCCGCGGCTTCCGAGAATTGAGGCAGTCGGCATGGGATGACCTTCGTAGTCGATTGATTGGCGATCAGGCCACGGAAGCAGATCCAAATCTTCGACTACTGTTGCCAGTGGCGCTATGGTGACTTCGCCGTCATCTTTGCGATAGGCGATTCCCGGGAGACCACGCCACTCTGTGTTCGTCGCTAAACAATTCAAGAGTTTCAGGAGCGTCATTTCGCCATCGAATCGCACGACTGAGTCGAGACCTTTAATGCGTCTGAGAATCTCGTCGGGTTCGAAACTCGCGTAGTGACCACCCATCGTGAAATGGGCGGTTACTCCAGCCTCGCGCAGCGCTTCGATGACCTGGCCGAAGTCAGGAGCCATGTATTGAAAGATCAGCGAAAAGCCGACGACGTCCGGTTTATCTCGATTGATATGTTGAAGAATCTGATCGGGATCGGAGCGATAAGTCATGATGAACGCCTCGTGACCGGAGGTGTTCACCGTCGACATCAGGTAGCGCAGGCCAAGATTGTCCTGGTCCTGAAAACCGATCAATAGGATCTTTTGTGGGCGACCGTTGGGATCGCACACCGGTAGTTGCATTGGCAGGGATGGCAGTTTTCGCACTTCAAGCCCTCCGTTCTAGAGCGGATTAAAACTCTCATCAAATTGACAAGAACGTCAGGCTACTGCTTAGCCTGGTTGTTGTTTTTTCAGTGCGTCGATTTGTTTCTTGACCATTGACTCCATCGCATCGAGACGAGCTCTCTCGGCGCTGATTTGGTGAATCGTAGCCTCGAGTTGGGAAACGTTTAATCTGCCGATGTCTGGTGGCGCGGGATCAGCGACGGTTCCGATACCTCTAACTCTAGAGGCAAGACTTGCCTGCTGCGCAAGAATTGCTTGTTGCGCGAGCACTGCTGGATCGACGATAGGATTAGGCCATGGTGCAGGGTCAACCACTGGTGTTGGGAATGGGCCTGGGTCAACTACGGGCGTGGGCCAGGGCCAACGCGGGGCGCGTCCAAACTGAAACCACGGAACAGGATCGATTGATGCTCTGGGTACCAACTGCCATTGGCCGGCCCACGGCGCTGGATCGCTGACGATGCCTCCGGGCGGTACAAATCCGCCGCCGCCACCGCCACCAGCAGTTCCGGCAGCACTGGGACGTTGAGACAATGCGGCTTCCAAACGGGTCAGTCGCTCTTCCAGTATTTTCATTCTTTCTTCAGCCATGATTGGGTCTCCGTGTAGTAGGTATTTTTCTGGTGGGTCGAGAGCGCTCTCGACAGCAATCGATGGGATGAACTGACATATCGCGGTCTCCCCGAAGGATCTGAGGCTAGTCAAAGGCCTGACGGGGTAGGGGGGTTACCGGATCGGCGTGAAAACCACTTTTGGCGAGCGCGTAGAATAGTACCGAAGTGTGGCGGAGTCAATAATGTTTTTACGCTTAGAAAAGATCTGTGGATTACTAACAGTGTCGAGTGAGGGTACTCCGGTTGTCCTCTGGCTTTCCCAGTCAATATGCTGAACAAATGACTTTTTCGATGCGTTAAGTCTTTCAGTCCGAAGGCTCAACATGGTCACGCTGCTTAAACTCGAACTCGAGAAATTATTTCGCTCCAAAAGCTTTTATCTCTCATTCTGTGTCCTGGTCGGATTTGTTGTCCTCATGCTTTGGGGGTTCTACACGTACGCGGCGCGCAAGACCGGAGGTCAGGCGGTCGAACAGTTCAAATATACGTACGAGTCGAAGGAATATTTTAACGGGTTGACGTTCGCACTTTACTCGGTGCTGTTTTCTTTTACTTTACTACTACCGATCTTCGTGTCCATGAGTGCGGGCTCGCAGATCGCAGGTGAGGCGCGTGCCGGAACTCTTCGGATGATGTGTACGCGTCCGATTTCACGGGCCTCGCTAATCCTTTCGAAGTTCCTGGTGACAGGACTGCACACTTTTCTCCTGCTGACATTCTTTATTGTGTTGAATCTGCTCGTTGGTTTGATCTTCGTGGGTTGGGGGAACCTTGAGCTTTATCCGGGTCCACTCAATCTCGTAGATGCGCCGGGCAAGATCATGCGCAACGATGCACTCATGCGTTTCGGCTACGCCGCATTGACTGGCACGTGGGCGCTACTCGTCGTCGCCGCCCTCGCACTGCTTTGTTCAGTCGTGTTTGACTCGCCGGTTCAGGCGACGGTAATGACCATTGCTGCATATCTGACTCTCTACATCGTTGGGCGAGTTGAGTTTTTCGAACATCTACGGCCCTACTTTTTCACGACTGACATGGAATTCTGGCGCGATGTGTTTAAGCCGGAAATTCCCTTGCAGAGTTTGTGGCACTACGCGTGTGTCTGTGGCGCGTATACAGCCGGCCTATTGCTATCGACTGTGATCATTTTCGAGCGGAAGGATGTTGTTAGCTAGAAATGTGGGTCAAGCTGGTCCTTGCAATTCTGCTCTTCCTGATGATCGCAGGCGCTATCTATTTTGCACAGCCACATCAATCCGCGGAGTCAAACTCATCTGCAAATGATTCCGCTTCGCTTCGTTTGCTCACCTGGAATATTGGCTACGCTGAACTTGAGGACGACACACGTGCGCACGACAAAGATTTGCCGGCCGTTGCTGAAGTGATCTTGCGTGAAGATCCTGATGCCGTTGCGCTTCAGGAACTGACGGGCTCCGTGCAGCTAAACAATTTGCTTCGGCTGCTCCACGGTAAATATCGCGGCGCAGTTGCACAGCAGGGACGAGACGATCGATTCGAAGCGGTGCTCGTTAAAGATGGCGGCGCAAGATTTACGCCAGTTGCTGCGGGAGCCCGGTTCGCAATTGCCGCTACATTTCGACCGCGGCAGGGCGCGCGAGAAGCCGTGCTTCTGAGCGCGCATGCGGATGCATTCAACGCTGCTCGACGACGTAGATACACCGAAGCCATCGTCGATTGGGCACAGGACCGGACGCGAGAGTCGGAAGTTTTCATCGCCGGAGATTTTAACTTCGAACTCAAAGCAGCAAACGAGACAAATCTTTATACAGACAACGTGAAACACGATAGTGAATCGTATAGTCACATTCTGCGTAGCTTTCGTGATCTGGGACGTGACGCCGGCGACACGGCTATAAATGATCGCCGCATCGACTACGTTTTTGGGCGAACTAACCTGCAACAGGTCGGACGAGTGGCAGTTTTGCGTGACGCGGCGGTTGGTCGCATGGACCACTGGCCGCTGCTCGTAGAAGTAAAACCTTGAATTCGATAGTGTTACAAACTCAAGATTTGACGAAGCGCTTTAAAGGGCGTACGGCAGTTGATCGTCTGACCTTGAATGTCGAGCGTGGCGATATCTACGGTTTTCTCGGACCAAACGGAGCCGGGAAGTCGACTACATTGCGGATGTTGTTAGGCTTGGTGAGACCCACCTCGGGCGTGATCAAGTTTTCCTTCCGCGCCTCGAGTTGGGAGTACCTGAAGGCACGTTCGCACGTTGGCGCAATCATCGAAACACCCGCCTTCTACGAGAATTTTTCAGCGCGCAGAAACTTGCAATTGTTGGCTTCGTTGTCTGGGGGAGTTAAAAGGAAGCGCGTTGACGAAGTGCTCGACATTGTTGACTTGCGAGATCGTGCGGAAGATCCGGTGAAGGTCTTTTCATATGGAATGCGTCAGCGCCTGGGAATCGCGCAGGCCTTGTTGCCGACGCCGGACCTGATCATTCTCGACGAGCCGACAAACGGTCTCGATCCGCAGGGTATCCAACAAACACGTCAATTGATTCGGCGACTTCGCGATGAACTTAAGTTGACGGTGATGCTCTCGAGTCATTTGCTCGTGGAAGTTGAGCAACTGTGCAACCGAGTCGGAATCATTCACGAGGGACGTTTGCTTTACGAAGGTGGACCAGAGTCGCTGGTTTCGTCGACCAGCCATTTCAAAGTGCGAGTGGATGACTTGTCCGGCGCTTTTGATTTACTCACGAAAGAACCCGGCGTAACCGTCAGCCGCAACGGTGCTGCGTACTTGCAGGTTGAAGCGGACGCCGATCGAATTCCATCGTTGAATGAGTTGTTAGTGGCCCATAATATTAAGGTCTACGAGTTAAGCCCGGCTCAGGAGAGTTTGGAAGAAGCGTTCCTTCGGTTGACCGTTGCCACGCCACCAAACGAGAAACACGGCTCCCAACCTTAGCCTCAAAGTCAGGACACCTGCTTGGCGTCGGGTGCGTGGGCACTAAGTACGACCCGACGCTACCGCGTTACGGTACTGACTGTGTCCAAGTTTGATTCTCGAGCAACACCACTAACCAGGTACCGTCTCTCCGGTCATTTCGCGTTTCAACCACGAGCGGGCAAAGCGCCAGTCGCGTTCGACGGTTGACTGTGCGACACCAAAAAGCTCGGCCATCTGTACCAACGTCAAGCCTATAAAGTATCGGCACTCAACGATCATCGCTTTGCGTTCGTCAATCTCAGCCAGTTTTGTCAGCGCCTCATCAAGCATCAGCAGCTCTTTGGGCTTTTCGTCGAGTATGACCGCTTCATCTACATCGGTGAATTCAACTCGACGGTCTTTCCTCGCGTAATCGACAAGTATCTGGCGCATCCGTCTTGCGACAAGTGCATAAAACTGTTTGCGATTTTCCCAACTGATGTTTTCGCCAATCAGTTTCATCAACGCTTCATTGACCAGAGCCGTGGTTTGCAAGATGTGTCCGGGTCGTTCATTGCGCATGTAGTTATGGGCGATCTTTCTTAATTCATGGTCTACCAGCGGCACGAGTCGATTCAGTGCCTGTGTATCGCCCTCACTCCAGGCCTTCAAGAGTTCAGTAATTTCGTCCATCGCAGTTTTTCAAAAGTCATTAAGGAACCTTAAGGGAGCTTCATCAACATGAATCGAGAGGGCGTCAGTGTATGTTCTGTCTCACTTCATTTAGTAATGAAATGGGGCATAAATCATTACACGTGAAAAAAGCGTTCCACAGTTTTCTTTTAGGACCAACTGTAGTCCAGAGATGCCACGGGTTTGTAGAGTGCGGCCCACAACCAAGACCCAGAAGCGCTAACGTTTCTTCTCGCCGCTTAACTTCCTAGCCCAGGAGACAATCGAATGAAACAGCCCAACTGGGATCGCATTCAGGAAATCTATCATGCGGCCCTGGCGATGCCTCGCTCAGAGTGGGGAGCGTTTGTTGCACAAGCTTGTGCCAACGACGCTGATCTATTGCTCGAGGTGTGGTCGCTGCTCAAGGCGGAGGATTCATCCAGCGGGTTTCTGGAATCGCCCATTATCAAATTGACTCTGGCGCCGGAAAATTTAGTGGGAACGACCATCGAGGAACGTTATCTCGTCGAAAGAGAGCTTGGCTCCGGCGGCATGAGTCAGGTTTATGTTGCGCTCGATCTAAAGCTTAAGCGCCAGGCGGTGGTTATCAAGATTCTCTCAGAGACGTTGGCCCATGATGCGTACGCACGACAGAAGTTTGATCAGGAAGCAGAAGCATTGTCTCGCATAGATCATCCGGGAGTTGTGCGCGTGCTGGACGTCGGACAATTGCCTGACGAGAGGCCGTATATCGTGATGCAGTATGTGGATGGTGAGACCCTGCGCTCGAAAATACCAGCCGAGGGAATGAATCTGAATCGCGTTGCTTCGATTCTCAAACAGATTGGTGCTGCGCTTGAACACGTTCACGAGAAAGGCATCTTTCATCGCGATCTGAAGCCGGAGAACATCATGATTAAACGCGACACGGATTCGGTCGTGCTCCTGGACTTTGGTATTGCAAAAGTTAAAGACTCAGTCGTTGCTCCAAGCACGGCTCACGGCGCATCAGTTGGAACTCTGCTTTACATGTCGCCCGAACAACTTCGCGGCGAGGGTGTTACCGCTGCGAGTGATATCTACTCGCTGAGTTTGATCGCATATGAGCTGATCACTGGACGTCGCCCGTTCAATCCCACGTCAGCGATTCAACTGTTGGAAATGCAACGCGCGGGTATCCGCATAAAGCCGGTCCATCTGCGCGAAGACTTGCCGGCAAAGGCGCAGACAATAATTCTTCGCGCGCTGTCGTTCGATCCTAAAGCGCGGTACACGAATGCCCGAGAGTTTGCTAACCGGCTCGCGCACAGTCTCCTCGATCCTCGGGTCCGTTCCACAAGTAAGCGATGGCCGGCAGTCATAAGCGCTTCCGTCTTGATGCTTGCGTGCGTGTCACTCGGTGTTTTTGGTCTTTACAAATATCTCGGGAAAACGAAAACCGAAACGCCTACCAACACCTTCAACTACTGGCTAACGGTCCAGAAGATGCGAGACGGTAAAGAGTTCCAGGAGCCGTTCAAATCAAATGGAGAAGAGACATTTGAAAACGGCGACAAGTTTCGACTCAACGTTTCGAGTCCCAATACGGGTTATCTCTACGTGATCAATGAAGGTCCACCAGCGCCAGACAGCACTAGCTTCATGATGATTTATCCCAGTAAGGCTTTTAACAACGGTTCAGCCACACTGGGCGCAAACCAGCCGGTTCAATTTGACTGGACCATCTTCAGAGGCCCGGCAGGAGCTGAAAACTTTTGGATTGTTTGGTCTGCTTCGCCAGTCACGCAAATCGAGTCTGCAAAGAATGAGGCGTTCAGAAGCTTGAACGGAGGTCTGGACGATCAGAATTTGGTAACCGTGAAAGAGTTTTTGAGAATGAAGCAGGATGAAGTCAAAGTCAGAGTTACACATTACAAGGCAAGCCAGACGGTTCTTGTGCGTGGCCCAGGTGATGTGTTGGTGACCCTCGCTCAATTTAATCACCGTTAACACACCCGATTTTTCACACGAAAAATTTTTCTCGCATGCGTGACGAGTTTTGTTTCACTTCTGCGCCATGTAGGTCAGAGGTGATCAAACAAACATGAGCGAGAAGATACGAATACTATTCCTATCATCAAATCCCTGGTCGACCGGTCGTATTCTCGTGGACGAAGAGGCGCGAGAGATCTTCGAAAGGATTCATGAAGGTCCGTACCGTGAGAGATTTGAGTTGTACAAGCACACGGCCATAAAGCCGATCGATCTGCAAAGGCTGTTGTTGATGTACCAACCGCACATCGTCCACTTCAGCGGACACGGAAGCAAAGGGCACAAGTTGATCCTCGCTGGAACGAACGGACGAGGCAAGACGGTCGATCAACAGGGGTTGGCGAATGTATTCAGTCTCTACAGAAACCACGTGCGTCTCGTTCTTCTCAATGCCTGTTTTACCAAGGCGCAGGCTCGGTCGATCTCTGAGGTAGTCAACTACTCAATCGGCACCGGTCGAGGAATCGGTGACAAAGTTGGGGTTGCTTTTGCCGGCGCTTTCTATCGTGCGCTTGGATTCGGAAGATCCGTCCGCGACGCCTTTGAGTCCGCACAAGCGGAGCTGGCGTTAACAAAGATACCGCGCTCACGCGGGATTGAACTCTTCGTTAGAGACGGCATCGATGAAGAGGATCAATTTCCATCACTGCAAAACAGACATACGCGATCACTCGACTCGCAGATGACGTTTAGAACAGAGGCGAGCTTCGCTTTTCAAGTCACAGTAGCCAACTCAATTCAGCAAACAGCATTGGTCCAAGTTTAAGTAAACGTCGGCACGCAGGCGCGATTAACTCAGGCGAGTGCATCACGCCCGACTTGGTAGAACTGTGCCAGGTGACTGCGACACCTCGCACTCCAAATAAGGAGAATAAAAATGCCAACTAGTGAAAAGACAAACGCGAAACCAAATCAGGAGAATTCCTTCCGCAAACCCATTCGGAAAGCTCCCGGAACCAGAATGGGTACTCTTCAGGACTGGAGAGGAGCAAATAACGGTTCTGGAAAGTCCGCAGGCCGCCACGGTCGATCGATCCGAGATGGCCGCTAAAGCCATCTGTCGCTCTGGAGAAGGTGGTTCGCGCGGCTGCCTTCTTGAGAGCGCACTTTTTATTAAATCATTGAATCTCTATAACATACGTGATAATAGAGTGATATCATCTAAACCTGAAACTGCTCGCCGTAATCTGGTCTCACGATTGTTAGGTCCCGCTAAGGAAACTACGCTCAGATGTCATCAGTACAAAGAAGCAACTCCAGAAGAGAAGCACTCCTGAACGTATTGGTAGTCCTTTTCTGTATTGTCTTCGTGATCATCTTCGCTCGTTCGCCTGAAACTGCGGTGTCGGCGAAAACGGTATTACAACGCGATAAAGCGATTCATAGACAATATAAGAAAAGCCGCCAACCCAACACGACGCGCACCACATTGGACCAAAAAGACGATGAAGCGCGGCAAGCCAACGCTCGTGGTGATCAACTCTGTGAAAACTGGACGCAGAACTCATTTAGACAAGCAATTCAAGAGTACGAACGCGCAGCACAGATCTGGATATCCACTTCCGAGTTCGCCAGTGCTTCAGACGCGATACGGAAATCCGGAGACGTCTACTTTCTTCTTAGTGAATATCCTGAAGCACTCAAGCGATATCAAAACGCGAAAGCCCTTGCCGAGAGAGCAGCGGACTGGCTGGCAAAGGCTCAGGCGCTTAGTCAAGGCGCACGTGTACAGTCTTACCTTGGCCATAACGATCTCGCAGAAAAACAACTGACAGAGGCGATGCATCTTTTCAAAGAGTCAGATCGAGATTTGTTTTCCACCAGTGCGTACGGCGAAGTACTTAGTAACCTGGCTGAGGTTAGCTACGCGAAAGGAGACTTCTTAAAGTCGTCGAAGCAATTCGAAGAAGCACTCAAAATCTCTACGAACGATGGCAAACGTGAAGCGAGGGTGCATCTCTTCCTGGGATATATAGCCGGAGGAGCAGGTGACCTCGACAAAGCGTTCAAGGAAATATCCCGCGCTCATGAAATGTATTCTGCAACCAACAATAAGGTTGGTGAAGGACTGGCCCTGATAGCTCTGGGGTTGTGGCATTCTTCGCACGACGTCGAGAAAGCGATCGCTTTACACAAAGAAGCTCTCGAAATCTTTCGCTCTGTTGGGGATCGACACAGCGAGGGCGTTGCATTAACTGCAATCGGGCAAGGTTACGAAACCCTCGCTGAGCATCAGTTAGCACTGAATAGTTACGAGCAGGCCTTGCGTGTTTTCGTAGATATCGCAGCCGTGGATGGCATCTCGACGTCGTCATTTAAGATCGCCCGGATGCACGATCTCGCGGAACGTTTTGAGCAAGCTATTTCTTACTATGATCGTTGTGTAAAGGTGAGTCGTGCGGCGGGAAAAGTTCGGACCGAAGGGTTCGCCCTTAACGAAATCGCAACCATTTACGTTAAGCAGGGCCTTCATGAACGAGCCGCCGCTCAGTATCGGAAAATCCTGAATTTTTTCGAGAGCATTGGCGATATTCGTGGTCAGGCGACAACGCTAAACTCCTACGGAGATCTCTTACTTCAGCGGGACGAGAAGAAAAAGGCATTGGAGTTTTACCTTCGAGCTCTCCCTTTGAGTGTGAAGGTTGGGGATGAAGATATTCGGACTGCGACTCTTTATAATCTCGCGCGCACCCACCTGAAGCTTGGTGCTGCCGACGAAGCCCTCTCGTTTATTCAACAATCACTTAAAAACATCGACGACCTGCGTTCTACCGTACGCAGCCCGGAATTCCGCGCTACATACATTTCCGGAGTGCAAAAGCATTACGAATTGTGCATCGATATTTTGATTCAGCTCGACAAATTGCGTCCGGGCGAAGGCTTTGCCGCTAGAGCTTTCATCGTCAGCGAAAAAAATCGATCGCGTGTACTTCTCGATCTTGTTAATGAGTCGCGTGCCAACATTCGTGAAGGAGCTGCAAAGGAGCTTCTCGATCGTGAGCGGAGCTTGCGCGGACTGATTCAGCGGCAGGCCCAATATCGAATGGGCCTGCTGCTGAACGAGAAGAATTCAGATGAGATTGCTGACGTTGAGAATCAGTTGAATCAACTCAGAGCCGATTATCAGGCGGTTGAGGCTCAATTGAGACAGCACAATCCGCGTTTGCTATCTCTTGAACAGTCAGCACTTACCCTCGAGCAGGTGCAGAGTGCGTTGAGAGATGGCGCGACGTTACTGGAGTATTCGTTAGGAGAAGAACGTAGTTACGTTTGGGCCGTTACTTCTAGCTCTTTTCAGACTTTCGAATTGCCCGCACGTAAAGTTATTGAAGACCATGCGCGTGAATGCTACCGGTTATTAACGGTGCGACAGGGAACCTTTGACAACGAATATCCTGCGAATGTTGAAGCGGCGGATAAGCTCGATCTTGAAGAACGTCGCAAACTCGGTGAGATACTTCTTGGCCCACTGGTTGAACAGATCGGAAACAAAAGATTACTTGTCGTATCCGAAGGTGCGTTGCAATACGTCCCATTCGGTGCTTTGTTTTTACCAAACACGACGCAGACTGCGTTACTCGAAACCAATGAAGTCGTTGTGTTGCCATCCATTTCAACCCTGATTGCAATACGCTCTGCGCACAATCAATCGAGGTCAACGAATAAACTTGTTGCTGTTATCGCTGATCCAGTTTTCAATGCCGGTGATGACCGTGTGCAGCGCGGACTGACAGAGCCTGCTGTCGCACAAGCAGCCGGTGGCAAAAGCACGGACCAAACCCTTCCTAAAACTCCCGCCATCTTGATGCGTGATGGAGCACTTCAGCGCCTTACGCATGCATCTCAAGAGGCTGATGCCATCTCAAAGACTGCGCCATGGGGGACGTCGATGGTCGCTAAAGGTTTTGATGCTAACCGTGAGACTGCCATGAGTTCCGGCATCGGTCAGTATCAGATAGTCCACTTTGCAACTCATGGTTTTCTCAATAGTGAACATCCCGAATTGTCGGGAGTGGTTCTCACCATGGTGGACCGGAACGGAGTAAACACGAACGGATTGATGCCGCTGCACGATATCTACAATCTCGAACTCTCGTCGGAGTTAACAGTCTTGAGTGCCTGTCAAACGGCCCTGGGCAAAGAAATAAGAGGTGAGGGAATTGTAGGTCTCGCACACGGTTTCATGGCTGCTGGTTCGAAGAGCGTGGTGGCGAGCCTTTGGAAAGTTGACGATCGTGCGACTGCTGCTTTAATGGCAGACTTCTACGAGGCGATGTTTGACCAAAACATGCCGCCGGCCGCCGCACTTCGATTTGCAAAACTGAAGATGATGCGAGACAAGCAGTGGAGCGCGCCTTACTATTGGGCCGGATTCGAGTTGCAGGGTGAGTACGCGAATACGATTGTTGTTAACCATTATCGATGGTTCCGTTCCTCGCTGGTCCTGCTATTATTGCTGATTCTAATTGTTGGTGGTCTGATAGTATTTCAAAAACGAAAACGGCGGCTCCCCCCGTCACCGTTGACATGAACAGAAAACGAACGCGGAAATGGCCCGAGATTCGGCAATCCCACCCGAAAGCTTCGAGGAGATTCTCGCGTGGCTCAATCCTGATCGTGACGTGGCTGCGACCATGTATGTTCAGCTTCGCCACGATCTCGCGAAGATGTTTATGTGGGGCCGCTGTGCCGACCCCGAGGGCATGACTGATGAAGCCTTCGACCGGGTTGCAAAAAAGGTCCACGACGTAAGGCCGACCTACGAAGGTGATCCGCGACTCTACTTTCGCGCCGTAGCGAACAACCTCATCAAAGAAAACCATAAAAAGATCAAAACTCAACTTCCAGTGGAAGACATTGATCTTGCGGGACCGCCGATAAGCGAAACTGAAGATGAAATCGCCGCCGATATAGAAGAATGCCTGCAACTATGCCTGCGAAAGCTTGGCAATGATAAGTGCGAGTTGATCCTGGGTTATTACGCCAAGGAGAAGCAGGCCAAGATCGATCATCGCAACGAACTGGCCCAGAAGTTCGGGATAACTGTAGAAACGTTGAGAGTTAGAGTCTTTCGAATTCGCGAATCCCTCGCGGAGTGTATTCGACGCTGTCTTAAGCGAAAGCAAAAATGAAACGGATTGCGTGAAATTTCATTGTAAGTGAAATGGTCACGTGCGGAGAATGGCCCATGAAAGAAGAAATACTGACTGACGCAGTGTTGCGTGAGTTTTTATTGGGCAAGATTGATGAGGACGAAAGTGCGCGGATTGAGGGTCTGTTTTTGACCGACTCCGACGCGCGAGAGAAAGTTCTTGTCATTGAGCAGGAGCTGATTGAAGACTACTTGGAGGATAGCCTCACCGCGGATGACAGAGAGAAATTCCTCTTGCGGTATGGGCAAACAGCCGCACAACTACAGCAACTCAGAATTACTAAGGCTATAAAAGACTGGGCTGTTCGAGAAAATTCATCAGTTAGAACAGTTCCTGCCGAGCCCTCGACCTGGGACCGTTTTCGAGCCCGACTACGGCCTGCATTCGTAGTTCCGGTTGCAGCGACAGCAATGATCGCGATCGTTGTTGCCGGTGTTTGGCTGAACAGCCGAATGAAGCGCGCCGCAATAGAACAGGAACTTGCACAGCTGAATACTCCGGAAAACTTACGTCAAGTCCCACCACAGATGGGTTCGATGGAGTTGACCCCAATTGCGGTTAGAAGTCTCCAACGGCAGAAGGAGTTTAAGAAGTCTGCGGACGTTAGAATCGTCCAGCTGCGTCTTCCCTGGATCCAAAAAGAACGTTACCCAACATATCAAGCCGAAGTTCAACGGGTTGGTGATGACGAATCATTCACGATTCCTAACCTGCAGGCGGAGGATGATGGCGTGTATGCAATACGATTCAGACTGCCCGTGGATTTTCTCACCCCTGGACAACATCAGGTTCGTTTGAGTGGAGTTGATAGTAATGGTGCTGCAGGTATAACAGAGGAGTACGCTTTTACAGTCGAAGGCCGGTAGATTGAAGATGAATCTACCGGCCACTTGCTATCAGTTACACGGTTATTTAGTTACACACCCACTGATGGTATTTAAGCGGAGCACTGGCTGCCGATGTGTTGCCCGCCTTATCAACGGCTTTGACAGTAAGAATGTTCTCACATGGAGGCAGTAAATAGACGAAGTCAACATCTATTCCGGCCGACACACCAAGCGGGCTCAACACGCCGTTTACATAAATTTCATACTCGACATTGCTTTGTGGGTCAGCATCGTCAGTTGCTTGTGTCCATCCCACCCAGAGTTCGCCGCCGCCGTTGTCGCTAACTATGTGTAGATTCGTGGGAACACTTGGCGGTGTGCGATCGGAACTGGGCCAGGTTTGGGCGCTCGCGGGATTACTGGTCGACGTTTTACCGCCGAAGTCGATGGCGCTGACAGTGAATGTATTGTTGGAGCCCGGGGCTATGTGACGAATGATCACTGACATGGAACCAGCCGGCGCCGTGGCAGGATTGATGTGTTGCGTTAATGCACTGCCATTCATGCTAAGGCTGTAAGAGCAGCAGTTGTTAGCAATATTGTCGGTCGCCTTGGTCCAGGTTAACTGCACCTGAGATGGTGCAATAGCGGTAGCTTGTAGAACCGGCGTACTCGGTGGTGTGGTGTCCGCAGGCGTGTTGGCATTAGCCGAATTACTGTCGGCCGAGCGGTTACCATTTCCATCTAAGGCATAAACCGCGAAGCTATAACTAGTGTTCGGCGATAAAAACTTTGCCGTGTAGGTGGTTTGCGTCTGGCTCACCGCCGCCAGCGAGTTATAGGAGTAGTTACCCAGCTTAGTGATTTTCACCTGGTAAGTGAACTTACCGGAGTTATCCGTTGAAGGATTCCACTTCAGCGCAACTGTGCTTTCGGTGATTGCAGTCACGACGAGGCCCGTTGGCGTCGTCGGTGCAGATCGGTCTCCTCCCTTCGCGGCAGACGTTGCCGGACCACTGAAAAGCAAGACACTAAGCGAAGCCACGGCCACGGTTGCAATGATCAGTCGAGAAAGGGTTTGAGTAGTCATGCTGGTCCTCCACTTACGAGTTGTTGGTTCAGAGAATTCATGCATCGTTAAATACACCGCTCCACCACCCACTAGCGAGGAAACTTGTTGTCTACATACAGAAAGGGAGACGATAGAGTATCAGAAGTCAGTGGTGGTGACTATTACAATATTGCGTTAGTTGATTGAGAATTTGTGGCGATAAGTCGTTGTATTGGCGGATCTTGCTGCGTTATTCGCCAGTGTCGCGACAACTCCGCTCCAGGAGATCATAATTACCTCGTCATAGCGAGCGGGAAATCCTCGTTCATGCCTGAAAGAGCACGCGGGTTCTGGCGATAATCGGTTTCTTTGCGCACCATGCGGCTTACATAATCAAATGCCTCTCCTGCGGTGACCACGCGATCTCCGTTGGCGTCGGCAGCCCCGCGTAACCCTTCGAGTAGGGCCCAGGTAAAAACTCCATGGCCGCCGCCCCAATTTGGTCCTTCCTCCGAAATCTCACTCACGTCGGATGAGGTCAGAACGGCTCTACCACTCTCACGATATAGCTTCGAAGCGTAGAGATTGAAGACGTTGTTTTCTACCCTCTCGAGTTGTCGACCCGTGACCATTCGTGGGCCGGCCACGCCTGCGCTATGGCAAGCGTCGATAAACACCACGACTCGCTCGGCCCGAACCACATGGTCCAGGACTTCCTGAAGCTCAAACATTCCGAACCCGGTCTTCGACATATTCGCCACTTTGGTATCATTCATCAGAAAGTAAAGCTTTCGTGGATCGAACGGGTCAGGTGAACCATGCGAGGCGATGTAGACAAAAACCAGATCAGCTGGAGCCGCCCTGCGTAATAGACGCATCAGTGCATCGCGAACCGCTTCAGTGGTCGCACCAGCGTTCTCCATGTAAACGATGTCAGAAGCTTTAAAACTTCCACCTTCTGGTTTAAGTAAGAAGTCGCGTACCGCACGCGCGTCCGCATCTGCATAGCGCAGATTATTTAATCCGGCATCATTAAACTGATATTGCGAAACTCCAATGATGACTGCGAATTTCCGCCCTGAAAACGTAGCCTTCACGGGGGCTGATTTTGTGGAAGACCCTGATGCAAGTTGTCTCTTGGCGATCAAAACATAGGAGGCGTAGTAGGAGTTCTGATTCTGGTCCCGGGCGCTAATCTCAACCACGTTCTTGCCTGGCTGAAATGCAAAACGAGGTTTGCTCTCCAGATCGCAGTTAATTACTTTGCCATCGCGGCTTGATCTAATGTTGCCGCAGATAGTGTTAGCTGCTTCGCCGTTGATGGCTGTATAGATTTGCCCGTAGTTAATTGAATCTGCAAATGGCTGGCGAATTGTCAACTTTAAGGTACGCAGATTTGAGGTGGGAATCTGGGTTTCCACGGCTGTAATAGCCCCACCGCCGATATCCGGTAATTCGAGCGAGAATGGAGCGCGTGAAGGAGTTTGTTGAGGAATATCGCTGCTTTCAATTCGACGGCTGGTAACAAAAGTCGTCAACAGCAGCGCTGTTATCAACAACGCGAGTCGTTTATGCATAGTGTGTAGAAGCACGCAAAGAGACAGACAGGGTGCACCCGAAATGTCTCTTTGCGGCTGAAATTTATTTAATAGTTAGGGCCGGCGTTTTGGCGCTGGCTTGGGTGATTGAGTCGGTTGTGTTCCAGTTGTTTGAGTGTCTGGTGGCGGCGCTGGTCTTGATGCAGCGGCCTCCATCTTGGCGCCGATTGGATCGATGCCTTTCGTCGACACGTTCATCGCGGGCGTGGCCGTCCACGACACTTCTCCCGCCTCTTGCATGTAGTCGTAAATGACTTCCATATTGGGCGGCAGTCCGCCGCCATGCTCACGTTGATAAATGGCTACGTAGTCTTTCAGCGCCGTAATGATCTCCTGCATCTGCCCTGGGTCTTTAGTATCGATCATCGACAGGGCGCGATAAAGATACGGCTCGGCAATGACTTTACGCCGGTCCAGTTGTATTGCCTGGGCAAACTCACCCAACGCCCGCAACTTCTCCTGGGAAGTACGCGCCGTAAGCTTCAAAATCTTGCCGTAATAATAGTGAGCGTAAGGATCGTTTGAACGTATGCGAAGTGATTCTTCCAGGTTCTCTCGAGCCATCTTGAACATGTCAAAGTGATAAGCTCTGACGCCGTTGTCTCGTGTGATGCCTGCCATGACGGCTTCGAATTCAGCACTGTTGCCGATCAGCTCGCCCGCATCGAGCTTGGCCTGAACATCCGAAGACATTGCACCTTCAATTTTCTTTTGCGCGGTTTCGGCGCGTTGCGCTGCGTTTTGAGATGGATCCAACCCCTTGCCGGGAGCGAGAGTTGAGGCGCCGACGTTAAGTGGTCTCGAGATAGCATTGTTGTTGCCTATCAACGACTTTACCTGTTCCTCTCGTTCGTTTATGCGATCCTTGTCGGCAATGAACCCAAGTCTTACACGCGGATCCACCGACGAGGTGTTGCGAAGGTTTGCATAAAACTTTGGCACCTCGCGAACGTCGTAATTGCGATCGAGCATGTACTTCAGGCCTAATTGGTCAGCCTCATCTTCCTGTAACCGATCCCATGAAGTGATTGCATTAGGCACCCAAAGCTTAGTCACGGTTGGTGCGATCGTGTAAGCGAGGAACATTGTGTTAGCGACGGCGTTCGAAGAGGCGCCGGCAGCTCCCGCCACCGCTCCCGCAGCAACCGTCACGATAGCCCCGATCAGCGCGCGTTTTTTAGCCTGCTTTTCGTTATAAGGATCGATTCCCTGGGCCACAAACACGTCTTCTTTCCAATGTTCTTTTTCGATGTGCGCAATTTCATGGCCCAGCACATAACTGAGTTGCGCTTCGTTGTCGATAAGTGACAATAATCCCGACGAGATGTAAACCGTGCCTGTTGACAAAGCGCGGGACTCCGGAATCGGATTAAGCATGATGCGGAAGGTATATAGCCGATTGGAACCGGCCGGAACGAGCGACTGTCCCACGCGATTCACATAATCCTGGGCCAGTGGATTGTCATAGAGGGTGTATTCCACTGTCAGCTTATCGCCGTCGCGCGTGACCTGCTGACCTCCGGGATTTCGGGTATTGATGTAGTAAGCATACTCCGAATGCTCGCGCTGCTTTTTGACATAAGCATCTTCGCAGGCTTCGCGAAAGTCGGCGTCTTTCAGATAGAGGTCCAAACTAAACTTCTTGATCTTCTGATACTCTTTCTCTTCCTTCGTAAGCTTTGGCTTTTCTTCTTTCTTCTGGTCCTCTTTCTTCTGCTCGTCTTTTTTCTCTTTCTTGTCTTGCTTGTCTTGATAAAGTGCGGCTTGCCGCGACGGCTTTCTCATCCGAGCGGCCGCAGTCAATGGCAGCGCGAAAGTGACAAGTAAGATCAGAGCAACAAAGCGTGCTATGTGGGAGTTGCGGGGAATTCTCATTACGGATCTCCTTGGTAAGGTAATGGGCGGCGCTCGGTCAAAGTGCCAACCGGAGTAAAAGGAATTGCGCGTGGGCCTGCTGACCGATGGAGTTCAGTGAGATACTGGTGCCACGCGAAGGAACTGGCTTATGTCTATCGTAAAGTAATTCAGTCGACGGTAAAACACAACTCTTTTGTTTACTTCTCAATATTCACATCTGCGGGGTAGCGACTTGCCAGTAGAGAAGCACGCACGACGCCAACAAAAAAATCTTCTTCATTACAAATCTTCCAATGCCACCAAAGTCACAACGTGATGCTTGGACACGGTCCAAGTGCCGTATTTTGGACTTTTGGGGCAATGTCAACATGCTACCTGCCATATAGAAGGCGAACGTTTACCAGCAACCCCTTTTTGTCGATTCCGAAAACGCGATAAATAGTTTGCGGCGCCGGATCTTCGCGTGTCAGTTGCCGACCACCTTTGGAACTCGCAGCTTGTTGTTCCTGGGTGGTCCATGTTTCACCTGCTCCCCCCTCCATCTCGAGATGTTCAGTTGGTCCGCCCAAAAGCTTTTCCCAGTGTGCCAGATCGGCATTCGAGATAGGTAAAGGCTTGTCGGAAACCGGTAAATCAAGTGGTGAACTGGTGACAATCACTGTCAGGATTTCGCCTGCATGATTTGGACTACTGCGTCTGGCGGTAAAGTAACTGGGACTATCGTCCTGCGCGGGGATGTCAATAAGCTTTCCGGGACCAACCTGATTGCTCATTTGTACTCCCGCCCATGGATAGATCAACATCGCGGGCCCGGTTGAACCATCCATCAACAACTCTCGATCGACGACGTAAAGATAGCCAGCCTGAGCCGATTCAATACTTAATCGCAGTTGATCACCCTCACGGAACGACGTTCCAGCCGCAACTCTTTCCGGCACCCAACTCTTGTCTCTCACCAACATCCTTGCGCCCGTGTCGTTCGCATTCGCTGGACGCAGTCTCCAGATAGTTATTCCCAACTGCTCAGGCGTGTTGGTGCTGATCTTTGAATGAGTTGTAGCTGTAGACGAAGCTGCGACCTGGTATGTGCGTTTTGGTTGTTTTGGTTTCGCACGAACTCCTGAACTAGCTTGCCCCTCCGAACCTTTGGTGTTCGATGTTTGTGTTCCCGGCCGGTTTTTTGTGAAATCGTCAGAGATGATTTTTCGCGGTGTACCCTGAGAAGATTGGGCCAACGTTTCTGACGCTGCGCTTAACCAGCCCCCGGTTGAGACCAGAAACAGCAAGAAAATAGTGGAGGATTTAGGTTTGGGCATCATGTATTCGCTCTGGTGATCAACTAAAAGTCTCAGCGATGCTCAAGTTCGAGGAGTTTGACTAGAACATCGCCTTCAATAACAACGGTCGTTTGACGTTGGGCTGTATCCTTAGTGGTTTCCGGCTTGGACTGTGAGTACTTGGACAAGAACGATTTGAGGTTCTCCATAACTGCCGCATCCTTAACTGATCCTTCCGGATCTTTGAAGGCGGCATCCTTAGCAGCTTCGAGTACAGGTACAGGAGAGGCGGACCAGATCATCCAGAACAGTTCCGTACCGGGCTGACCCGCAAATGTGTTCCAATTTGTTTGCAAACTTGAGTTGGCATTTAGCTTGGGCGATCCCTGATTGATTGCGGGTGTTGGATAGATAATGTTGAAACTGTTGCGCGCAGTGTTGTCACCTACACCTTCGTTGAAGACGTACAGATAACCCGCTTCAGCACCAGAAACGTTGAGGCGAAACTTATAGCCACTCTCGAAAATCTCCTGGCCTGAAGACTGAAACGGCTCTTGATAAGGTTTTCCATCACGCATTTTCTGCACAGTCAAAGAGTATGTAAGTGAGCGTTGAGGAAGCTGATTGCGAGAATCAGTATTGTCATTTTGACCGAGCGAAGTAAAAAGTTTTGTGGCTACACCGGCACCCACAACCAGCAGGATAAATCCCGCGATCATTACCGCGTACTTAAGCCGAGCACTGGGCCGGCGAACGACTGTTTGTGCCTGTTTAGGGGCGGAGTCAACCGCATCTCGCACAGTTTCCGCAGACGACACTGGTTGTTTTAGTTGATCAGAAGGCGCAGCAACTGAAACGATCGTAGGTGGTAATTCGGTTAGTAATGACCGTTGTTCGAGTGTTTCTTCTTCTCCCAGTAAGGCGCAGGCAAGCGCATCCCCGAATTCCGCAGCGTTCTCGAAGCGATCTTTTGGAGCAAACGATAATGCTTTGAGAATTAATCTTTCGGCTTCGGCGGGTAGGCGTGGGCGCAGATCTCCCGGCTTGACTCGGACGCCCTGACGTTGCATGTCAGAAAGGTGAGCGATTGTCTCTGGATTGAAAGGCCTGCGGCCCGTAACCAATTCGTAGGCGATGACGCCAAACGAGTAAATATCGCTGGCAGCCGTCACCTTAATACCGTGCAATTGCTCAGGCGACATGTAAATTATCGTGCCGGCGGTGGCTGCACCGGTTACAGTGCTGGGAGCAACGACGGATTCTTTGATCTTAGCGATTCCGAAGTCGACGATCTTCACTTGCTCTGTGCCACGACTGAGCATTTGCAGCATGATGTTTTCCGGCTTCAGATCACGATGATAAATCTTCTTTGTATGTACCGCGCTCAAAGCCGCGCCAATTTGCCTGACTATTGATGCGACGCGCGACAACTCCATGCCATCCGGTAGTTGCTTAACCGCTTCGCGCAGTGACATACCGTCGACGAACTGCATGACGAAGTAAGGCATGCCGTTTGGTAGTTCACCGGTGTCCAGAATACCTACCACTCCGGGATGGTCCACCCGTGCCAGAGCCTCTTTCTCCTGTGAAAATTTTTGCACGAGCCATTGATCTTGAACGGATTTTTCCAGCAGGACTTTGACGACTACCGGTTTATCGTGAAGTTTGCAGTCTCGCGCCAGATAAACAACGCCAACGCCACCGTGGCCCAGTTCTTTTTCGATGAGATAGCGATCATCGATGCGGAGACCTATTAAGCTATCTGCCGGCTGCTTAAAGTCCGGGTATATGTTGGGCCAGGTGGAGTTATCTTTCATGACGATCGTCAGAAGAGCGAGACTCCTGAATGGTTATGAGTGTGGCGATTGTTCGATGCCACTAAGGAATTTCACGCTGAGAATACGGGCGCGAATCTTATACCTATCGGTGTTTCTCTGGCAATAACCAGTCCCAAATATTTCCTCCCGGCAACTTCTCTTTGCTGAGGGGTTCGAACCTCTGCAAGTTCACATGTAACGTTTTTGCGTAGTTTGCATAATCGGCGGATCCGAGCCCACAGCCTCGAGATGCTCCATTGCATCGAGCTGTTTCTCTGGCTGACCGATAATAATGTTGAGAAACACGAGACGAATAATTTACCCCGGTAGTGCTCATACACCGTCACCGCTCGCTTTGTTCGTAGCGCTTGCTTTAACGAACTGTTTGCTGCTTACGGCGTGCTCGACCGTTCCGCAAAAATCACGGGCGCTCGCGCAAGTGCTTGAAAAGAGTTCAGAAGAGAAACGCGCGACACAGTCGCTTTCGATGGGTAACTCTAGAGCGAAAGTGTATCTCGATGCCAGTCTTTCAATGGCCGGGTATGTTACGGGCCAGCCTGATAACCAAACAAAGTTCGATAACTTCATCGACAGATTGGGTGACTATCTGCCCGGTTGCCGGATTTTCAAGTTCGGGCAAGGGGAGAGTCAGGAGCTGTTGAGTCCCGCGAACTTTGATCGCAGCATCCACGCACCAGGTTTTTACAGTCTCACCTATAACCCAAATGATGCGCTGATCCGGCAAATCAACTCAGACGAAGAGGTTGCTTTCTCGGTGATTGTGACTGACGGCGTTCAGTCGGACGATCCGGGCCAGGGTAATCCGCCGGTGGTTGAGGCGATTGTCGAGTGGCTCAAAAAAGGCGGCGCCTTCGGTATTTTTGTACTGCGAAGCGGTTTTAAAGGCCCATTCTATTCCGAACACGTTCGGGATTGGATCAGAAACGAAAACGGCTCAAGCCAGTTTGATATCGCCTCCCGTCCTTTCTACGCGTTTGTGCTTAGTCCCACCCAACATGAATTTGACGAACTGCGCGTGAAGATACTCAGGGATTTTCCGGACACTAGTGTGATTGTCACCGGACAAAACTCTGTGACGTGCGACATCAAAGATGCGACTAACGGACCAAAACCCTATGGTAAAGGAGCACCGCAGTGGAGATGGTTTAAGGATCCGTTTGGCAGAAACCCGACAGCTAAATGGGATCACAGCGTGCAGTGCAAACTCGATCCGGAATATCCCGCCGGCCGCTTGAGCCTGACCGCACAAGCGACGACCTATCCCTGGAATGGCAATGACTTTGGGAGCAGCGAAGCGCCTGCTGCTATCGGATCCAAGTTTCTCTATGAAGAACTGGAGGACGAAGCATCACTGGCGGCTCAGAGTTTTCTCTTAAAGCTGACGCTTGTACCCGATGCTCGCTCCAAAATTACTTTTTACCGAATCCGTAGCGATGCGAGTCTGAGTGATTTGCGAAACGAGATTCGCAGTTTGAATACAGAAGATGATAGTGACCCGCGAGATGTTGAAAAGACCTACAGGCTTTCCAGTTTGCTCATCGCTCTGACCGAAGCCCATCTCAAAGCATTTGTGCGCGAGCAATCGTTGCCGCGTCTTTATCTGACAGTTGAGAACAAGTAAGCCGGAGAAACAGATGTCAAAGTTTCGAATGATCCTGGTCAGCACGATAACAGTTCTTCTCTCGTGTCCTTCTGTGTACTGCCAGGTGCTCACTGAGGACGAGAAGATGCAATGGTTTGTTGTGCGACTCCCGTTTTGGGCCGTTTACGGACTCATCGTCGGGACCATCGTCTCCGTGGCCTGGCTGCGGCGTGTGAAATACATCCCCGAAAATCTCAGCATCGACAACAAGGTCCGGCGTCGATTCGTAGCGGCGCTGCTATTGAGCCTGTTGGTATTTGAAATGACAGTCTGGCTTGACTTTTGGTTGTTCTACAGTTTCGAAACCGTCCTTCAAGGTCCAATCGAGGCACTGTCCGAAACGTGGCGCAGTTGGCAGGCAATATTGCTCATCGGTCTCGCGAGCGTGATGTTTTATGCGGCGAGCTTCTTCTGGACTCGTGGAGCTTTCTCAGGACGTTATGCGTTGTGGCCTGGACCAAAACGACAGTGAGCTGGGCGGAGGTAAAGAATGCACGATTACGTAATAGGGGTTGGAGGCACTGGCGCACGTTGCCTGGAAGCGATCTGTTACCTCGCTGCGACGGGCCTCTTTAAAAACGACTTGCATTTCCTGGTTTTGGATCCCGATCAAAACAATGGTAATGGCAAGAGAACCCAGCAAATCATCAAGCAATACTGCACGCTGCAGGCGTGTGAGCAACCAGTTACTCCAACGAGTAGCACTCTATTAGGATTGAGACGAAAACAACTGGCAGCTCCGTCTTTGTTCCGGGTTGCTGTGAATGATTCCGGACGAGCCGGCAAGCGTTCGCTGCCTTACAACTGGCGAAATCCCAACGTTCCCACTCGTACTTTTGAACAGGCAGTTAACTTCGGTTCTCAGCCTGCTCGCTTTCAGGACTTTATCCGTCTTTTTTATCAGGACAGCGATCTAGGAATGCAATTGAATGCCGGTTATCGGGGACGCACGAGCGTAGGCGCAGTTGCTCTCAAAATCGATCTCGACAGTACTGTTCATGATGAAGGTGGCGGTTTATGTGAGCTGATACGAAGTCTCCAGGCGGATCTTCAAAACGGACGCCCGAGAGTATTCGTGGTGGGTTCAGTTTTTGGAGGCACGGGCGCCGCCGCACTACCTACTGTCCGAGCCTTCTTACAGAATCTGGATCCGGACGTCATTGGTCCCAACGCAAATCAACTCGAGTTTGGTTGTGGAATGTTAGTTCCATATTTCTCTTTTCCGAAAAGCTCTCGTTCCGCCACCTCCGAAGTTATTCCTGACAGCGACGAGCATATGATCGCCACTAAGGCAGCGTTGCTTCACTACGCACATGTCCCGCCGGGTTATCAACATGTATATCTGCTCGGAGCTCCGGAACGTGTACGAACCTCGACTTCTTTTGAGCCGGGTGACGAAACTCAGGTCAACACGCCGCATTATGTTGAGTTTGTCACTGCATTGGCTGCGGCCGATTTCTTCAACAACTCGAGTAGTGATACCCGACAGGAAGACCTGCATTTTGCAAATGACGTCATTGTTGCCGATGGGCAAACCTCTCAAGGCGTGACGTGGCACACGCTGCCAATCAGCAGACAGAAACATCAGGACGTTAAAAGAAGACTCGTTTCGTTTGTGACCACGCTCTATTTTTATAGAAACTTTCTGCATCGCACGATCGCCAATAGCGTCGATTATCAAAGCGCACCGTGGTACCGCGACAATTTTCGTCCCCCACTCACGCTTACCAGCCAGCGAGATCAACTCAACACGCTTTTCGACTTCTCTACATCGTTCCTAACGTGGTTGCGCGCCGTCGGTAACAGTGGCGGAACGGCAATGGGTTCCCTCTTTCGTTGGGAAGGTCTGCTTGTAAATGAGATCTCACTTTGCGCGGAGTATCTCGGTCATCTGATCGATGCGGAAACCGGATCGCCGCGGTTTTTGGCGGATGCGTACCACCAAATCCTCAAACGCATGGACAGCCTGGTCCTGGAACGCACCGACACAAGCAGTCCGGTGGGATTGCTGTTGTATCTACTTCATCAGGCGGTCGATCAATTCTGTGTTGATAACTATAAGTGGCAACGCAGCGCGCACGGATTGGAAAAATCTGAATAGTTTCGAGGACCATAAGACATGTCTGTTTACGTCTCAAGAGTTAAGCGAGAAAGCATCGATTGGCCTCCGGTTGGAGAGTGGAAACAAGGAATGGGTATTAACCGGTTAGAGACCTTTGCGAAGAATCTCGACATTAGCGAGTCCGCAGAAACAGATCTGCTCAATAGTGTCCCGACTCCGTGGGCGCGACTGCTCTTGTTTGAATCGGCGCTTTACGATGTCGATCATCCGGCTCACGCGGATGTGGTGGATCAATGGCGCGGCTTGCTGGGAACAATTGCGCTTGCCGAATTGTTGCGTCTCTCTTTCAACGCTCCGGTTCACATAAATCTCAATGAAATTCCGAAAAATAGCGAGATTCGAAACGCGTTCGTTCTGCTTCGTCCTCAGCACATCGTGAATGGCACGGATGAGGAGCAACACAACTGGCACGAGTTTGACATGATCTCCGTCGACAACGTGGTTATAGGCGCAACTTCACCGCGTACACTTGTGTTTACGGGAATATCGCATCGTTGTCCTCAGAGTATTCCCTTTCGCTCCGCCGAAGGCCGTCTCATTGACCCACTACGATATTACGAAAAGTTTGGTGACACTCTTTTTCTGAAACTACTTGCGCAATGGATCGACGTGCTGATCGACCGCGTAAAGAATGACGAATCTCTCCGATTGTTGCTCGGGACCGTGCCAGTATCTTATGGTCAAACAACTTCACGCCGCGAGCAGTTGGTTGATGTGCTCGAAGAATGGCGGGATGAGTTTCCAGTCGAAAAGCCGGCACGAGGTCGTTGGCCGCAAGCGGCTTATTCACCGTTTAGTGGTCCATACTCGATTCTGAGGCCAATACCTCGCGGTTCAGGTAATCCCGAGCTCGATCAGAGCGATCTCTTTTTGAGCGAACGTCGCGATGTGTTGGTTTGTTACCAGCCTACGCTTAATTCAACTCTCGTCAATCGCAACGGCACTGAAATCAGAGTTGGCGGCATCAGGATCTATGATGGCCACTGGATCGAGCCGACTGAGCAATTGCCATCGCCGTTGAGTTTCCTGCCCTCTCTCCGAATCATCGACGATCCCGCTTCTTTTTTTGAGGATTCTTTGATTCAGGTCTCCCTGAATGCGGATGCCGCCTACTCGCTGGTGTTTGAAAACCGTCATTACCTGTTGCCGTATAAAGCAGAGATACTCGACTTCTTTTCGCCGGTGGAGATCGTCAGAAATACGTCTTTGTCTCGTGATAAAGCGAATCGTCTAACCGTCACTCTAACCATTCCCCTAAATGGTAATCGAGCAATTAGAGTGACCAGGGATTTCCGCGAAGATGATGACGTAGTGTTGAGTAGCCAGTTTGTTCCTGACGCGTTGGCATTTTGGCCAGACACGATCTGCCGCCATCATGACAACAATCAGAACCCGAGCCGGTATTTTTACTACCGGTTTAGCCGGGAGTCAGTAGCTCCACTTGATTTCCAACCACTGTCTTCACCCGCTGCAGAAAGGGCCTTGCCATCGCGAAGCTGGATCGAGACTAAGGAACCATTGATCGGTTTTGTGGGCACCGTCGATCATCGCAAGGGATTACTTCTCATCAAGTATCAGGAGTTGGATCCGCCAAATCAAAATTGGAAGGTCTCAATCGATCTCGGCAGCACCCATACGCGCGCATTTTACTTGCCGGTGGAACGGCAAGGCGCTCGATGGCTGGCAGTGGATGGCGCAGGAATCCGGCCAGTTGAGATTTCTCCGAGGGTGCGAGAACTGACTCCCTGTCCGCAAGTTGATCTGATGGAAAATTTTTTCCCGTTCACCAGCGCCGGACGTAACTCGCCCACTGAAGAGTTTGTTTCTCAAATCGTATTGCCCCAACCCAACAATGAGAATCACACTGATTGGTTGCCGCGCGAAGGTTGCATCTACCAGCGTCCGTTGCTGGAAGGATTTCCGGCAAACTCTTTTCGACACAATTTCAAGTGGAATAGCGACACGACTGACTATGCTCTGCGCGCCTTTCTTAGATGTCTGCTGGTGATGGTACAAGCCGAAGCATTGAGCAAAGGCGCCCGCGTTGTATCGGTTAGTCATTCGTATCCTTCCGTGTTTACACCAGGTCTTGTCTTAAAACATAGCAATGAGTGGCTTGGATTAGGCGTCTATGCGGGACTACCGATTGAACAGCCGCTTAGCGAAGCTGAAGCCGTCGGAAGATACCTGCAAGTTGGTGAGAACGCTGTCGTCACCGAAAACACGATTGCGTTGGATATGGGTGGTAGCACAACGGACGTCGCGATTTGGGATAGCAACCGATTATCGCGACAGGTGTCCGTGAAGATGGCTGCCGGCATTGCAGGTCGTTATGTTCAAACCGAGCCGGGAGCGTTTCGACAACAGTTGGTCAGCATCCTTGCGGGCCAGCCGTTCAACATGTCGCTCAACCTCGATTACTTTAAGAATCGCGAATCCGGTTACAGCCTAATGTTTAATGCGATTCTCAATTCTGCCGCCGCTAATGGACACCTGGCGCCACTCATCACGAGTATTCAGCGTTCACCCGAAGGCCAGTTATTGATTGCCCACATCATGTATATCTTCGGTGCCCTGATCTACTACGTTGGCATCCTCACTCGCGAGCTCAACATCGACCACGCCTCACAGTTCTATATGTATTACTGCGGAAAGGGTGGACGACTACTCGAATGGATTGAAAATCGTGAAAGGTTTGTTGAAGAAATGTTTGGCGCCGGATTGCTCGGCCCTGCTCACGCTGGTGGGCGAAAAGTTGGCGTCAATCTCACAGCGACGTCGGTTCCAAAGCAGGAAGTAGGGCGCGGTTTGCTTGCCGAAAGTGCGTTGAAGGCAGCACACGATGATCAGGAAGGTGGTTTAGTGGATTTGGAACCTCCTAAAGTCGTTGTCGGTGAAGACGGCTATCGTGGTTTGGGCATCTTCGACAGGCTCGATGGAAACGCTCTAGGTTCGTTGCCGAAGGAGTTACCGAACTATTCGGATTTAAAGGAGCTGAATAACTTCGTTAAGACGTTTGTTAACAGTGCCACGACTCGCGAGGCAGCGCGACTACTCGGGCTGACGACATCAGAACCTTCAGATTATCGGGCGCGACTGAAGGAACAGCTCTTTGGTGTCGCTCGCGGACGTGTGCTTTATGACCTGGTCCATCATCCAACTGAGGCTTTGCTCGAATCACTGTTTATTACTGAGGTCAAAGTGTTGCTGGAGACCGTAACCAAAAATTATCGTCTGTTCACGTAAAGTTGAATCTGCTGAATGAGATCTAAGAGCCAAACAAATTTCGGCGTGGTGCTCATCGCTTTCGTGGCGGTAGTGTCGTTTGCATCTGTGATCTTGTACATCAACTATGGAGACACCTTTTCAACGTCGAACCAAAACGCCGCTGCTACGCCAACACCGTTGACGGGCAACACGAATTCGTCCGCAGCGGCCAGCCAAGCAAACACGTCGCCGCCGCAAGCGAATGCGAATTCAGAAAAGCCTGAAGACAAGGCTGTCAACACGTTGATCACTGGCATCGCTAAAAAGGAGGGAACCGGGGAGGCCGTCACAGGCGCCGTCGTAACACTTTTTAATGGCGACAAGCGAGGAGCAGTTCCGCAATCAGTAGATGGGTCGGGTAAGTTTCAATTCGAAAACATCCCTCTTAAATCTGGAACCACTTACAGCCTCCAAACAAAAGTGCCAGGTCTTTGTGGTGAGGAGGTATTTACGTCGGATGCAATCAACGCGCAGCGGGTTTATAAGGACATAATTCTCAAGCCTTGCCAGAGCCAGGCAGCGATCGTACAGACTCCGACGCCGGAAACACCCGGACTGGCTCGCATTTCGGATGGCCTAAACGGAATACCCGGTCCTCTGAATTCGATCAAAGGATGGTTACAGACTCTGGCAATCACCTGGATCTCGACCATCCTCCTATTACTGACAGTACTGGGTCTTATTATTTACTCCTGGCGGCCTCGAGCTGAAGATCGCGAGGGAGTTCGGAGGCTTTATATCTGGAAAGATGGAGTTGACGCTAACCTGACGAAGTTAAATCATCCTAGAGAGAAAGAGACAATTGATGTCACTCTCCCGGCTGATATCTCGCAAAAGCTACAACAATTGGTGGCTGCTCTAACTTCAATAGCGGCCAATTCCGACGCTACGGCCGGCAAGAGCCGCACTGGTAAAGAAGCCCAAACAAGAAAAGAAACTCAGCAGCGAGATACGAAGTCTTCTCCACCACCTCCTGAATCGCAATCGCAAACTTTGCAGGGGCCTTTGGATTGGTATCGCAGACTTCTTCAGGGCGAGGCGACATCCCCGAATCCACTGTTTGTCGAGATCGACGGCAATTTGTCCGACAGCTCCGTTCTAGTCTCCAACCGTCGCATCGTTTTCAACGAAACTCAGAATCACGGTTCATTTGTGATTCTCAGTGAACTAGACTTTGGTTGGATTTTCCCATCTCCCCGCAGCAACTTTACTGCGGACCATCATAAGGTTTTTGACGATTTGAACCAGAGAAACTTCGAACAACAAAGAATCAACATAAGTCCAAAGAAAGTAAAACTGCAGGACGGATCCTGGGAACTCACGCTATGAACCCACTGCGAAGAGGTATTCGCCAATTACAGTTTTCCGACCATCGTTTGCGATTCTGATCAAGGACAATCTGTAGTCTCCACGGTTAAGAAGTCGAGACGGAAATCTCACTACCACTGCTTGACCATTTGCGGTAGATTGCGCTCGCAGCCCGTCGACATTGAAGATTTCTGCTGTTCCGGTCCTGGTTAGCTCCGCGGCATAGTTTGTATTGACGTTTTGGCCGCCGATTACGAGTCGGATTTCGACGACCTCAGCGGTTAAGGGGATTGCCAGTGTTGCGCTGTCGTTCGTATCGCGAAGACTCACCGGGGCAAGTACAACTACAAAAGGCGAAACCGTCAGCTCGGGTGTGCTGTTGAGTTGAGCCAACTCGCGTTCGATACCCGCGCGTTGCGTCTCACGACGGTTTTGAAAGATCTGTGAGACTGCCAAGCCAATTATCAATAGCGATGCAGCCACGAGACACGTAAAGACTACTGCACGAGTGCGGTTTCCGAAGCCGATGGACCAGCGTCTGGTTCCCGACGGTGTTGGTTGCGGCTGATCTGAATTGGGGCCTTTGCGAGTTTCATAATTAGCCAACAATCTGAGAACTCTCACTCGACGACTTTGTAAGTTGGAGGCGAGGAAATTATTTTCAAATTCTTTACGTTGTTCAGCGGGAAGAATTCCGTTCAAATAGTCTTCAATTAAAGTCTCCTCCGCCAGGAGCATCTGCTCCTGGTATTCAGCGTTCACCATCAAGCGTTTCTCAAGCTGTTGGCGCTCGTGCTCTTCCAGCTCGCCGAGCAAAAACTGGCGCGCGTGACGGTCTTGTTCACTACTGTAGGTCATTTTGCGCTCAGGGTTTGGCTTCTTTCACTGACCAATTCGCTTTCTTTCGTTGCGGACGCAGTTTTCAATACATATCTCGAGAGAAACGAATTCGGTGCATTCGCACTCGCAGGGCATTCAACGGAATGCCTAGCTGTTGTGCCAACGCTTTGCGGTTTGTGATCCTGACGTTTCCCTCACCGGAGTAATAAGTGAGAATCAATTTCTCATTTTCTTCGCCTGCCTCTCGCAAACATGACGCAAGGCAGTCGTATAAGCATTCGTCTGTTGGTTCCTCGAGGTCTTCAGCAGGATCGGCAAATTTATCTCCTTCGGTAAGAGAAACGTGGGCCTTCACGTTTCGTTGTTCCTCCTTGAACAACCTCTTTGCGACCGCATAGAAGTAAATCGCAGGATCGCCGACAAACGTATTCTTCAATATATGGACCTTTTCTGCCACCCGATTAATCGTTTCATCGGCCAAATCCTCAGGATTATTAGAGCCACGCCAGGTGAGTATTCTAATTAAGCTGACACGAATCGTCTCGTACCTGACAGCCGCTTGTTCGCGATCCGAATCAAGCCATGCAAGTAGCTGATCAAAACCATCCTGAGTTAACGCACGCCGTCGTTTCAGCATTCCTTTTAATAGAGCGGCTTCGAACGAGGAAGAGTTTTCTTTGATCCAGTAACAGACTCCTTGACGGTAATGGGGAGTGCCGGCGTGTCATTACAAGACTGATATCAGCCACGCCAATTAGTCGGAATTTTTATGTAACGTTTCTCCGGTGGGGACATTGTCGATGTGAAAACGGAGCTGCCGTAGCTCCTTAGCCCTAAATCACGGAGCGTTCAGGCAGGACGCCCAGAAAGTTGGAAGGAGAACCCTATGTCTGCAGGTAAGCAGGAAAACAATGCCACCTCCAATGATGATACCGATCGTGTCGGAACATTTATCGATACCAGAGGTGTCACGAACAGTCCCAATACGGAATTAGCCCCGGTCCCCGCGGATGAAGACGTGATGCGCGGTGGACTACAGATCGATGCGCGTGCAGTCGTTGGTCGAGTTGAAAACGAAACAGTTCAAAGCGATAGAAGGCGCGATACCACTTAAATCCAACAGAAATCCTCACGCCGTTCACTCACCCCGCAATCTCTCCCACCGATAGGGTAGCCCTGAGAAGCTACCCTATTCGCGATCGGCTTCTCCAAATCGCTTGAATCATTAGCCCAGACGTTGTTAAATAAACGCGATTGAATCGACCCAGGTGACGCGGATGGCCCCCGACCTGTTTCCTCGCATCTGCACGTCTATCGCGCTCCCATGCTAACTCGCGATAATCAGACTCATTCCTCAACCTCCCAGAACACGGAATGGTTGCTCTTTGTTCGTGTCTTCTTGTGTCTCATCGTTTCCTTCGTGCCGCAGCTTGTGTTTGGTCCAACAGGACATTCGCAAACGAATAGTACTCCGGATCTTCGATCTGCCGTTTCTGTTACTGAACAACTCCCGGTGAGGACAACAAGAGAGTTTCAAGTCTTTCTTAATAACGGAGAATATTTTCAGCTTGCGATTGTTAAAGGTGACCTCAGGATTTCAGTTGCCATTTACGAGCCGGGAGGGCGGCAAATCGTTGAATACCAGAGTCATCGCTATGAGCCAATCGAGCTTGGCGTCGTGGCCGGGGCTTCGGGTGTATTCCTGCTCAAGATAAATTCGTTGGAGACGACCACGAGGCAAGATCAATTTGTCTTGACTGTACTACCAATCCGCCGTGCGACATCCGAGGATTATAAAAACGCGGCTGCGACGTCTGCTATCGCCACAGCTACTCGGTTCGGCGCCGAATGGACCAGGGCCTCTTTAAAGAAGGCAATTGATAAGTACACCGAAGCTGCAACGTTGGCAGCCGACTCGCGCATTTCCGCGCTGGCTTTGAGGAAAGCAGGTGATACTCGATATGTACTAGGCGAATATAGACCAGCACTCGAACTGTTTGCGCGCGCAGCCGCCCTTAGTGAACGTTCAAACGGACAGCAGGAATTTCTGGAAAACACTATACAAACCGCACGTCTGAATTCCTTGCTTGGGAATAACGACAGGGCATCACAAGAAATCACCCGGGTATTGGGCTATTATTCCGCTCGAAATATCGAAACCGAGACACAGGCGAATAAGCAGGTTTATGCGCAGGCGCTTAGCTGCAAGGGGGAGATTCTGTATTCAATGGGCGATTTTATCAGGTCTCCCGATTACTTTGAGCGAGCCCTGAAGTTATTCGTCGAGGTTATTGATCGCAATGGACAGGCTAATGCAGTGCTTTACAAGGGTCATTTTTCCATTGCGTCTGGCCAATTGGCTCTGGCAATGAGCTACTTCGACCAGGTGCTGAATTTGTACCGTGAAGCCGGAAACCTATCAGGCGAGGGTTTGGCCACAACTGGCAGAGGCACAACTTATGCGCTCAGCGGGAAAGACGAACTTGGGATCAAGCTACACCGCGACGCAATGCATACCTTCGAAGAGGTAGGCGATTTCCAAGGCAAAGCCATCACGCTCAATGGGATTGGCCAAGCCTATCAACATCTAAATGAGAATAAACTAGCGCTGGACTACTACAAACAGGCTTTGAAACTCTTTCAAGACGGTCAAACTATCGATTACATCCCGGTTACCCTTTTTCAGATCGCTACCCTCTACAAGGGGATGAAGGATTTTGAAACGGCTCTCATGCAACTTGAAGACTGCGTCAGCGTCAGCCGTGCAAACAAGAAACGTAGAATGGAGGCCTACGCACTAAACGAAATCGCCTCCATTTATGCTTTGCAGGGGAATCAAAGCAAGGCGCTTGCTCAATATCACAAAGTCTTTCGATTTCACTCCTCGATTGGAGATCACCGCGGGCAGGTAATGGCGCTGAATAACATTGGAGATCTCCACCTCGCTGCCGGTCGCAAGCAAGAAGCCCTCGGGGTGTACAGGCAAGCGTTGCCAATGAGTAAACACGTCGGCGAACGTGAAGTGGAGATCGGTACTTTGTACAACCTTGCGCGCGCAACACGCGACGCCGGCTCGATCGATGAAGCCATGCTTTATATCGAAAGTTCGATCAACATGATCGAAACGCTCCGAACAAATGTCGCTAGTGCCGATTACCGGTCATCTTATTTTTCAGGTTTGCGTAAACATTACGATCTCTACATTGGCCTTTTGTTTCGGTTGGAAAGAGAACGGCCAGGACAAGGTTTTCTCGACAAAGCGCTCATTGCTAGCGAGCGAGCCCGGGCGCGCGCGTTTTTAGAGCAATTGGTTGAGGCCGGTGCGGATATTCGAGATGGTGTCGATCCGTCGCTATTAAAACGGGAAAGAGAACTACAGCGTTTATTAGCGGCGCACGCTGCGTACGAGCTGGAAGCGGCGGTTTCGAAACAGCCGGACTCTGAGCGAGTTGAGCTTAATCAGCGAGTGGATCTTTTGAAGGCAGAGTGTGAAGAACTTGAGGCGCAAGTGAGAAATGAGAGTCCGCGTTATCAGGCTTTGTCGCGTCCGAAACCTTTGACGGTTGGGGAAATTCAAGCGCAGCTTGGACAGGATGATTTATTGCTGGAGTACGTTTTGGGAGAGGAAAAGAGTTATTTGTTTGCGGTTACTCCCACCACCATGAAAGGTTATGAATTAGAGCCGAAATCTGTAATCGAAAGCTCGGCGCTGGAATTCTACAAGCTTATTACCGCACGGCAGCAGACCAGCGACATCGCCGACGGCAAATATCAGTCGCGAATCGATAAAGCTGACGCACAGGTTCCCGAGAAAGCGCTGTCACTCAGCCGCATGCTGTTGGAACCAGTTGCGAGTGACCTCGGTCACAAGAGACTTGTTATTGTCGCCGAGGGAGTCCTGCAGTACGTCCCCTTCGACGCGTTGCCACACCCCGTGTCTCAACAACACGATAGCAATTCCTCAAACACTGATTCGCTGTCCCGTCACGAAATCGTTCTGCTCCCTTCCGTATCGGCCCTCGCAGCCATTCGCGCAGAGATTAATCGCGCGGTATCGTCAAGCGGCGTTGTTGCAGTGTTTGCCGATCCGGTTTTCAGCAACAGTGACGCGCGAGTAGAGAAGCGTAAAGAAGGATCCACGGAATTGGCTTCAGGCGTTCCGGGAGTTCCCGAACCCGCATTCAGAGGTTTCGTTGGTGTTAATGAACGAGGTGGACTGCGTCGTTTGGCTTACGCCGCCGATGAGGCGGACAGCATTTACGCAGCGGCTCGCGGGAATGCATGGATAGTTAAGGGATTTGACGCGAGTCGTGAGAACGTGATGTCTGATCGTGTTGGCCACTATCAGATCGTTCATTTCGCTACGCACGGATTTGTGAATACTGAACGTCCTGAGTTGTCGGGCATCGTTTTCAGTTTGATAAAACCGGATGGCACACCGGTAGATGGTTTTCTGCAACTTCACGATGTATTCAGTCTCAAGCTGTCCGCGGAGCTCACTGTCTTGAGTGCCTGTGACACCGGACTCGGAAAAGACGTCAGGGGTGAGGGACTAATCGGTCTTACGCGTGGATTGATGTTCGCTGGTTCTCGCAGCGTAGTCGCAAGCCTTTGGAAAGTTGACGACCGTGCGACGGCTGTGTTCATGGCCCACTTCTACAAGGCCCTGTTGCAAGACAAAATGTCGCGCGCCGCGGCACTTCGTTATGCTAAAGAGCAGTTGCGAAAGGAGCCGTCGTGGTCATCGCCGTTTTTCTGGGCCGGTTTCGTGCTGCAGGGAGAATACGATCGACCGATCGTAGCGGAGCAAAGAGTGTCTCGTGTATCGGCAAGTCTCATACTGTTAATGACTGTGGTAGGAATTTCAGCCATTTTATTGATCGTTAGGCGTGTTTATAGAGTAAGGGAATAAATCCACACACTCGGCACTGCAAGATAGCCAGTGTCGTTCATTCTTAATGAAAACTGACCTGGCCATCACACAAGAAAGATTCGAGGAATTACTTGCGTGGCTCGACTCCGACCGAGACGGGGCCGGTTACAAATATGAAGAGATTCGCCGCAGCCTTGTTAAGATATTCGCCTGGCGGAAGTGCACTGACGCAGAAGGAATGGCTGATGCAACCATAAATATCGTTGCGCAGAAAGCCTGCCAATTGCGGCTAACCTACGAAGGAAAACCACATCTCTATTTTTATGGGGTAGCGCGCAACCTGATACGTGAATATCAGAATAGCAGGCTGTCACTGGTCGCACTGGAAGATGTTGATACGACGGACATTTCCGTTATTGACGACACCGACGATGAAGTAGAACAAGTAGATGCGTGTCTTAGAAAGTGTCTGGAAAGGCTCGAGATGAAAGACCGCGAACTCGTGCTGGCCTATTATCAGAAGGACGGGCAGGCGAAAATAGACCTTCGGCGAGAGTTGGCCCATGATCGGGGAATTGATACAAATGCTTTGCGAGTGAGGATGCACCGCATACGTGGCTCATTGGCCCATTGCATTGAGATCTGTTTAAGTTCGATTTAGACGAAATAGATCTCGTTAAATGTCATAATCGACAGAGGGTCCTGTCTGGCAAGAAGAATCATGGCAGAATTAACCAGTGAAGATCTCCGGATGCGCCAGTTTCTGCTCGGCGAACTCGGTGAGGACGAACGAGAAGAGCTGGAGCAGCTTGTCTTAGTGGAAGATGGCACAAGAGACAAGTTGCTGATGGCCGAGGATGATCTAATAGAGGAGTACCTGGAAGGTTCCTTGCGTGGGAAAGAACGAGAAAGGTTTTTGCGCCAGTTTCTTTCCATTCCGCACCAGCGCAACAAACTAAGAGTTGCTAAGTCTCTCCGCCGTTTCGCTCGCGACGAAGCCAATATCGAGACAGTGCCAATTCAGCCACGCGTTCGCAACGAGGCCGAGATCGACACTGTGCCGATTAAGCCGCGTGTCGTTAGCGAGGCAGACATCGACACAGTGCCGATCACGCCGCTGCCAAAGGTTCCTGCCCATTCTCACGTTTGGAGTTTTCAAGGTTTGTTGGTTTATGCACCGATCGCGGCGTTAATCGTTGTTGGGGTCGCTGTGGGTGCGGTTTGGTATATGAAATATCGAGGCAGCATTGAACGCGAGAACCAAAGACAAGTCATTGAACGGGAACTGGTCCAACTGAATGCCTCCGACGAACAGAGCCTACCCGCCGAGCAGATATCCACGCTTACCGTTCCACCCTTCTCGCCCAGGAGCGTGATAGCCAGCAGTTCTTCAAGTTTTAAAGGTCCGATACTGGAATTACGGCTGGTCCCCGGAACGCAACAAGCGGAAAGATACAATGCCGTGTTACACAAGGTTGGTTCGACAGACAAGTATTTGGTTCCGAATCTTAAACTTCATAATCAAGCCGGCGACAAAACGGTTCATCTGAGAATCCTAACGCGGCTCCTCACTCCAGGCGTTTACACAGTGCAGCTCAACGGCCTTGCGCCGGATGGGTCAGCGAAGAATTCGAGCGAATACAGTTTTGAAATTCAGTGACGGAACACCTCTGATTTTCACGCCTCAAACACACTTCAGACCGTAGTAACGTTTCCAGAAATTCCAGCTCAAATATTTCAGTAACGTTTCGCTCGACATTCCCATCATCGATTGAAGTCTCCCTATTAGATTGATTTGTGGGGTCGCGCGGGTGGGGCGGCACATGCCGTCTTTCACTCAGGATGTTCTCCGCTCTGGATCGCAAGGCCGTACAGTCGGCACTTAAAACATGCAGGACGACGACACTAAAAACTCATCAGGCACGGATCAGGCCACTGCGATCCTGGACGATCAGCATGAGCTTAAAACGCCGCCGCTCAAGACTGAAATAACGGACGCGCAGTCGGTCCCGGACGACAACTCAACACAAGGTTCATCGGACGATAAAGCAAAAGAAGACCAATCGGAAGTCAGAAGTAAACAAGAGGCCCAACTTCTCGAGATAGCGAAGAAAACCAGTGTCGGCATCGTGCAGGACGTGCGTGGTTCTGATAATACCAGCACTAACACGATCAATATTTTGCGTGAATCCATCGCCCAGGACGTGCGTGAGTCTCGCGAGGCTGGCGGTCCCACCGTCAATACTACTGTCAATTTCGGGACCAACGACAAAGAACAAAGCCTGGACGGGTTCGTTACGGTTACTGATCTTCAGTCACCGTGCCGAACATATCAAAGCATTGCTGCTTGTGACCTGGCAGGTTATTCGGGGTTGTTGCAGACGGAGCGAATTCTTCTTGTCACTTGTCGCGATGAAATCATCGCCCAGAATGTTGCAGAGAGGATCGCCTACGAGATCGAGACCGCCAGCAAAAAACTGGTGATGATTGACAAGGGGCAGGGCCGTTTCAACTTTCGAAATCTCATCGACGCTCTGTGTCCGCCAAAGGAAAAACGCAGATCCTCGCCACAAGTACCGACCACAATCTGCGTATGGGATGCAGATGGTATTGACGACGATGAAATCGCGAGTGACGTTCTGAACACACTACTTTCCCGCAATACCAGGGTAAAGCAATACAAGAATTGGTTAGTTGAACGCGGATTGTGCCTAATTTGTCTCGTCTCACCGGAAAGAGTTCGTGATTACAACCATTCAAGTTCGGGGTTGCGAAGTCTGGAGATTGATTTCCTCAAGCCGCTGTTAGAGCAATATGAACAAGAGCAATTCGAAACTCTCGCCGAAACGATCAGGGAGCAACGCCGGCGCGGATTGTGGAGCGAAGAAGACCTCGAGTTTTACCGCGAAATCCGCAAACACCTAAGAGCCGGGAACCTTTCCGAAATCGTCGAGGCAAGAAGGACATCTGAAGTTCCCGATATCGTCAGAGTCGAAGACGTTTTCAACCGGCAAGATCCGATAAGCGATACGATTCTGTACTGCGCCACCTATTTCCCTGATCTATCGCCTCAAGACTTTTCATTTGTGGTCGAGTTGTTTCTCGGTGAAACCACTGAAGAAGTGACCAGGCGTGTGAATCGTCGGGAACAGTCAGGTGAAAACGGAGCGGTCGAGATCGTTGAATCGGTGCCACTCGTGAAACGTTGGCGCCGGGATGCTGACGCCATAGTACGTCGCTGCAAACTCGGCGCAACCAGCAGTGAAGACAATAAGGTCGTAATCGATTTTCAGATCGATGGACTGAGACATCGGTTAGGTCAATATATTCGAGACGATCATCCTTTCTTACACGAGTGGAACTTCACCTTCGTTCGACAACATGGCTTGCTATTCAGTTCAAAGAAACTCATTGCTGATGGCGCCAGACAATTACTGGTTCAAGTGGCTAAGCAATACCCGCCTAAGGACGTTGCGAATTGGCTTTACGAAGTCATATTCGAATTTGAGAAGTTAGGTCCGACTACTGATCGGCTCAAAGACGTCACGCCGTTTTTTCATTTAGTTCCGGATATCAGTGTAAGAGCAGCGCGCCGTTATATCAGTTACGGCCTGAGCAGAATCTTAACCAAGCTGGATAAAGAGGATGAGTTGCGCGAGGCAGTTCGTCTCTTTTGGCAGCGACTCCTTCAAAACAAGCAGCAATGGTTTATCGATGTGCTCCGGCGAATGGGCGAGTCGGCGCCACCGGAAAGCTTGAAATGGTTAAGACAATTGCTGGATCAGAATGAGGATTCAGACAGAATCCGGGTACAAGCGTGCGTTTACCTGGTTAGTTATCTGATGCACCTTGAGTCATCGGTCTATCCCACACTCAACAAACTCACGGAGTGGCCCAAATCGACTCCGGCCGGTCGCAGCGCACAGCAAGTGTTGCTTGTTTATTGTGCTGAAACGAATCGAGAGGTGAAGCAACAAGACTACGGGCAGTGGCCGAGTTTGCACCCGCTCTTTTCCTTCCAGAGTCGGTCCGAAGCGGAAGAATATCTCGATGTATTAGTGCGTTGGGTTTGTACTGCGGCCAGAGAAGTAGATTCTGAGAATGCCATTGCCGATATTGTTGCGGGTTGGTACTTCGTCCTTTCGCCATCAACTTCTGAAGAGTCGTCCAAACTTGCTGATGAACCAGGCGCCCAAACAGATTTGACTGCGGTTATTGTCAGGGATCTGCTCTTTGAGTGCATCATCCGGCACACCACCCACAAACAGAGAAACGCTCTGCCGGCAATCTGGGACCGTCTTAGAAAGGACATCCTTGACACAATATTTGAACTCGATTCGTTAATTAATGTGATCTCCGACTCTTCACTGAACCCTGAACTCATCTCCGACGCGGCAACGGCGCGATGCAAGTTGCAGGAAACTCGCATTTCTTTGGGCGAACTGCGCAAGGTTTTCATTGCGTGCGCTTCGAAAACCACCCCAGCTAAGGATTAGTAGCTATGGACAATATCAATCTCGATCCGATCATTCGTGTTGCCGGCGATTCCTCTGGTGTCGTGGTTGGCGAGCAAAAGCTGGTCACAATCGATCTCAATACCGGTCGTGCTATTGAAAAAGGCTTCTTTGTGCGCTTGGCAGGTAACTACCAGGACTACATCGTCACTAATGACCGGAATCCCTTGCACACTGTTAACGCGAAAGTGCCGTCGTATTACGTTCGCGACAGCCAGAACAATCGGACGCTGTCGATCGACATCGCTATTACTGCGGTTAAGTGTCCACCAGGCAGTGAGTCCAAGGTTGCTGAGTCGCTTCATGGTCAGCAAACTCCGGGTCAGATATTCGAGGGGTTGCTTATACGATGGCTCGGTGAGTTCATCGTGCCCGGTGATGAGTGGCGATTCATTGAAAGCTTTAACGTAGCTCGCCAGCGGTTGGAAACGCACATCGAAAATCGTGCAGCAACTCAGACCGGCCTCGAACTAACTGTCAAAATCACATTCAGCGGAGAGGCCACCGTTCCCGACGAGATCGTGGTAGGCCCGATCGAAATCGGCGTTCGGCTGCACGGTTACACCGAAGAACAAAAGCTCACCGTCGAAGCCGGCCTCGGGCTCGATCCTGACGATAAGGTGAGGGCGTTCGTCTTTGACGAAAGACTCGATTCGGCTGAAGAGCTATTTAAACGAACACTGAAGGAATACTTTTTTCAAAACGTCACTTTCAGCCAGTTCACCTATGAACTTCACTATCCGAGTTTTAAACAGCAACTGCTTCAGGCTCTAAGCCCGGCGCTTCGAAAAATTGGTCGTACCGTTCGCTTCATAAACTTCTCCACCAGACCGGACGGCATTGACGAACATCCGCGCGAGTTTGTTCCGGTCAAGTACGAACACAAGTTCTTCATCCCGGGACGTCCACAGCCGGTCATAATTCAGAACACTGTGCAGCTTTACTGCGCAGACTCAGTTGCATTCAAAGCAAGCAAAATTACTGACCTGGAGGGCTGGGTAAAGGAAACGTTAAATGTCAGCCTGAGTCGTCATCTCATCGGCAAGAAGTACGTCGATCTCCTCCTGCGCTTTGCGGAAGTTGAGCAATATGTAAAAGCAGATGTGACCACAGCGACGGCCGGGATTGGTTATCGTGTGGATCATCTGGTTTCAGCTCCAAATCTGGAAAAAGAAAAAGACGGACTGACAAATCCGTTTCCATTGGAGACGGGAGGCTCTTTCGAAACCAGTATTGAAAAGTTCAAAGTCGAGTTGAAGTTCAGCATCAGGCTTTGCATACCGGAGCTCGACTCAATCGAAAAATATTTGAATCCCGGGACTGACGTTAAAGAAGCTATCAAGCAAAATGTTTTAGGCGAAACCGCTTTCTGGCTGCGCAAGATTCATCCCGAAAGGTTCTACCTCTATTTCCAGGGGCCCAATGAAGCTGCTTCAGATACGGCGGGAGAAGACGAGCTGCTCCCGGTCAAAGAACTGGTGAGAAAGAAAATTCAGGAGAGTTTAAAGAAAGAGTTCAACGCCAGAATTCTTGATCTGTCCGTATGGCTGGGACGAAGCGATCTTACCGATCGGTATCACGATCTGTGTTTTGTTATTCGCGACTTTCGCATCGAAATCAAATCGCCTGACCCACAAGCGACTGAGGATCTGACACTGACGGGCAATTTTGAATTGCTCGGTGTGCATCCTGACGTTAACAGTTGGCGCCGGTTCAGTGTACTGCAACTCGACCTCGACGGCTTAAGTCGCCAATTAGAAACACACTTGAAGGCCGAGCTGAAAAATTACTACCAGTCACGGCTTATGTACCAGAACCATTTGGCGCGAGAGCAGGTGTTCAAGGTCGTCAAACGTTACGCGGAGACTTACATGCACGAGGAGTTTGGTTTGAAGATCCATCTGACCAATCTCGATCGAAACACCACGAAGGTGGAAGAGGACCATCGTAAGTTCCTGGTTGGACTAGAGGAGAAAAAGCTTCGAGCAGAAGCAGACCAGTGTCAACTCCTGGTTAATCGGATCAATGAACTGAAGAAAAGACGTGTGCAAGAGTTATCAGTCTATCCGGTTGATCAAGCGACACTGAAGGAAGTTAATGAAAATATTAAGCTCCTCGAGAAAGAACTCGAGGACTTGAGAGCACCTCGTTTCCGCAACCACCTTTTAGCCACATCTCTGGCGGATCAATTACCAGACGATTTGCCTACTGAAGACTCACAAACCTCCAGGCAAGCGGAGCTTCAGCCAGGCGCAAAAGCGCAATTGGTTGGGTGAACCCCTTATCAATCAAGTGATTGGAGCAATGTCATGACTGACAAAATCAAGATCCTTTATCTAGCAGCAAACCCGCGTGATACGAGCCATCTGCGGGTAGCAACCGAAGCACGCGAATTGACTGCGCGAATCCGGCAAAGTCTCAATCGGGAGGCGTTCGAAATCGTCTCCTTTTTTGCGGTGCGGCCACAGGACTTATTGAGGGGCTTGCAGGAAGAGAAACCGCACATTTTGCACTTCAGCGGTCACGGAACTGAGGACAGGGAGATTGTTCTCGAAACGGAAACCGGCGCGAGTCAGCCGATCAATCCACAGGACCTGGCTGATCTGGTGGACCAGTTCAAAACCAATCTTAAAGTTGCGGTGATGAGTTGCTGTTTTGGGAGCGCACAGGCTGCCGCCCTCAATCAGGTGCTGGATTTCACTATTGGGATGGAAAAGCCGATTTCGGATATGGGCGCCGTAAATTTCTCCGCCAATTTTTATCAGGTGCTCGCTTCCGGTGGGTCGATCAAACAAGCTTTTGAAGGTGCTCGGTTGGTTACGCGAATGCAAGGCCGTCCAGTGTTTGAGAAGTCGGATCTGTTGGTTCGCGAAGGTGCTAACACAGATGAACCATTCATAAACCTGGTGCCACTGAAAGGGAATCGAAGGAACAAGCCTCAGTCCGTTGAGCGGAAATCTCGGGGAATGAGTAGCCCTGTCATCGAATCGAACGTAACCGGTAACAACAACACTACCAACAACACGGTGAATTCAAAATGAGCATGAAGGCTACAGTTCTGCGTGAGTCGCGTCATCACGAGTTTCTTCAAACCCGGCGCCGGGATCCCGTGACACACAAAGTGTTTATTGCGGGAGACCGGGTGACACGCTGCGCTACTTGTCTCATGCCGTTTCTTGAGCAGAGTTGGCAAGCAATCGGACGCACTCACTGCGGACAATTTGCCAGCGTTGCGTTGGAAGAAGTTGAGCCACCACCGGCTGAGAGTGGTCCACCTGAAGAAAGCGAGCCGAAAGAAACGGCGCCGGCGCAACAACCTGACTCCAAGCGCCTGGAGTTGGCGCCGATACCAAATGCTCTGCAAGAAGTTCCCATTAACTTGAAATAGCACAGTCCTCAAATCCCGACTGTTTACTGCGAGACCGTCATGAGTATTCTAGCCAAACCTCTCTTTGCCTTATCCAAAACCGACAGCAGGCTCATTCAACTTTGCTCCGATAATGCTTACAAGACACAGGCCGGCTACGGCTTGTTCATTTTGATCATTGGGATATTCGCTTTCTTCTCGTCCTCGTACGCCTTGAAGACTACGCTGGACATCAGTGGCGTCTATTTCATCGCCGCGATCTACGCAATCCTAATCATGCTGATCGATCGCGAAATCGTCTCGGTGGCAAACAAGAATCGAATGATGATCGCCACGCGTGTAGTGCTGGCTGTTTGCATCGGTCTGGTTGTTTCAGTCCCGCTCGAGTTGCGTATGTTTGCGCCACAGATTGAGCAGCAGATGAAGGCAATGCTGGACTCAGACAACCGAGGACCCATCGAAGAGCGGAAGGAAGCTGAGGATCAATATGACGCCCGAATCCGCGCGGCCGAGGAAGACATTAAGAATCTCGAAACCGAAATAAGGGACCTCACTAAGCGCATCACGAACGAGGTATTAGTAGCGGGGCAACAGTTCCACGACGTAACTCCTGGTACCCTGCGGCCCGGTAAAGGGCCTGTCTACAATCAGCTCATGGACCAGAAAGTCGAAACGGAGAAGAAACTAACGACAGCTCACGATGCACTGAGAACACTAAAAGCCGACAAGCCACAGGTGATGAACGAAATTGATGAGAAATTCAAAAGAAACGCGCTCCCTCCCGCGAGTGATCTTTTGTCGCGTTACACCGCGCTTGGCGCCGTGAAGCAACATCCGGCACGAGGTTGGGATGCGTGGTTCATGGCCTGGGGAGTGCGTCTGTTGCTCATCATGCTGGAGGTGACACCGGCGTTGATTAAGTTGTTGCAGGAAGATAATGAATACGATGCGCTAGTCCGCGCGACGCGCCGGCGGAGCATCACGAGAATCTACGCCATCGCCAACGATCACATTGAACAGCTCGCGCAAAACGGAGGTCAAAATCCTACGCCGACCTTGATAGCTCAGTTAAAGGCGGATCCGTTGACCTCATAAGTCAAGAGACTCTCAAGTTACAAGCGAACCAGCGTCGCCAACAATAAACAAACTCACACTCAGCCACAGGAGGTAACTCATGAATCAAACGGAATCCCATCTGAAGGGGTTGATCAAGTATGAGACGGTCAGCCAAATTCGTGCCCTGGCGCCGCCGAGCTTAATGAAGGAACAAATCCCATCAATCATCTACTGTCATAACTTCGAAAAAGCCATCGAGAAACGAGATCGAACGATGGAGCGCTATAACCAGAAGGTGAGCGCCCAAAAGGATAAAGTGGCCGCCCTCGATGAGGAGATTGCGGGTCTGACAAGGGAGATCAAGAAGAGAACAGACGGAAGTTTCCTCGGTGACATGATGGGTAAGACTTTGCGGGGCACCAAGCCGGGAATGTTTGACAACGCCGAAGAGCACAACAAAAAAGCGGCCAAATATAATGCGATCCTGGACCTTGTTCGGCGACTTGAGGACCAACTCGAGCGTGCTGTTGATAGGCGTAATGATGCTGTCGAAAAACACAACGAGGCACTTGAAGAGGCTAATGAGAAGTTGGAAGACCTGACTGCTGAAGCTGTGTTGGTTATCGATGACGACATGGTTGCGGTAATGGACAAAGCCAACAAGATCGCGCAAAAGTTAAGCAGTAGCCAGAATTCCGCCGAATTGCTCGTCGCTGTAGAGATCTGCTTCCTGCAGTTGAAGCTAAGTCCCATCCTGGAAGATCACATTGAAGGAAACGCTCAAAGGAAAGACTTCAAAGATAGGGTGGCCGACGTAGTTAAACTCCTCGCTGATCTCTGCGCCAGCCACAATGTGCAAAATCATAAGGCCGACCTTTTCCGTCGCAACACGCATTTGATTGCAAAGAACCGCCAACTGAATGCTGAAATAGTAAAGGCCATCAGCTCAATCGATAGCCGTGCTCTCGATCAGCGGGCTCAAACCTTGCGCAAGCTTTTTGCGGAAAAGTTCAATACAAATTTTGAGTACAAGCATCTGATCGACCCGGCGGCACTGGATGATATGGTCATCACGATCGAGAAAGTAATAAACGATCTGAATGGTCACATTGCTCGCGTCAAGACGGCTACTGAGTCGGCGAGGCCGATAGCGGAGAGTGTCAGCGCCACTCAGGAGGCGATTACTACGATGTTTGTAGAAATGAAAAGCAATCACACCGGCATGGCCAATGAGATCTTGCATGACACTCACTTCGCGTGCGAAATGCTGAACGAGACGGTAATTGATGAGTTTTATCCTCGCGACTTGAAGCCTGCCGTGGTTGGTTTGCGAGTGGCTATTGCCACGAGCGTAGGAGAGGAGGAACTAGATGCCATAGTCGCTGCGAACGACGATCGATATTTTCTCAAAAGAACTGAGGCCGCCATTAGCAAGGCTGATCTCTCTCGCGTCAAAGTTGAGCTCGCCAAGGTTGATAGTCACCTCAGGAACATTGCCGGGTTGATTGCAGAGGCAAAAACGAACATCGATCAGGTCGGCGAAGTACCGCGGGAGCAGGCCGAATCCTTCCGAGCCAAAGCATTTACCACTTACATCCTGGCCTGTCTTCCGTGGATCGGGATTGGTTTTGCCTTGTCGCTGTTATCTCGAGTCAAGTCCTTCGAAGCCGCGTTCAGGAGCAGCAACGAGATCTACCGCCGACTAGGCAGCGACATCCTCGAGAAAAACCACACGATGAGAAAGGTAATACTCGTGCTTGGCGCTGTTTTAGGGTTAGGTGGAATTGTTGTGTTCCTTGCTGTAGGTGTCAGCGAGAACGTGGTCGTGAATATCGTTGTGCCCGGTTCTGTTTTGGCTTTGTGCCTCGGCACGTCGGCAGTTTTTGGTAGTGTGGAAAAGCAGATCAAGGAATATGAAGCATTGTCTGGAGCTCTCATCCCCGAAAACGAAAAAGCCCTGGCCCAAGGTGCTTGACATTGAACAAGTCAACTCGAGAGATGAGCAGAGAATCATACGAGTACTACCTGCAACTGCTAAAGGTCTCACCAGATGCTTCTGATGAGATCATTCGGACTGCGATTGTGAGAGAACTGCGGCTGTGGACCAACCCACTAAAACGATTAGCGGCTATCCAGACTCACTCGATTCGAAACCCTGGATTTGATTCTTACTTGGTAATGAAATGGCAACCCGGCTCATTATCGGCGAGCACGTGTGACGTGAATTCTGTTACCCGGAGACATGGCCGATGGACAGTGCTGATTGTGATCCAGATTTTCATCGTATTCGAAAAATCTACCATTCGGCTTTGCGGTTGCCGCACGCTAGGCGAAGCGCATACGTCGCGAGGGCTTGCGAGCACGATCCTGGTTTGATGAGTGAGGTGAACTCCCGACTGGCAGCCAACGGAGTATTAGATGTTCCTTCGGATCCGACGTCGGTCGTCGAGCCAGATCACGTGACTCCCGATCCGAAAGATAAGCTTGTCGGAGAGACGATTGACGAACGCTATCTCGTTGAAGGAGTACTTGATGCGGGTGGGATGGGAAGAGTTTATCTCGCCCTTGATCAGAGGCTCGACAATCGAATCGTAGTTATAAAAATTCTTTCACAAAGATCAGAGCAAAACCCCGATCTGGTGCAAAGGTTCAAACAGGAAGCGGCAGCTCTTGCGCGCATCAACCACCCTTCTGTCGTTGGCATCCTTGACGCTAACAAATTGCCTGACGGCACTCCTTACATCGTATTGGAGTACGTCGATGGCGAGACTCTGAGATCACAGATTTCCTGTGAAGGCATGGACTTGCAACGAGTCGCGGAGATTCTCCAGGAGATCGGCGTCGCACTCGATTACGTTCATGAGAAGGGAATTTTCCATCGTGATCTGAAGCCAGAGAACATCATGATCGAGCGTGACACTGCGTCAGTCAAAATCGTAGATTTCGGCGTCGCGAAAGTGAAAAACTCCGCGCTCGTTCCTACCACAAACAAGCAAGTGGAGATTGGAACACTTGTGTACATGTCTCCAGAACAAATTCGTGGAGATGAGATCGCTGCGGCGAGTGACATTTTTTCAATGGCCGTTGTGGCCTATGAGTTAATCACCGGCCGGCGTCCGTTTAGGCCAGTATCCACAGTGCAGCTGTTGAACTTTCAATGTGCAGGTGTACGCGTGAAGCCAATCGATCTTCGTCCAGACTTGTCACCTGAAGCGCAAACTATCTTGCTCAAGGCCCTGTCATTTAAGGCGCAGTCTCGTTATGCATCAGCTGGTGAGTTTGGCCGTCTGATGGCGGGCGCTTTGTCAGTTCGTCGCGACATAACTCAAGTCGATGAAAGGCCACCGTTGGCCATTACCGGGCTCGTTGTCGTGATTCTCTCTTTGCTGTCATTAGGTATATACCTCTATTGGAAACACGAGCCTCCCTCTCATTACTTTCGTTTTTGGCTCACCGTTCAGGAGACGCGAGCTGGACAAGATTACCAGCAACCATTCCGATCGGCGGGTGAAGAGACATTTAATAGCGGTGATAAGTTTCAGCTTAATGTCTCAGCCGACGAGCCCGGTTATCTATACGTCTTCAACGAAGGACCACCAGAGCCGGCGAGTACGAGCTTCACTCTCATTTATCCGAATCAAATAACAAACAACGGTTCTTCGACAGTTGGTGCACATCAACCGGTTCAATCCGACTGGATCACTTTTAGAGGACCGCCAGGCGCGGAAAACTTTTGGATTGTGTGGTCGGCATCGCCAATTCCTCAGTTGGAAGCAGCCAAAGCAGGAGCATTTGAGCATCCTGCTAGAGGTTTGAGTGATCACACTCTGGTGGCGGTGAGAGAGTTTCTGAGGGCAAAAGAATCCGAGATCAAACTGAGAATTGCTCATTACGACGCCAGCCAAACAGCGCTCGTGAGTGGGCGAAGCGAGCTGTTGATTGCACACGCTGAATTCAAGCACCGTTAAGACCGTTTGGTGTCAAATCCCCGGAGGTAATGGATTTCGTGATTTTGCATTGTCGATGTGGAGTTCTACGGAATAAAAGAGGAATCACGATGAGAAGATACACTGGGAACATGAACGGCGAGAGGTATTTAGCAAACACGAGTCCGAGTAAGAAAGAGGTGCACGACTTAGATAACGAAAAAACTAAGTGCCAAATAGATGAAATAATCACAGCTGGTCACGACAAACCTTACACCTCTCAATCTGCCGCGAACGCCGCTGGCTACGATAACTGTGCCCACTGTTTAGGTGGATCAACACGATAGATCAAGCAGTCAGGTTATAAGACGGAGAATAGACCTTGAGGTTCGGGAGAATTCTGCTAGCCGTTATGCTCGTAGTGGCATTTCTAGTCGTTCAAAGGTGCCGCTCGTCAACCGCCGATGAGGGAGTCCACAAACAGACTAAGCAAATGGAAGCTTCGCCAACAGGTCGCGATTGTGATCCTAACTACTCGGGCTGCGTACCAATCGCCAGTGATGTAGATTGCGCGGAAGGCAAAGGCAACGGTCCAGCGTTCGTGAAAGGTCCGGTGAAAGTTATTGGGAAAGACATCTATAGGCTCGACCGAGATGGTAACGGGATAGGATGCGAATGAGAGTCGCCTCTGTCATCTAGTTTAACGACGGGTGCAACGCGCCGCTGAGGCGAAACCCGACAGCACAACTCACAATAGCTAACCGCGGCAGATGCCTGCCGCGCGCGGTTAGCTGTTGATTTTATTGGTAGCGGGGGGCGGGATCGAACCGCCGACCTTGGGGTTATGAATCCCACGCTCTAACCATCTGAGCTACCCCGCCATGTGGGTGAGATTATAGCAGAATCAATAGTTTAGCTCTTCCTCTGCTCCATCAAAGTTTCGCTTCTCAGGCGCTTGCCAGACTTTTGCCAGACATTTCTTCAAATTGGGTCAGATCTTCACCCCATGCTTGGCAAAGCCGAGCTACGGCACGGCGCCTCATTTCAATCGTCGAGTGCGTGTAGTCGTCCGTAATGTCCCTTGGTTCGTGTCCCAGGAGGTCGCGACGGACCGTCTTGCTGACTCCGAGGTCTTCAAGTCGGGTGCTAAACCAGTGGCGTAAATTGTGGAATGTAATTCCACCGCGTACTCCCAAGCCGTAAGGAATTCCGGCCTTTCTACAGGCGCCGGCGAAACCCTTCTTCACTTCTTTGATCTGTTCCTTGGTCTTGTTACTCGGAAA
>DATEIS010000510.1:0-8515 GCA_035278765.1 Pyrinomonadaceae bacterium | reverse complement strand
CGCTTTTGCACAGTCGTGGACAGCAAAACTCGATAAAGACATTCGTTTTTATCAGCCGACCGAGATGGGCCTGGTCATCGCCGGCACGGAAAAGTCGCTGTACGCCATCGACGCCTCGACAGGCGAAACTCTCTGGCGTCGCAAAGACACGTCGCTCGAGGAAACCGATGTGGCTCCGGTTCCCGGCACGGATCTGCTCCTGTTGAGTCTCGAAAAAGGCGACAAAGCGAGTGTCGAGGCAGTTGATATTTTGAGTGGCGACTCGATCTGGCGCAGTGACAAGATCAAAGGCGCCGTGATGCAGATTTCAACTGATCCGGCGGCGAATTTGATAGCGGTTGTGCTCGTGAAGGACGCAAAGAATCGCGCGCGCGATGGTTTCAAACGGAGGCCGTATCTGCACGTGCTCGATCTGGCCACGGGCAACGAGCTTTGGAAATATGAAATCAGCGAAGTCGAAATGATGCCGGCGCGCTGGCCTGACGACTCGGGTAAGGAGGTCGACTATACACTCGACAACTATTACCCACCGGCATTCGTCGATGGCCGGCTCTATGCATTCTACGAAGGCGTCACTTCGTTTGACGCACGAAGCGGCAAAGAGCGTTTGCGCGAGAAGTATCGCGTCAACGAAGAAGGGCTTGCGCTCACGGAGGCTGAGCCGATCTTCAGCGAAGGTTTTGTTTATGTTTCCGGACGCGGTCGCGTCAGAGCGATCTCCAGGCAGACTGGTGACACAGAATGGGAAGCAAAGGATCTCGGACTCACGCCGGAGATGCTTCTTTTTGCTGACGTTCTTTACGTGCGTACTGGCGGCCAATTCACGCGGCTGAAGGATGGTGAGACGGATGAGCGTGGATCGTATGGTGTGAGCGCGATCGATGTTAACAGTGGAAAAGTTCTGTGGCGTTATAAGGGCGCCGATAAGGGGATTACTAATCTTCTGTTTCCCGAATTTAACAGGCTCGTGATTGCAGATCGCGACGATGTGATTTACCTCGATCCGCGAAATGGCAAAGTAATCACTCGCATGCCTCACAAAATCGAGCGCGCTTCGTATGGGGTACTGAATGAGCAGGGCGAAGTCGTGATTGGCGGTCAGTCAGAGATTGCAGCATTCAATCCGAAGGGCGGCGGCGGGGCGCTCTGGCGTGCAAAACACACGCCTCCAGGTCGCGGAATTCTTCGCACCGTAGGGGCGATCGCAGCTCGCGCGGCCTCACTATACTTTCGTTTTAGTGGTCCTGCACTGACAGCATTTCGCGGCGTTCAGATCGCGAGTGCTGTGTCGGGCTTGAGCTGGTCTGGACTGGAAGCGCGATCGTCGTTTTCCAATTTGCAGAGTCTGGTGACCGCCTCAAGCCGCAACCGCAGCACGCCGCGATGGAAACGATTTGGTATCGCTTCACGTATTGATCCGTCGCGACAACTAGACCGTCTGTCGCGTTTTCTCTGGCATCGTGAACGACTCGCAGCGCTGCGCGGACAATGGATGTATTTCTATACGGATTTGAAGAATGGCAAGGGACTCGCTGGAGTCAACATCAACAACGGCAGAACTGACCGCGAAGTGCGGCTCTCGGATCTCGATGAACGATTTGTGACTGACGAAGTGCTTGGAGTGATGTTCACCGCCTCAGGCGAGAAGTTATTTAGCCACGGATTACGCTGATTTTGTTCTCAGCCTCAAGGCATTTCCGATTACTGAAACTGAACTGAAGCTCATCGCTGCCGCCGCAATCATCGGGCTCAAGAGAATTCCGAAGAACGGATACAGAATACCCGCGGCTATGGGGACACCGAGCGAGTTGTAGATAAACGCGAAGAAGAGATTCTGTTTGATGTTTGTCATCGTGGCGCGACTCAGTGCTCGCGCTCGAACAATCGCGCGCAGATCGCCTTTTACGAGCGTCACGTCGGCACTCTTCATCGCCACGTCTGTGCCCGTGCCCATTGCGATACCGACGTGAGCGAGGGCCAGCGCGGGCGCATCGTTGATTCCGTCTCCGGCCATAGCCACAATGCGTCCTGCGTCCTGAAACTTCTTCACTACCTCGACCTTCTGATCGGGTAAAACTTCCGCAACTACTTCATCAATTCCCAGCTTGCGCGCAACAGCTTCAGCGGTGGTGCGGCTGTCGCCAGTAAGCATCACGATGCGAATGCCTTCTGCATGAAGTTGCTTAACGGCCTCGGACGTCGTCTCTTTGATTGGATCGGCAACGCCAAGCAAGCCCACAGGTTTTTCATCGACGACGACAAACATGACTGTGTGTCCGTTTGCTCGCAAAGTTTCCGCCTTCGCAGTCAGCTCACCGGCGTCGAGCTTGAAGTCCTCAAGCAACGAACGATTGCCGACTGCAACGCGGTGACCATCAATCTCTCCTTTAACACCCTTTCCCGTAATCGACTCGAACCGCGTGGAATCAGCGACTTCGATACCGCGGTCTCGTGCGCCTGCGACAATGGCTGATGCGAGTGGATGTTCACTACTCTTTTCCAAACTGCTCGCGAGTCGCAGCAGTGTTTTTTCGTCAACGTTTCCGTTTGTAACAACCGTTTCCAGTTTCGGTTTGCCTTCAGTCAACGTTCCCGTTTTGTCTATAACGATGGTGTCGACTTTGCGCATGACTTCGATCGCTTCGGCATTTCTGAACAACACGCCGTTCTGCGCCGCCTTTCCTGTTGCAACCATGATCGACATCGGCGTCGCAAGACCCAGCGCACACGGACACGCAATGATCAGAACCGCAACGGCGTTCACAAGCCCGTACGCCATTCGCGGCTCAGGTCCCCAGACACTCCAGACGATAAAAGTGAGCACCGCAATTATTACTACGGCGGGCACGAAGTAGCCCGAGACAACATCGGCCAATCTTTGTATCGGTGCGCGACTCCTTTGCGCATCAGCGACCATCTGAACGATTTGCGCCAACAGAGTTTCAGAACCCACGCGGTCCGCACGCATCACAAATGAGCCTGTCCCGTTAATGGTTGCGCCAACAACTCGATCCCCCAGCTGTTTTTCCACCGGAATTGGCTCACCCGTGATCATCGATTCGTCCACCGCACTCGAACCTTCGAGTACCACGCCATCAACCGGAACTCTTTCACCCGGACGAACACGTAATCGATCACCGACTCGCACCTGGTCCAACGGGACATCCTGCTCCTGTCCGTTCCCGCTAACGAGCCGTGCAGTCTTCGGAGCCAGCCCGAGCAGCTCTCTAATCGCGTTGCCGGTCTGACTGCGCGCGCGTAGCTCAAGCACCTGGCCTAGCAAAACAAGCGTGACGATCACGGCTGCGGCCTCAAAATAGACCGGCACGTTTCCGTCCATATGACGAAACGAGTGCGGAAACACAGATGGCATGACCACCGCGACCAAGCTGAAGAGGTAACCGACCGCAACGCCGAGCCCAATCAGCGTGAACATATTCAGACTGCGATTCACAATCGATTCCCAGGCACGCACAAAGAACGGCCAGCCGCACCACAAAACCACTGGCGAAGCGAATATCAATTGCACCCATTGCAGCGTGCGCATCGAAACCAACTCTTGCAGCGGCTGACCGGGAATCAAGTCACTCATCCCGAGTGCAAAAACCGGGATCGTCAGGATCACCGAGATCCAAAACCGCCGCGTCATGTCGATCAACTCAGGATTCTCTTCCTGTTCGAGAGACACAGTGACGGGTTCGAGCGCCATGCCACAAATCGGACAACTGCCCGGACCATCGCGCACGATCTCCGGATGCATCGGACACGTGTACTTTTGATCACGTGCTGCAGGCTTCGGCTGTCGTGTAATTCCGATCAGTTGTTGGGGAGCCGGGTTCAGAAAGCTTTCGGGATTTTCGCGGAACCGGTGCAGACAATGCGTGCTGCAAAAGTAGTAGGCCTTACCTTGATACTCGAACGTGCCGGCAGCGTTATCGGGATTCACCTTCATACCGCAAACCGGATCGACGACAGCCGATGCCGATGATGTTGTATGCATCGCGTGGGTTGGGGTGTGACTCATTCCTAAATCCTGCTCAATCTTGTCAATCCTGTCCAACGAACTGAAAACAAGAAATCTGTGAAGGGGCACCTTCAACCGCCAGCGCCGAGGCGTAATCCGAACCAACATCAAGATCACTCAGAGACCACCGCAACTTATCTTCTTCACCTGCCCGCAGCAACGCCGCGGGCTCGTAAGGCGCGAGGGTCACGTCAAATCCGTCGAGCGGCTGCGACAATCCTTTACCGATCGCTTTGATGTACGCCTCCTTCCGTGACCAGCAGCGAAAGAACGCCGCCACACGCTCTTCACTCGGCAACGAACTGAACGTCTCAACTTCGAGAGGCGAAAAGAAACGTGTAGCAATATCCTCGCTGGCGAAATCTACCCGAATGTGCTCGACGTCGACTCCCAGCGCCGCACCACGCGTCACTGCCACCAGCCCCATCTCATGCGAATGCGACATGTTGAACTGCAAGCTCACCTCACCTGCCAGCGACGGTTTCCCATAGTCGTTGTAAGCGAACTTTAAGGACGATGGCTCGACGGCGAGATATCGCCCGAGCACATAACGTAGAAATCCGCGACTCACCACAAAATGTCGCTGCAGTCGCTCAAAACGAAAGCGCCCGGCCCGGTCGAGTTCCTCAGGCGAGAGTGTTCGTCGAAACCGGTCCAATATCTCGCCACCCTGCTCGAGGCAAATTCGCCACACATCTACCTGCCCCGCCTGTAGCGACAGTGAATCAGGTGCCTGAACCCATTTTGAACTTTTCTCCATAAACACGTCGATTCTTCGAAAGTGTAAACCGACCGTCAAATCCTCGCGACAAAAAGAATACTTTTGTGAAATAGCGCGGACAGATAAAATGTGCTGCCGTTGTACTGTTCGATGGTCCAGCATTACCGTCTCCCCCGACGTTTACTTCCCCCAACTCTTTGCGAAAGCTTGGAAGAAATTATTTTGGCCCGGGAGGGGGCCTTGCAATGTCGCGAACTATCTTGAGTCTAGTCCGCATGACGGTATGCGGTCTTTTTATCTTGTGCGCAATGATTACCACTCACGCTCAGTTTCGAGCGGGAGTTCAGGGCACGATCTCCGATTCCGCCGGTGCACTCGTACCCGACGCGAAGGTTGTTCTGAAAGATTCGGAGACCGGAAAGACTCAGGAAGCTACATCCAATCAGGAGGGCTTCTATCGCATCACTGGCCTGGCTCCGGGAAGATACGAGTTAACGGTGGAGAAGACTGGTTACAAGAAAAGCATCGCGGAAAACCTTAGTGTGAGCGCGGAGGTTGTTCAGGGCGTGGATGTGATCCTCGAGATCGGCGAGATAACAGCCACGGTGGTCATCAGCGATGAGAGTGCTGTAGAACTGCAAACTGAGAACGCAAACGTCGCGAAAGGAATCACGACCACTGAGGTGAAGCGACTGCCGCAAGCCGGTCGTGATCCATATGAGTTGATCCGGCTAACTCCGGGCGTCTTCGGCGACTCGTCGCGTTCGGCCAACGGAAACTCGCAGGCGCTTCCGAATTCTCCCGGACCTGGCGGTTCGAGTAATTCGATCTTTCAGGCGGAGAACCAGCCGCAGATCAGCGCCAACGGCCAACGCGTCTCCGCCAACAATTTTCAGATCGATGGTGTGAGCGTCAACAGTCTCAGTCACGGTGGCGCCGCTGTCGTAACACCCAACCAGGAATCCGTGAAGGAGATCCAGGTTTCGTCGACAACTTATTCCGCGGAAGACGGCCGAAATTCCGGCGCACAGATCAAAGTTGTCTCACAGAATGGGACCAACGATTTCCACGGCAGCGCTTTCATCAAGTACGACAGTCCGAAGCTGAATGCATTCAATAAATATCCAAATGATTTTGGTCGTGGCCGTACCGAAAGAGTCGAACGTTTCTTCAGGCAGTTTGGTGGCAGTCTCGGTGGTCCAGTCATTCTGCCACGCTTCGGTGAAGGTAGTGGTCCATCAACCTATAACCTTCGAGATCGCGCGTTCTTCTTTCTGTCTTACGAAGCACTGCGTGAAAACTCAACCACGCCCACGACTACTTACGTCGAGACACCGCAGTTCCGGCAAGCCGTCATCAATGCACGGCCCGGAGGAGTCAGTGCCAGGATATTGGCCAGCGACGGTATTCAACCACGCATCAGCTCCGTGCTGACGCCTTTGTGCAGCGATCTTAATAGTGGCATTCCGTGTCAGGTAGTTGGCGGCGGACTCGATATCGGATCGATTAGTGGTTCGTTGGGCCAATACCAGCCGTTTTCAAACCTGGGGGGAGGCGGACTCGATGGAATACCCGACATTCAGAAGGTGATCATCGCTGGGCCTACAACCAACAAGCCCAAGCAATACAATGCACGTTTCGACGTTTTACCAAACTCACTCAATCAGTTGACGTTCAGTACGTATCTCACGCGCGGGTTCTTCGTTGGTAGTGATTCGGGGAACGGGGCCCGGCCGCAAGGCGACATTACCACCCAGCCACATAACACAGCCTTCACAGTGCTGTACAACCGCACGTTTTCTCCGACACTGCTGAATGAAGCGCGGTTTAATTTAACCAAATTCGCTTTCAACGAGCTTGAGTCCTCCAGCAACACGAACTTCGGCATACCGCGTGTCGAAATAGAGAGCTTATTGCGCGACGGCCGCATTCGCTTCGGCGCCAACCAGGCTGAAACAACGCCCGGCGTGTTCGCTGAGAAGACGATGGAATTTCGCGACGTTGTAAGCAAGGTGCACGGCAATCATGGCTTGAAATTCGGCGGCGAGTTTCGACGTGAGTTCAACGACAACAACCTGAACGGTGCTTCCCGTCCGTTGTATACCTTTGCAAGTCTTTTCAACTTCGCGAATGACGCGCCCCTTTTCTATCAGATCAACGCGGATCCCGTGACGGGTGGACCAGCCGATGCACAACGCCATTTCCGCTCTAACAGTTACGGTTTCTTCTTTGGTGACGAGTGGAAAGCGCGACCAAATCTGACGTTGACACTTGGTCTTCGCTATGAATACTTCGGGGTCTTGAAAGAGCAGGACAACAAGGTCGCTAATTTCATTTTTGGACCAAACGGCGATTTAGTTGGTTCAAGAGTTGAACCGACGAGCCAACTCTACAATGCGGACAAAAATAACTTTGCGCCACGCTTCGGATTTGCCTACAGCCCCAAGTACTACAACCTTGAAGAGAAACTAGTGATTCGTGGCGGAGCGGGAATCTACTACAACCGTATTCCTGAAGTAGTTTTCTCAAACACACGCGGCAATCCACCGTTTTTCGCTCGTTATGCGATTTGCTGCGGCACTGCCGGCGCACCACTTGACGGCTTTGGTTCTCCATTCGCCGACGGGCAGATTCTTTACGCGCTGGGAAGTAGCACTTCACCTTTCAGTTACCCTGCAAACCCAGCGCTCGCAGTGGGAATCGATCCCGTGACAGGCACTCCCCCGAATCGAACCGTTGAAGTCTATGGCACGCTTCCTGACGTTCCAACGGCCTACGTGTATGCGTATTCGTTGGATTTTCAGTACAAGCTGCCTTTCAGTCTCGTCGGCACCGTTGGTTATCAGGGAAGCTCGAGTCACAAGTTGATTCGCCTGGTTAATCAGAACCTCGTGCAACCGGTGATTCCCAACAACTTCTTCGCCTTTGCAGTATTCATTCCGACACCTGACGTAAATTCAAACTACAACGCGATGAATGCACGTCTGACACGTCGCTTCGCACGCGGTTTTCAGTTCGACATGGTCTATCGATGGGCCAAGAGTATCGATACTCTTTCGAATGAAGGTCCAGGTGCCGAAACCAATCAGACGTTTCCACAAGACCTGCGTCAGGAACGTGGCCCATCCGATTTTGATGTGCGACATAACCTGAATATTTCTGGTCTATGGGATTTGCCGATCTTCCGCAATCGACGCGATTTCGTTGGCAAAGCGCTCGGTGGCTGGCAGATCGACGGCATCTTGTCGGCACACACCGGTTTCCCATGGACACCGCATACGGGACAGTGCGTGCGTTCGGCAAACTCCAATAACTTTGTTTGTCCGTCTCGACCGCCGCGATATTTTGGCGGCGCACTTGACGACACCAGCAATGACGCTTTCATTCGTCCCGGCGGAAATTTCCCTGGCGGCGGGTTGCTTTACTTCGATCCGAATAATCCAAACGGATCATTATTGCCCGGCATCGGTCGCAATTCGTTCCGTGGTCCAAAATACTTTGCGGTAGACATGAGTCTCGGCAAGCGAACCGGTATGCCTGCGTTTCTCGGTGAAGCAGCGAATTTGGAAGTCAAGGCAAACTTCTTCAACATCTTTAACAACTTGAATCTCGCGCCGTTTGGCTTCTTCGCTCCGAATGTTGATAGCCCGGACTTCGGGCGCGCGCGAAACGCGTTGGCGGGGCGTGTTGTAGAATTCCAGGCGCGGTTTAATTTCTAAAACAGTTCTCACGCAAAGGCGCGAAGGCAGCAAAGTTTCTTTGCACCTTTG
>DATEIS010000509.1:0-5559 GCA_035278765.1 Pyrinomonadaceae bacterium | reverse complement strand
AAAATAAAGTTTCTCAAGGTCCTCATGTCGGCAACAGGCACTCGTCCAAAATCCGTGAAGCTTTACGGCGCGGGAGCGCAGACGTGACGCCGAGCGGCGGCGTTGCTTACACGGCGCGGGCGATAAACCAGGCTTTGGGAGGAGCTTGGTTTTACGTGGTCTGATGTCGATGATGTGCGCGGTGATTAGCTGCCCCTTCTGGGCGGGGTGGCTTAATAAAATCACCGCGCACACCCCAGCTTTGGTCAATTCTTAAAACTTACTATACACAATTACACTTAGCGGGTCTTGAATCTGGAGTCATTTTTGACAGGATTTACAAGATTTTCAGGATTCGACGAACTCTACCTGTACCGGGTGGGGGATAATATTTTTCTTGTGGCCCTCGTCCAGTAAACGCCGGACGGCCTCACGACCACGGTCGGTGTAATCCAAAGTCAGGTCGTTTACCCACATCGCCACAAATCTATCCGCAAGCTCCGGATCCATGTCCCGCGCAAACTGCATCGCGTACTGAAGCGCGTCGTCGCGGTGCGTGAGCGAATACTTGATACTCTCGCGCAGCAGCTTTGAAACTTCCCTGATCCGGTCGTCGCCAAGGTCGCGTCGAATGGCATTGCCACCCATCGGCAGCGGCAGTCCGTGTTGCTGGTGCCACCACTCGCCCAGGTCGAGCACTTTATGCAGACCCTTCGACTCGTAAAAAAGTTGGCCTTCGTGAATCAGCAAGCCGGCGTCACAGGTTCCGTTCTGGACGGCATCGATGATCTTGTCGAAAGGCACAACTTCATACTTGAAATCCGAGTTGAAGATTCGCAACGCCAAAAAAGCACTCGTTAACTTTCCCGGAATCGCAATCTTGAGATTGGGGATGTCGTCAGGTGTGGCCGCCTCGCGCGACACGACGATCGGTCCGTAGTTATCACCGATCGAAGCGCCATGAGGAAGCAGAGCGTACTTTTCGTGAATGTACGCGTAAGCATGAAAGCTGATAGCGGTGACGTCATACGTTCCGCGCATCGCTTCCTCGTTCAGAGTTTGAATGTCTTTGAGAAGGTGTTGGAAATTCAGATCCCCTGTGTTCAGTTTGTGCGTCGCCAGCCCATAGAACATGAACGCGTCGTCGGAATCCGGTGAATGTGCAAGTGTGATAGTTTCTGACATAAATATTGTTAGACCATGCTGACGCTGTCGCGTTCGATGCGGTTGTAGACAGTGTCGCGTTCGACTGCTTCAAAGCCTGCTTCTTCAATCAATCCGATCAGTTCAGTCTTATTCATCTTTACTTCGTTATTCGCCTCGACTGAGTAGCTCGTGGTCAGCTCGCCGCCGTCGGTGATCGTGCCGTCGATATCATTGGCGCCGTAATGAAGCGCTACCTGGGCCAGACGTTTGCCGAGCATCACCCAATAGGCTTTGATGTGATCGAAGTTATCGAGCATCAAACGCGAGACTGCGATCGTTTTCAATGAATCAACCCCGGATGGACCAGGTAAGTGGGCCAACTGTGTGTCCGGCGGATAGAACGCGAGAGGTATAAAGCATTGAAAACCGCCGGATTTCTCCTGTTGCTCACGAAGTTTGACGAAGTGGTCGACGCGATCTTCGATCGACTCGATGTGCCCGTAGAGCATCGTGGCATTCGTTTTGAGTCCTGCGGCGTGAATCTTTCCCTGAAGCTCGAGCCAGCGTTCTGCGTTGCATTTATGTGCACAGATCATTGAGCGCGTTGGTTCACGAAAAATCTCGGCGCCACCACCCGGACACGAATCCAAACCGGCGTCGATCAACTGCTTGATAACGTCTTCGTCTGACATCTTGTAGAAGTGTGCGAAGTGATCGAATTCGACCATCGTAAACGCCTTCAGATGTAGCTGCGGATACTGTTTCTTCAACGACGAAAGCAGATCGGTGAAGTAGCTGAATGGAAGTTTCGTGTTGAGTCCGCCGGTGATGTGCAACTCGGTTGCGCCTTCAGCAACTGCCTGTGCGGCAACTTTCAAACTATCGTCAATGTTGTGTGTATAAGCATCGGGCTGTCGCGGTGTGCGGAAGAAACCGCAGAACTTGCAGTCGGCGTAACAGATGTTTGTCGGATTGAGATGGCGATTGACGTTGAAAAAGGTCGTGCGGCCGTGTCTTCTTCGTCGCACCATGTCAGCCAGCTTTCCAAGTCCCGGCAGATCGTCGGTGGCGTAAAGCGCGAGGCCGTCTTCGAATGAGAGTCGTTTACCGCTCGTGACGCTTTTCTCAATCTCGTTCAGTTTATCGTCGTGTGAAAAAGTCATTTCATTCACTCAATCTATTTGTTGAGGAAAACAGCGCTTCCGAAAGTGGCCAGTAATATGACGCTCACAAAAGCGTTGGTAGTAAAAAACGCAGCGTTCAAGCGACTCAGATCGTCGGCGCGAACAAGTCGATGCTGATAGATAAGTAACGCGCCGGTGGCAATCACTCCCGCGAAGGCGACTGGCCCAAGACCCGTAATCACAAAGAGCCAAATCAAGCCGAGGAAAGCCGTGGCATGAAGCCCGCGTGCGATCCAGAGCGCACCCGGAATCCCGAAACGCGCCGGAATGGATCTCAGTCCTTCTCTGCGATCGAAATCATAATCCTGACATGCATACAGCACGTCAAAACCCGCTGTCCACAATAACACTACGAGCGACAGCAAGAGGGGCACAGGACTGCCGATCTCGCCACGCACCGCGATCCACGCGCCAGTGGGTGCAATCGCAAGAGAGGCGCCGAGCACGAGATGTGAAAACTGCGTCCAGCGCTTCGTGAACGAGTAAGACAGAACACACGCGAGTGCCACCGGAGCCAGTATTAGTGTCAAACGATTCAACATCGCCGCAGCCAGCAGAAACAATCCCGCCGCGGCAATCGTGAATACCCAGACGAAGCCGACCGATAGCAAACCTGCCGGCAAGGCTCGCGTCGCGGTGCGCGGGTTTTTGGCGTCAAAGTTTCTGTCTGCGATTCGATTGAACGCCATCGCTGCAGACCGCGCTCCCACCATGGCCACCACAATCCAGAGAATCTGCCAGGCTGTTGGTAGCCCGCCGGCTGCCAGCACCGCGCCCAGAAATGCGAACGGCAACGCAAAAAGCGTGTGCTCGATCTTGATCATCTCCAGGGTTAGTCGAGTGTTTTTGATTACGGTGGACACGGCTTCCTCAGATATTGCCAAAAAAGCACACAAGTCACAAACCACTATCTGATACGAATCCACAGATTACGCAGATTCAATGAAAACAATCTGTGTAATCTGTGGATATGCTTTGTGTCGATTTTTGTGGCATGCTGGGGCCGAATGGATCTGAACGAACTAGAGAGGCTACTCTCCGCTTTCAAGAGTGGTGAACTGGAAACCAGCGAGGCCCTGGACCGCATCAAGAATCTTCACTTTGAAGACATCGGCTTCGCGCGCGTCGATCATTCCCGTGCGACTCGCCAAGGCTTTCCAGAGGTCGTCTTTGGCGGCGGTAAGACTCGCGCGCAAGTCGTTGGAATTGTTGAAAAGCTTATTCAGCGCTCCCCAAACATTCTCGTCACGCGCACAGACGAAGGCACTTTTGGTGAGATTCGTAACATTGTTACCGACGCTGAATGGCACGAAGCTGCGAAGCTGGTTCGAATCCGTCGCGACAAAACCAACCAGGGCGTTGGATCGATCGCAGTGGTGACGGCAGGCACGAGTGATATCCCGGTTGCTGAAGAAGCAGCGCTGACTGCTGAGACGATGGGAAACACTGTCGATCGTATCTGGGATGCAGGCGTCGCCGGAATCCATCGAGTGCTTTCGGAGCGCAGCCTGTTGCAGCGTTCGCGCGTGGTGATTGTCGCTGCGGGAATGGAAGGTGCTTTGCCGTCTGTTGTTGGCGGCCTTGTGAGTGTTCCGGTCGTGGCTGTGCCAACCAGCATCGGATATGGAGCATCTTTCGGAGGTGTCGCGGCATTGCTTGGAATGCTGAATTCGTGCGCTTCAAATGTGACTGTCGTCAATATCGATAACGGCTTTGGCGCAGGATTTGTCGCGAGCCTGATAAATCGTCGTTGGACGGTGCCAGTTGAATAAACCCCCAGTTGAACGTTCGCGACAATTGCTCTTGGTTCTGATCGCACTCTCGCTAGTCTCGAGTGCGTGTATTTCCGCTCGCCGTACTCCCAATCTCGAACACATCTTTGCCTCCGCTCGCGCAAGGTCTGGAAAGCGTCCGGTGATCGTCATTCCGGGGATTCTGGGAACTGAACTGATCAATCCGAAGACTGGTGAAACGGTTTGGCCATCAGCTTTTCGCACGAAACAGGAAGGACTGCCGATAAGTGCGGACCTCGAGGCCAATCGCGACGATCTCGTGCCCGGAAAAATTATCGAGACCGTGAAGCTCGCGCGCCTGTTGCCTGAAGTCTACGTCTACAAAGATTTGCTTGAAGCACTGCGCCGGTATGCGGGTTATCGCGACGGCGACTGGGAAAAGCCAGCAGCAGACGGTTATCAGGACACGTTTTACGTCTTTGCATACGACTGGCGCCAGGACAACGTCAGCAACGCGCGCGAACTTTTCAGACGCATCGATCGATTAAAAACCAAACTTCAGCGGCCCGATCTCAAATTCAACATCGTCGCGCATTCGATGGGTGGTTTGATTGCGCGTTACGCAGCGATGTATGGCGATGCTGATTTACCAGCGGACGGAAGTCCGATTACGCCGACGTGGCTTGGCGCGGCTCACATCAGCAAGATCGTGATGATCGGTGTGCCCAACGAAGGTTCTGCCGATGCTTTCGCTACGCTCATCGAAGGGTATTCCATCACTGAAGGTTTGCGGCGGCGCGTGCCGTTGCTGAATAAGCTGACTGCCGAAGACGTCGTGAAGACGCCCTCGGTCTTTCAACTAATGCCGCATCCGGCAGCAGTGAAATTTCTTGATGAGAATCTTGAGCCTTTGCCGGTGGATTTGTACGACGTTGAAGTTTGGAAACGATATGGTTGGAGCGTGATCTATTCGTCGCCGGAATTTAGACGGCGTTACGCTGAAACGAGTGGCACTGACGGCAACTCGTACGACATGCTGGACGCTTATCTGATCGCGACCTTGAGACGTGCTCGTCGTTTTCACGAGGCCCTCGATGCGAGAACCCCGACCGATGCCCCGGTGATTCTCCTCGCGATTGGTGGCGATTGTGAAGAGACGTTTAATTCGCCTGTGTTGCTGCGTGATGAAAAACGTAATCGATGGGTAACGATGACCAGACCGCGTGAGTATCGAACCTCGAGTGGCGTCAAGATTTCTAAGAAGAAGGCGACTGAAGCAATGTACATGCCCGGCGATGGTCGCGTCACGCGCGCTTCATTACTCGGCGAGCACATCTTCAACCAGCTCTCGCGTTACGCCGTTTTCGGCTGCGATCTTCACGGCCAACTCCCACGTAACCCCAGCCTCCAGGACAACGCCCTAACCGCCATCGTCGGCGAAGTAATGAATTGAATTACACATCTCGGAACGTACTGTAGGGGCGGCCCTCCGTGGCCGCCCGTGGTTTTGATCATAT
>DATEIS010000508.1:0-4273 GCA_035278765.1 Pyrinomonadaceae bacterium | reverse complement strand
TTTCTGGTCTTTCATTGCCGCTATTTTCATTTTTGGCGTTGGTGCGACGTATGCGATCTACGAGGGCATACAAAAACTCGCGCATCCGCATCCACCAACAAACCTTGGTTGGGCCTATGGAGTGCTCGCCATCTCCTTTGTATTGGAGAGCGGATCGATAGCTCTGGCCATTTACCAGGAAGTTAAAGAAGCGCATCACGAAGGTCTGAGCTTTGCCGACTATCTGCGCGAGTCGAAGGACCCGACGGCCAAGACAGTGCTCTTTGAAGACTCGGCCGCGCTGATAGGAATCGTGATCGCCGCGGCGGGAATATTGTTGACCGACTATCAGGTCGGCGGCGCCGCTGGGGCATACTGGGACGGCCTTGCGTCGATTATCATTGGTATCGTGCTTGCAATCGTCGCTTTCGTGCTGGCGCGATCATCGCGCGGCTTGCTGCTCGGCGAAGCAGCAAATCCGAAAGTGGTGGCGGCAATCAAACAGGCAATTGAGAGCCATCCCAACGCCGAACGCGTGTGTGAGCTCTTGACGATGCACCTGGCGCCCAAACAGATTTTGATTAACGCCCATGTAAGACTAAAACCTGATTTGCGTACTGACGAGATTGTGAAGTCGATCGAAGAGATCGAAGTGCGAATCAAAAGCGCCGAGCCGAAGGTGGAGATGATCTTTCTCGAGGCCGCGCGTGACGATCAGGTTGATGAACACCAGGCCGTTGCAGAACACATCGGTTGAAGTTTTTGCCACGGATTTCACGGATGAACACCGATAACAGACAACCGCGGAAGAAATGCTATTGCTACTGCCATACACCGAGTATTTAAGACGGATGATTGAGCCGCGCAATGTCGCGGACATCATCTTCGTCTTTTTGCTTGTGTATGCAGTTTTGAAACTCCTGCGCGGTACTCGCGCCGCGCCAATGGCCGCCGGAATCGGCTTCCTTGTTTTCCTTTACTACCTCTCAATCAAACAAGATCTCGCGACGCTGGAGTATGTTCTCAGTAACGGACTGCTTTACATCGGTATCGCGATCATAGTTTTGTTCCAGTCTGAAATTCGACAGGCTTTGATTACGTTTGGAAATCGGTTTCGTGTACCCTTTTCGCGACATCGAGGACAGTTTGGGGAAGGCATTTACGATGAAGTTATTCTCGCTGCGACGTCGCTGGCATCGACAAAAACCGGGGCGTTGATTGTTATTGAACGTAACGTCGGATTGAAGAACGTGACTGACGGCGGCGTGCAGCTCGATGCGGAACTCAGTTACGACCTGTTAGTGAGTATTTTTAACACCGCGAGTCCGTTGCACGATGGTGCAGTGGTCGTGCGGCGACATCGCATCGCCGCGGCTTCGTGCTTTCTTCCGTTAACGTTGAATCCAAGACTGTCGAGAGATCTCGGAACACGGCATCGCGCCGCGATTGGTGTTACGGAGGACACTGATGCCGTGGCGGTTGTCGTATCGGAAGAAACCGGTTTGATTTCGCTAGTGAAGCGGGGCGAGATCCGGCGTGGACTTGATGCGACGAAGCTGCGTGAAGCAATCCTTGAGGCGCTGGAAGCTGTACCGAAGAAAGAGCGGAAACATTCGGAATCGGAGAGCGAAGCTGAAGAGATAGCATCTGTGAATTAGGATCGATATGCCCTTTCAAGACATCGACGAAACCATTGCACCAGAGCTGCGGCCAGCGCCGAATCGCACGCAAAAAATGCTGCGCCGTATCTTCGTGGAAGACTGGAGTCTGAAGCTTCTCTCTTTGGCGATCGCGATTGTTCTGTGGCTGCTAGTGACCGGACAAAATCAACCCGTCACGGCGCACGTCAACGTCCAACTCAATTTCATCAGACCGCAGTCGCTTGAAATTAGTAATGATCCACCACGCACTGTCGACGTGACGCTGACCGGAAGTCGCAACAAGCTCGACGATCTAACTTCGCTCGACCTTGTGGCCACAGTTGACATTAGTGATCAGCGTGCCGGCGAGCGCGTGTTGCGACTCGCTGACAAAGCATTGATAACTCTGCCACAGGGAATAAAGGTTGACGGCTTCCAACCCAGCGCGATTCCGATTCGCCTCGAAGAAATCGTCGATCGGCAGGTGCCGGTTGAACCAAGACTTGAAGGCAAACCGGATGACGGATTTGAGGTTTATTCGGTCTATCCGAATAGAGGAAGTGTTTCAGTGCGAGGGCCGGCTAGTCGCGTTAATGGACTTCAGAAAATCTCAACGGAAAGCATCTGGCTGCAAGGGCGCAAGGCGAGTTTTGATGCCCAAAACGTCGCGCTTGATGTACCGGATCCTAAAGTCGATCTGCTCGAGCCGATGGTGAATGTTGCGGTCGAGATCGGTGAACGGCGAGTTGAAAAAACCTTTTCCGGCGTCGAGGTTATAACGGCGGACGGCGGCAAAGTTCAACCGGCGACTACGTCTGTAACTCTGCTGGGCGGCGCGAGTTTCCTCGAAACAATCAAATCTGAACAGTTTCGGGTCATTCTCGATGGCGACGAACCACGACTCGAACTACCCAAGATGTTACAAGGAAGAGTAACTCTGAAATCTGTCCACACTTCGAAGTTTATCCCTGTAAAGTGAAAACTCTTTTTGGTACTGACGGCATTCGAGGTGAGGCGGGAAAGTTTCCGCTAGATTCGCCAACCGTAACCGCTATCGGTTTTTCGCTCGCCGAGCATCTCGCCGAACGCGACCCGAATCCGCAAATCATCATCGGACGCGACACTCGCGAATCAGGCGAGTTGATCGAACGTGCATTGATCGAAGGTGCAAACAAGGCCGGGGTTGAGTGTCTGTCGGCAGGTGTAATCACGACCCCCGGCGTGGCGTTCTTAACACGCAAACACGGCGCATCCGCAGGCGTCGTCATCAGCGCTTCACACAATCCGTATCAGGACAACGGAATCAAGATCTTCGCACCTTCTGGTGAGAAGATGGACGACTCAGTGGAGCGAATGATCGAGGCCGATATCTTTGCCGGCGAACTCTCGCCTGCAACTCAAACGAGTCCAGTTCCATCGTCACCGGAACTCCAGGACAAACTCCGGCAGGAGTACTTGTCATTCCTCGCAGATGACATTGGCAACGGTCTGCAGCTTGACGGCCTGAAGATGGTTATCGATTGTGCGAACGGCGCCAGCTCGGCACTCGCTCCGGTTCTGTTCACACGACTCGGTGCGAAAGTGAACGCCATCAACGCTGCTCCGGACGGTCGCAACATCAATCGTGATTGCGGGTCGCTGCATATCGATTCGCTTCGTCAAAGAGTAGTCGATGAAAGGGCTGACTTGGGTGTCGCATTTGATGGCGACGCGGACCGTTCTCTGTTCATCGATAACAGCGGCAATTTCGTCGACGGTGACGCAACCATGTGGGCGCTCGCCTCGCATCTTCAGTCGCACGGAAAACTGAAAGACAACAACGTCGTCGCGACCGTGATGAGCAATATCGGGCTTGAAATCGCTTTTCGGTCAGCCGGAATACAGCTCGTTCGTACTGACGTCGGCGACAAGTACGTGCTTGAGAAACTGCTGGAGTTGGGAGCTAGCCTCGGCGGCGAACAGTCAGGCCACATCATCATGCCTGAGCTGAGTCTCGCCGGAGACGGCATGATCACAGCCCTCTGCCTGCTTCGAGCGTTGCGCGAATCCCGGAAAACACTGACCGAAATGACCGCCGGGTTCAAGCAGTACCCACAGATTCTTGTCAATGTGCGCGTGCGGGAGAAGGTTCCATTTGCGGAATTGCCGGCGGTTCAGGCGGTAGTCTCGGAGGTTGAGGAACTGCTTTCGCAAAAAGGACGGCTGCTGCTCCGTTACTCCGGAACGGAGCGGCTGGCCAGGGTCATGATTGAGGGCGAGCACCAGCGCCAGATCGAGGAGTACGCCGGAAAAATCGCCCGGGCGATAGAAGGAGAAATCGGGGCGGCGGCTTAGATCCTTACCGTCGGGTGTGAGGGGCCGATCGTGAATTTTCTACACGACCTCCCGCGAAAAATCTACACGGTGAGGGTGACGTTCCGAGCCCCAAACTTCAAATACAAGCGGTTTATCTCCGAAATAAAAAGATTCTTGCACGGCACAACCGTTGCGATGTATATTGTGGGGCAAGAGAGACGGTTGGTGGATCCTCCGTCTCAAGTGGTTGCTGGGGTGAGGACAGTAACCACGAATATGGATGGGCGCGACGCACTCCCACGTATGTCGCGCCCATTCGCTTTATAGCCACAAGTAAAACCAGCCACAAAAAGGCACAT
>DATEIS010000507.1:0-41021 GCA_035278765.1 Pyrinomonadaceae bacterium | reverse complement strand
TCGCCCAAACAATAAACGGAAGAAATTGCCCGATTACACGTCGAATTAGAGGAGAGTTCATATGAGTAACACTGCCGCGGATCTTTTCAACGTGCGTTCGCACAACCCATCCTTTTTTTCGGTCAAAGAGAGTGCAGTTTATAGTGGTCCACTGCTGGACTTTTGCATACCTGTCAACTTGCACTTTCCGCCACCGCAGATGGTCCAACGCATCACTGAGCGTTTGCCTGAAATTCTTAGATACTATCCCGACTATGCAGAGGTCCATGCGAAATACATTGGCGACATTGCCGGGGTTCCGCCGGAGTGCATCGTGCCGGCAAATGGATCAACAGAAATCATTACACGACTGTGTCACCTGACGCGTGGTCCAATACTCACACCGATTCCCACGTTTAGCCGTTGGACCGATCTGCCGAACGAACTAGGCATTCCACTCCATACAATCAAACACGACGTCGAGAGAAACTTTCGTCTCGAAGTTTCAGAACTAGTTTCGCGCGCTACTGAGCTAGAAATAAGAATGCTTGTGATTTCAAATCCAAACAATCCAACCGGAGCATGGTTTGAGGCTGGTGAGATCGAAGAGCTCGTATTTAGCCTGCCGCAAGTTGAGCTGATTGTGATTGATGAGTCGTTCCTCGACTTCGCGGGTCTGGAAAGTGCGGTGAGCTTGATACCGAAAGCTCAGAATCTGGTGGTTGTTAAGAGTCTCGGTAAGTCGTTAGGCTGGCACGGGGTTCGACTCGGTTATGCAGCGATGAATTCACGCGCGGCAGATCAACTCCGATCGCAACTTCCGTTCTGGAACGTCAACGGGTTGGCTGCTTACATTCTGAAAACCGTGACAGAGTTTAAGGACGAATTCCGGCACAGCCTTTCTCTCGTCGCACAGGATAGGACATACATGCTGAATCAACTCGAACGAATTCCCGGTTTAAGAGTTTTTCCTTCAAGGGCAAACTTTCTATACGTCGAGTTGCCGCGCGAGGTACAAGGCCGAAAGCTTAGAGACCGATTGCTGGAACAGTATGGGTTGATAGTGCGAGAATGCAGCAACAAGATCGGCTCGTCCGAACGATACTTGCGCCTGGCAGTGCAAACAAAAGAAGCAGTTGATCTGCTGGCCCAGGCGTTGAGCCGTGAACTCTCTATCGCGTGAGGTCTTCAGATGAAGCGTGAATTCCCCTCTCCAGTGCCCGAGATACCTGTGACCGACATGAACGCGGCGCTGGATTACTATCAACGCCAACTCGGCTTCAACCTCGACTGGGGTGGCGCCGACGGCGGCATCGCCGGAATCTCAAACGGGCAATGCAGGATCTTTCTCACCGACACTAACTTTCGCACACATCATGGCAACGCACCGCCAGTCATGACCTGGTTTAATCTCGATAACAAAGACGAAGTTGATGAGCTGTACGAAATGTGGAAGGCCGCCGGCGCAAACATCCTCTCTCCTCCGGAATCAAAACCCTGGAAGTTGCACGAATTCACCGCATCCGATTTAGACGGCAATCTCTTCCGTGTCTTTTATGACTTCTCCAGAGATCCTTAAAGGCTATAAATCAACTTCCGCTTTTTATGATCCTTTGACCTCATGGAACCGACTAATGCGCCGACACCAGCTCCGCCCATCGGAAACAATGCAAATCCGTGTGGTGGACCTTGTTCACGCGTCGCGTACGCAGCCGCGTAACCGACGCCGAATCCAAGGCCGAGTCCTATCAAGAGTCCTCTCTTTGTATTTGTCTCTCCGAAGCGAAATTTTGCGTGCCAAATCTTCGTGACTTCACCGCGCTTGAAGGATGTCTCGTGTGAGGACAGTTGCTCCTTATCCGCTAACTGAACCTTAAGCAGAGAGTCATCAATAAAGCCGAGAACGCCAAACGATGTAACCCCGTCATTGGTTTTAATCGCAATCGGTTGTCCGACATAGTTCTTCAAACTTGCCCAATCGCCCTGAGGCTTCGCTGAAGTTACTTGTGCGATTGAAAACAACAACAAGAGAATTAAAGAGGATGAGGTAGTCTTTCTCACGCGTGTAGGCTCCTTTACTTTCGTTGCGAGATGTCAGATTAGATAAGGAGCACGGAGAACCGCAGTCTCGTGTGGACAGTCTTTCAACTGTCACACTGAAAGATTGGAATGATTATGAAGACGCTGATATCGCTACTCGCATTTGGCCTTGTCACTTTTGTTTCCGTTGCTGCGATCTCGTCGGAAACGTGCAAGCCAGATGAGCATACGGCATGGATCGCAACGAACCTCAAAGAAATCGAAAGCATGAGAGTTGGCATGACGAGGGATGACCTTCTGAAAGTGTTCAAAGAAGAAGGCGGGATTTCGACGAGAACGTGGCGGCGTTACGTTTACCGCAACTGCAAGTACATCAAAGTTGACGTAGAGTTTGAGCCAGTCGGCGAGCTTGAGAATAAGTCGATTCAAAGCCCGAGCGATAAGATCGTCAAAATCTCCGAGCCGTTCCTTGAGTGGACGATCAGTGATTGAGGTAGCGTTACCGCTTCGAAGCAACCCACTGTTTGATGAATCTTATGTACTGGGGGACAGGCATCACCCTCAGATCCCGCTTAGAGTAGCCTTGCGTTTTTCGACGCTTATAAAAATCAGAGTCAAACTCGGCGAACATGCCCCACATCACAGACGGACTCTCAATATCGTTTAAGCCCACAGTCTCGACCAACCAGTGTTGCAAGGCTTGAACAGTTTGTGTTGGATTGTTGTTATGACACTTTATATCCACTCCGCTTAGGTCTGACAGCGCCTTCTGAACATCGTATCGTTTTTTCTCGAAGATAAGACTTCGCTTCGTACGTAAATGATTTTTTGCGACGCGCCGGCAGCCATAATCAACCCCTAACTCAAAAGGCATATTCAATCTTGAGAATTCATTTGCCTTTTCGGGTCGCAGCCGCGATAAATCGTGAATGCTGTACTTACACTCCTTAATAAGACGCAGAATTTTTTCGATCCTCTGTTCAAGCGAATCTGACGTCTCTGATGCAAGCCGTGGGCGTAGTCCAGCATACACCAATGTAAACAGCATGGGTCGGAGCAGCAATTTGTATTCTTCGTCGAAAGGACAGTTTATGAATACACTTGTACGGAATTTTTTTAGTAGCTCTTTTTCCATTGGTGGCGGTTGAGGACGCCTGGGAATTGACTAACTACTTCTTCACACGTGAGTGTTCACGCCGAGGGTAAGGCTCTTTTCCCATAGGTAGTCCAACGTCTGACGGTTCCGTCAACGCCGTGGATGACGACATCGCCGCCAGTCAAATCTTTCTTTGCCAATTTGCGTGCCTGATCGACAGCCTCATTCTGAGTAGAATGCACGCTCGTCGCACGCCTGGCGCCGTATCGCCTTACACGCCAAGTGCCATCTAGCCACGGAATAACATGATATCTAACGCTCATGCCGCGAAGCGTATCATATACAGGGTGTCGTTGGAAGATAGTAATTGAAATGAGTTCCCTCTCGTGTGCCCGAGATATTGGTGACACATGAACGCGGACCGCCGGATGAAATTCAAGTCTCAAATGCTACGGCAACTCGTGATCTCTTACGCTTGCACTGTGGCCCACCATCGCAATCCTTCTGGTCTATGCGGAAAGGAACATTTACTTAGAAGTAGTCAGCTTGAAGGTAGGTAGGACAACCGTACTCTTACTTCAGCAATCCTGCAAAATTACAATAACGGTGAGAGGATTCTTGATGTGGCCTATTGTTTCGATCATCGCTTCCACCAATTTCGCGATTAGCTTGAGTGTCGCTGAGGTAGGTACGTAACAAGCGCCGCCTCTACTTTAGTACCCAATGTTAATAACGGATTAGGCTTGTCTTCGGCCTTGTCCAACGATCTCAATACCAATTCAGTAAAATCGGAGGTCTTAAAGCCGAATACCTTAGCAAGAATACTTAATAAGTGTTTCCCCGGAAGAATCGCAAGCATTTCGCCCCCACTTTCCAAAAGTGCATTAGAGACTCGTCTCGCTTCTTCATCAAACATTGAAAGAGTTTTCGTAGGGAGATCCAGCCTGTTAAGATTCGCGCTATGATTCTTCGCGGTTAGCTCAAGTTCATCGACAATATCAGCGTTGTTGAACACACCGTCGAGAAGATCACCAATTCTTGATCTTACTCGACGCGCAACCAAACCATTGAATGTCTTCGCCCGAAACTCCTTACGAACTTGGTGGAGGAACTCGGCCCATACGTCGCCAGGGTTTTTGCCAAGGTGTTCTGCGACAGCCTCTACAACACGTTCGTCGCAAAAGACGCTCTCGATTTCATGCAAAGGCAGAACTGTTACACCAGTTGTGACCGAATTGTTGACAGCGTCCGGATAAAAGTCTCTATCGATGAGCCCCGTGATCTCGGTTGCCGCGACGCCAACTTTTTTCAGCCCAGAAACCGCGGCACAAACCGAGTCGCGGTCTCCGCACGGCATGCTGAACGTTTGGCTATCGCTGAACCACGTCGAGAATAATGCACTGGCAAGTCCTTTTCCCTGTTCGCCTTCATAGAAAAAAATTCGCATTGCGTAGAATGGCAGCGTTGCGGCACCCAAGACTTCCGCCGCGACGGTCGCAGGCAGATCATCGACCGATACTGCCTCGGTTGAGGAATCTGGCCGAGCCACTAGTACGGTGGCTCTACGTCGGGACAATGTGAAGTTTAGGTCATGCGTCACATAAATGAATGCACAATCCTTCCGCAGCTTTTCTGCTTCGTCCCAAAATTGCACAGCAAGGCGGCTGTGCATGTGAAGTTCCGGCTCATCTACCACAATCACTCGGTGTTCAGCTGTCAAGACACGTGCTGCCATATAGAGCACCGTCCTTTCACCGTCGCTCATCTGTCGCAGCGAGTAAGGGGCCGAATCTGTTGCAGCGTCGAGCCGCTTTACCTTCGGAAAGAAACCGCCAATTTCGAGCTTGCGCGTAGGAAACAGTTTTTTCCAGACAGCTTGAAGTTTCATTAGCTTGGTGTCCGTCAAAGGTTCGACTGGTTTACCTTCGCTTATTGCTTGCTCGTTCATCTTGGTAAGCAAATTAGTATGGTCTTGAACCAGCGTGGAAAGAACATAGTTTATTTCCTCAGTTGGTTGCCACGAGTTTTGTTGCCAAGTGTTCTGAACATTACGGACGTTATTGAGTAACTGCTGCTCCTCTTGCACTGGAAGGTTGTCATCGATCCAAGTCCTGCGCTGAGCGCTGATAGCGGTTACTTGATTGCTGAGGGCTATCTGCTGGGCAAGTTTTGTCTTTCCGGAGCCGTTTGGGCCAAGAATGACAATATTCGTCTCAGCCGCATGCTGTCCAAAGCCCGGGATCACTAACTTTATATCAGACATACATTTTTCCTATGCTGCGTAGCGTTGGCCTCGCAGTTTTCTGAATTGAGGACTGGGAGGTGTTTGGTGTGCTACAGATGCAATTCTGCACGTCCGCATTACAACACGGGTCACAAGATGCCGTCAAAATCATTTATTACAGTGCTCGAGAAGCATAGATACAGGTGGACGTTTGCGTCGAATCATCGAGAACTCGAATGCGTAAGGCCTAAAGTTATCTAATTATGGTTCTTGTTACGGTGTCAGGTCTTCGCGAGTCGTGCTCAGTGTTTGCCTGGTCTAACCATTTAGGAACCGAATGTGTGTAGAGCGGTAACTTAATGTCCAAAAGCGAAAACTTCTGTGATATGGTCCGAACACCCCATCCAGAAAGAAGCGGGCCGACTTGTGCGCTAACACAAATCGACCCTAGAAACCTCACCTTCTACAGAAAGGATGAAGCTCATGACTAAAGATAGTAGCGCAACCGCGCGTCCGGCCACACCTCACGTAATCAGAACAACTAGAACCAATACGATAATGAATGCTCTTAAACAAAGAGCGCAGACCATTTTGAATGACACGTCGCTCGATCCGCAGAGCAGGGCAATTATTCGTTATGCGTTGGAGACGAATGATCCGTGGCTCGCGAGACTCGTGCGGAGCGCGGGTGCAGGAAATGGCGTAGTCGAGGAGATTGACGCCGAACCGCCGGATGATGGTTCAACCAGAAAAAGGATCGAGGCCTTGGCGGAGATCATTTGTGGTGGTGGCGAGGAACCTGCCGGAGCGTTACTCGTTCTAATGGCGACGATACAGAAGTCAGCGGAGCCCAGAGTAATTGCGCATACGGTGAAGCATTTTGCTTTCACTCGCTGCGGTGAGTTCAACCTATTCGGAATGGTTGATGATTAGGTTGCAGCGGTCGAATCCGAGTTGTTGGACAGAATGTCTTGACAGCTCTTAGCCACGGGTTTACACGGATTGATTACGTATCCGTGTAAATCCGTGGCGAATCAAACTGCAATTACTTCGTCGGCACTAACGCTGGTGCACCCTTTTCCTTGAACAGGAACACCAGAAACTTCACCGGTTTGGTGGTGCTGGCGTTGCGGCCGACCACGTGGACATCTTCGGGACCTTCGTACCACGACTGGCCGGGTGTTAGGGTTACTTCTTTTCCGCCTTTAACCTGCATCACGATCGTGCCTTCCAACACGTAGATAAATCCGTGCGCGTTGTGTCGATGGATTGGGTCGGCGCCGCCGGGAGGATATTCCACTGTGATCATCAAGACTTCTTTGCCGGAAACTTCCGGGAGATCTTTCGACATGACCGGTGTTACCTTGGGCTCCTGGGCCAACGCCGTGCTGCACACCAGACACATAAACACCAACAGCATTATTTTGTTCATTCCGTCACCTCTGGCTAAAAGACCGAACGCTGGTCCAACTTGTGACACTGAAACTAAATCAGCGGCGTTTCTTTGGGGACTTAGGACGTGGTTTAGTGAACTTCACTTCTGAGAGAGGTATTTGACCGACAGTATTGCACTCGAGCAGGGTGGCGCCCGGTGGAATAACCCAAAGTGTGATTGTGAGTTCTGTAGTGAAACCACAATCCGCTGTGATGGTTCGGCTTGGATCGATACCTCTAAAACCCAAATATGATTTAGCACGAGCGAAACGGTAAGCGGCTTCCCCCTTTGAAGGTTTTCTGACCGCAGCCATTTGGATGAGTCCACTCCCCTAGACGTTCAAGACTTGAATAGCAAAACTATTCAGACGCGCCTTCTCGTCTCAAAGTTGATGTCTCCGTACGAAGATGGTCCATCGATCTCGACGATTCCACAGGTTACAGGAGTTTGCGCGCTGACAACCGACGCAAACGTCAGCAACAAAAACAATGAAAGAATTTGAATCGCTCGCATCATGTCGAAATTTGCGGGCCCAATCGCGATAGCGCCGGAGCAATCGCTCCGAGTTTGCTTGGTCGCATCAACCACCAGATCTGTTTGATACCATCCGGAGAGGCGTCAACAACTACCAGCACTACGGCGATACCACCGCGAGAAATGAGCATGCACGGTTGTCCGTTTGCCTCAACCTCGTCAACCTGCACGCCGTTCCAGAACCACGTCACCGAAGAAATAAATTTCGCAACCCGCTCGCGACCAACAACCGGATTCCGTGCCGCGCGCACAAATCCACCGCCATCAGACATCGAGACAACATCCGACGCAAAAAGCGCCTCAAGTCCGAGTAAATCGCCATTGCGGGCCGCGGAGATGAAGGCGTTGAGAAAACGGCTTCGTTCGGTATTACTCACCGACGCTCGACGTCCATCGGCGATATGTTTCCTGGCTCGGGTAACGAGTTGACGAGTGTTCGCCTCCGTGGTTTGAAGGATGTCTGCGATTTCTTTGTATGGATAATCAAATGCTTCGCGAAGAGTGTATGCAGCCCGTTCGGTAGGTGGGAGTTTCTCCAGCAGTAATAGCACTGCTAATTCCAGTGCCTCGCCGCGTTCCGCTCCCAATCGAGGATCCTCGCTGGTGTCGATTGGCTCCGGAAGCCATGGTCCAACATACGTTTCATGACGCGTGCGCGCCGATTCGCAGACATTGATGGACAAGCGAGTCGTCGTCGTCACGAGGAATGCAGCGGGATTCTGGACCACGCTTCGATCGGTGGTTTGCCACCTCATCCACGCATCCTGCACGACGTCCTCTGCCTCGACAGCGCTTCCCAGCATGCGGTACGCGATGCCAAACAAACGAGGACGCACACTGATAAAGTCCGAAAGCCCATCATCAGGCGCATTGGTTTGCATTGGCCAATAATACGACATCCGCAACGAAGATAAAATTTTCAACGCCGCTTGTCACAAATCAGACCCCCACGCGGTCATAGCTGCAACAAGACACAAAAAATCGAAAGGAGAGGGTAATGAAAATCGTTGTTATTGGGGGGACTGGTCTAATCGGATCAAAGCTTATCGCTAATCTTAAGGAGCAGGGTCACGAGGCGGTCGCCGCGGCTCCTAATACGGGTGTCAATACAATCACAGGCGAAGGACTGACAGACGTTCTCGTTGGCGCCAACGTAGTGATCGACGTATCAAATTCACCCTCATTCGAAGAAACAGCAGTCATGAACTTCTTCCAAACGTCGACTCGCAATCTGATTGCAGCCGAACAAGCGGCGGGCGTAACACACCATGTGGCCCTCTCGATCGTGGGCACCGATCGCGTGCCGGGAAGCGGCTATCTTCTTGCCAAGTTGGCCCAGGAAAAACTCATCAAGGAATCCCCCATTCCCTACTCGATTGTCCGTGCCACGCAATTCTTTGAGTTCGGTAAGAGCATCGCCGACGCCGCCACTGTCGATAGCACGGTACATTTGCCACAGGCATCGATCCAACCTATGGCAGCGGACGATGTTGCTAGTGCGGTCGGCAGCGTTGCGACCGGCTCCCCTTTGAACGGGACGAGGGAAATAGCGGGACCCGAACGGTTTCGTTTCGATGAATTTATCAGTCAATGCCTGATCGCTCGTAACGACAAGCGCGAAATTGTCGTCGACTCGCATGCTCGCTACTTCGGCGCGGAGTTGGACGAAGGTTCACTTGTCCCCGCCGGTGAAGCCCAGCTTGGCCCAACTTACTTTAAGGATTGGCTCGAACGGTCTAACGCGGTCGCTGCTGCGAAAGCGTAGATCATCAGCTCGAAAGGAGAGAAACGTCATGAGTTTTATTACCACAAAAGATGGCACACAGATTTATTACAAGGACTGGGGCCAGGGACAGCCGATCGTGTTCAGTCACGGCTGGCCACTGACGGCAGACGCTTTTGAGGATCAAATGTTCTTCCTGGCATCGAATGGGTATCGATGCATTGCCCATGACCGTCGCGGTCACGGACGATCGAGTCAAACGTGGGGCGGAAACGACATGGACACCTATGCCGATGATCTCGCGACACTCGTCGAATCGCTCGATCTTAAGGATGCAATTCACGTGGGCCACTCGACCGGCGGTGGCGAAGTAACTCGCTACATCGGCCGTCACGGCACCAAACGCGTAGCAAAGGCGGTGCTGATCAGCGCTGTCCCACCGTTGTTACAAAAGACCGAAGCTAATCCTGATGGACTGCCGATCGAGATGATCGATGGATTGCGTGCCGGCATTCAAGCCGATCGCAACCAGTTTATGACTGACTTCCGCATTCCTTTCTTCGGTTTCAACAGGCCGGGAGCAAAAGTATCTCAAGGCTTGCTTGATAGTTTTCTTTTACAATCGATGTTAGCCAGTCTGCCAGCTACCTACGAATGTATTAAGGCGTTTGCGCAGACTGACTTCACTGAGGATCTCAAGCGGTTCGACGTGCCGACACTCATCATGCATGGCGATGACGATCAGGTCGTGCCGATCGGTATCACTGCCCTCGTGTCGTCGAAGATTGTGAAGGACGCCACACTGAAAGTTTATCCGGGGTTGCCGCACGGCATGTGCTCAACTCACAAGGATCTCATCAACGCGGATTTGCTCGAGTTTATAAAGAAAGAGCAGACACGCACGCAATCGGCATGAATCATCGAACCTATCCACAGATTACGCAGATTCTTTTAATCTGCGTAATCTGTGGATAAAAACACAGCGGGGAGGTTTACATGAGCGACGAAGATCTGGAAGTCCTGGTAACACTCGATGACCCACCATATGCACCAGATGAGGATACGTTTGACCATCTTGACGGTTCGGGTCTGCCGTCGCCTACGCATACCACCAGCACGGCAGACCCTCACCAATCAAAAACCGTCTTAGATTAGATCCTTTTCCTGTCTGGGTGTGACGATATTGAAATTCGCTGGAAAGATATCCAGGTGATCCAGGATCTTCGTGACTATCGTGGCATTACCCGGCCCCAGTACCTTGATTTTGCCCGCATCGATCGCGAGGTTGAATGCTTTACTCATACTGATGTGCGGAGTAGTCGAGATTTCATTAAGAACACTACGCTCCATGATGAGTGTAACGTCCGCCATAGGCAACGCAGCCTCGTGTTCATAGCTGGTATACGGTAGCGTGTAGTCAACAGACTCGAGCGAGTAAAACTGGGGAGTTCCGCCATCGTCAACGATCCAGTTTATCGTGACGTGCTTGTCGAAGAATGGATCAGCCTTCGCCTTTGGGGCGTTGAACCGCAACCCCATATAGTCGAAGTATTGATCAAGTGTCATCGCACTCATTACAGCCGTGCTGAGCGGATGCGATTGAAGGAGTGGCGATACGCCGTGTCGTAGTTCGTGCGCACCCATCAAATAACAATTGCGCCATGGGCCAGACTCGGCCTGGTAACCCAACTGCTCCAACGCGTCCGCCTGAAGGAGTTTCGCATTGGCCGTGATGGGATTAACTGGGTTAATTTGGGAACTATCGGGGTTGGCAAAGATCACATGGTTGACTACTTCCACCACCCAGCGATATTCACCTCTATCAAACGCCTGCTGTGCATTGTTGAGAACAGTCTCAGCGCCACCCATGTACTCAACATACCTTTTCGATGCGTCCACCGGTGGCAACGCATGGAGGGTTGCGGGATTGGCGTCGTACCATCCAATGTACCGCTGATAAACTGCCTTCGAGTCGTGATTGACAGTGCCGTAATACCCGCGGTTATACCATTCATGGGCAAGGCTCACGGGTAATTCGATTATCTCTGATAATTCGAGCATAGTGCGCCCGTGATTCAGCAAGCGCAGCGATTGATCATGAAGATATTTGTAGAGGTCGCGCTGTTTTCTGAGGAAGTGCACTATTTTACCCGGTACGTCATTCCACATCGGCCAGTGATGCTGGGCAAAAATGACATCAAGGTCTTTAGCGAAAAGCTGGATGGTGTCGTTGATGACTTTCCACCAAGCTAAGGCGTTGCGAACCTGCGCGCCACGCAACGAATACAGGTTGTGCAGGTTATGCGTCATGTCTTCCGCGGCGCACAACGCTCTGAACTGCGGAAAATGAAACAGCATTTCTGACGGCGCTTCCGTGTCCTCCGCTAACTGGAAAACGATCTCTACACCGTCGATGTTATGCTTCTCAAGGTTATCTGAAATCACGACCGTCGGTGGAATCAGCCCACTCTGGCCGGTCGAAGTTGTTTTTCCCAAACCGCTATCCACCTGACCTCTGTCACCCGGATCCAGTATCGCTCCGTACATGTAAATGGCACGCCGGGCCATCGCACTACCGGCGTAAACATTCTCGCTGACCGCGTGATCGAGAAATCCGTTGGGCGCATAGACGTCAACTTTCTTAGACTGCACATCGTCCGCACTGATTACGCCATTCACGCCGCCGTAGTGGTCAATGTGGCTGTGGGTATAAAAGACCGCCCTAACCGGAAATTTCGGCTGGTTTGGTGGACGGGTTTCGTAATAGAGATTCAACGCTGCTTTAGCTGTCTCTTCCGAGATAAGTGGATCGATGACAATAATGTGGTTATCCGTCTCGACAATCGTCATGTTCGACAGGTCGAAGGCACGCACCTGATAGATACTTCTCTTCACCGGCTTGCCGTCCACTTCGTAGGTGCGTGTCGTTACCCGGAACAATCCGTTGTTCAGATTGAGTTGGGCCTGGCGCCATAAACTCGGGTTGACCGTGAAGGGTGCAGTGTCATCTTTTAGAAAACGATAATCAGCAAGGTTCCAGACCGGCACCGGACTATTGGATTGGTCGATCTTGACCTGATCGATTGGCTCGGTGGATATCTGACCATCGTGGGTGTAGGTGGCGACGAAGTTCTTCGACGCGTCAACGAAGTCGAGTTTGTTGTCGAAGTTTAGCTCGTGCAATACCTTGTTATAGTGGTCGATGGTGTATTGAGAAGCGGGTTTGGGTTCTTTGTTGTACGACTCAGTTGCTTCTTGAGTCTGCATTTGGGGGATGGTTTGCATCTTTCTACTCCTATCTTTCAATGAGGTTGTAAGGAAAGGGCTAAACAGAAACAGGCACGTCCGTCGTCAGGACTGCTTTATCCGGAAGGCTGACATTCCGCAGCTGTAGCCTTAAAAACAAATCCGTTGTCGTGTGGAGATTGTTTGTGGAGAGGTTTAATTGACCCTTATGGACGGGTCGAAATCTATGCTTTATATTTCTACAAGTCAAGAAATTTTTTGCTGCTGGAGACCTCATGTCAGAAGAAAATAAACAATTACTTCGTCGCTGGTTTGAGGAAGTTTGGAACAAGGGGCGCGCCGATGCGATCGAGGAGATGCTCGACGCAAACGGCATCGTACACGGCCTATCGGATGATCCCGCGAATCCGATTAAGGGTCCGCAAAACTTCAGACCGTTTCACACAGTGTTCCGCGAAGCCTTTCCAAACATGATGATCGTTGTCGAGGACATGGTAGCCGAGGGCGACAAGGTTGCCGCGCGTTGCTCTGTGCGTGCCAGGCACGAAGGAGACTTTCTCGGAGTATCTGCGACACAATCTCCAGTCGACTTTACCGGCATCGCGATTGTCAGAATCGAGTATGGAAAGATTGTTGAGGCGTGGAATAACTTCGACTTCATGAGTTTGCACAAGCAGGTCGGGCTTCTCTAATAATAATAATCAGCACCGAATGAAGTTTGTTTTACTAACAGTAGTCTTGCTCCTCTATTGTTCGGTCGCCACCCACGCGCAGTCGTGCGTCACACAAGATGATGTGAAGCAGATGCTCGCGCGCATCGGGTCTCCGCCACCGCCGGCCATAAACAAAAAGCTCAAAGAAGAACTGCTCAAAATGGCAATTAAGCAACGCGAGTTGCTGCTGCAAGTTATCGAAAAGGATCAGACAAAGAAGAAAGACCAGGAGAAGCTGCACAAGGTTTACGAAGACCACACCTCCAAGCTCTGTCAGATATTAAAGACCAATGGTTGGCCCACCACGGCTCTGGTCGATCGGGAAGGCGTCTTCGCTGCTTTCCAGACTCTCAAAAATGCGGGCTCTTTCGAATTGCAACGCGACTTGCTGCCGGTAATCGTTGCTGCCGTTAAAAAAGACCCGTTTCAGAAGCAGGAGTTTGCCGGACTATATGATCGCCTTCGGGTGAGCGCCGGCATGAAACAAATCTTCGGCTCACAGGCCGTCAGTATGGGCGGCTTCCTCGTTCTTTATCCGATTGAAGACGAGGCAAACGTGGATGCGCGCCGTGCAGAGTATGACCTGGCGCCGCTGGACCAATATAAGAAAGCTCTCGAACGCACGTATGGCAAACCGCTCATCAAATCGCGGCAGCCACCCACCAGCCAACTTTCACGGCAACTAACAGAATCACTGACGAAAGCGATTGACGCGACGCAGCTCGGTGCGAATGAAGTCGATCCGAGTGACGTCATCAAAACGGAAACGAATCTCGTGAGTCTTAACGTCAGCGTCTTCAATAACAAGTTGAAGACGTTTGTCGGTTCGCTGACGAAAGACGATTTCCGCGTGCTGGAAAACAATCAGGAACAAACCGTCTCTTACTTTGCTTCGACTGACGTACCTTTCGATCTGGTGTTACTGATCGACTTGTCAGGATCTACCAAGGAAAAGCGCGACCTGATCAGGAAATCGACCTTGCGATTTATTGAAGCTGCGCGTCCGACCGATAGGCTCGCTATAGTGACCTTCTCTGATACGCAAAATGTCCTCTCACAACTGACGTTAGACCGGACACAACTTGCGGCGAGTATCGGCAAGATGGAAGAGATAGGCGGATCAAATGTGTGGGATGCAGTCAAATTCGCTCTCGACAATGTAGTTGGGCCTAAGTCGTTGGAACGACGTCGCGCAGTGGTGCTGATGAGTGATGGTCTCGACGGAGAGCTGATGAGTCCCGGCTCTTCGTATGGTTCGAAAACATCGTTTGCCGATCTGCTGGAACAGGTGCGCCAGACCGATACTCTTATCGTGCCGATTTATCTGGACACCGAAGAGAATTACGGGAACCCATATGTACAGGCACAGTACCAGAATGCGCGGAACACGCTTAACCTGTTGGCCCAGGAGAGTGGTGGTACGTATTATCGCGCACGCAAACTATCGGATCTCAACGGTGTTTACGAGCAGGTTATCAACGATCTCGGGAAAATTTACAGTTTGGGATATAAACCGACGAACTCGACGCGCGACCAATCCTGGCGCTGGGTACAAGTGTCGATCGCCAACCGCGAGGACCTGGTAGCGCGCACCCGTCCCGGTTATTACGCGCAGTAAACATTCAAAAGGAGAATGCGTGTGTTACCAACAAGCGTAGTCCTACTTGCACTAATTGCGTTTCTTTCAATGCCGGCACCGGCGCAGCAGCGTGAAACGCCCGAGGATGTAGCGCGCGGTTTTTATTCCTGGTATTTGCAGCAACTCAACCGCGACAACGCGAATCCGCTCAAACAGAAAACGACGGCGTTGAAGTATCTGACACCGCAGCTCTATGCAAACGCGCCGAGGCTGATCCGCCGCATGGACGCGGACATATTTATCTGCGCACAGGATTGGGATGCGGGTTGGGAAAAGAATTTCACCGTCAGCACACCGCAGATAAAAAACAGCAGCGCCACCGAAACAGTAACGCTACCCTCCGGTGAGATAGATAAGATCAAGATCGATCTAACGCTGATCAAAACCGCGGCTGGTTGGCGCATCAACAAGGTTGCTTGCGGCAATTGATCGTTGTTGTCCATTCATTCACATCGTGGTTCCTTTCATCAACTTTTACACAAAAGCTCCTGGAGGCGTTCTTTAACTTGAAGGGCGGAGTTAAAGACTAAACTATTTGCCAGGAGAAAAGACGATGAAAGTAGTTCCAATCAATTCACGAAAGCCGAAAATCCCATTCAACTGTCAGGCCCCCCGGGTGCATTCAAGAGTGCCCGAGGGGTTGAAAGTCCTGCTGGGCATCGCAACTACATGCTGGCTGCCAACATTCATGTTGTGCATCAGCTTTCAACATGCCTTGCCTTTCGTCCTGACACTGACTTCCGAGGTAGTGGGCACCCTTATGGGGTTAATGATTTACGCATTGAGGCCACCTTACCAGGTGACATCGTGTGTGCCAGTTAGCCGAACCCCGGCAATTGCAGTGTCGTCGCGGGACAAACGTGCTGCTTAACGAGCCAACTAACAGAATCTACAGGTGTGCGCCCGTGATTCCCGGTTGTCTGTATTGAGACAAGTGGACCATTAACACTGCCGAACCGTCCACAAGTGTCTTCGGCCTTGCGTAGCGTCTTAGAAACGCTGCGCAGGGCTGCCTTTTTCGTACTGCCTTAGATTGGAGCCCCTGAGGAGGCTTGGAGCCTTTCCTCAGGGATACTCCTTACCCAAACTCAGCGATCGTGATCACGTCCACTGAATCTGAAATGTCGAACCCGTCAGCCACCACACCCATTTTGCGCGCAGCGCTGCGTAGATTAAGAGCTGTGAGGAAAGACTCGCGACAGTCACGACAATCGAGTAAATGATCCTCGATCTCGTCGGCTGCCGGTTCATTGATTGGATCATCGAGGTAGGCGTACAGCCGCCCCGAAACGTCGGGGCGGTCACAACCTCCCATGTGCATAAAGTCATCTTCTAGAATTGTATTCATCGCTGACCTCTCATCGGCCGGCGATCGATCGCCCAACCCCAACGCGCTTAGTTCCGGATATTGGCAGTGTCGTTTCAGGCAACTGTATACCGACGCTCTTCTTGAACTCGTCGATACTGGTTTTCACCCAATTGCCAACTGTGACGTGGCTGCAGCTGGAGGGAGTGCCCTTTAGCTTGTCTTCAATGTCTCTATACGTATAGCCTTGAAGCCAAAGCTTAATGACAGCCTGGTGCACTTCAGGATATCGCGTAATGAAACCCAGGAAGCGTCTGAGAAAATACTTCGCTTCGGTATCGTCATCAGATGCTGGAATATCAAGCTCTTCAAAAGGGTTGCTATCGCGTAGTCTGTTCTTACGAAATTGACGCACTCGACTGTAATGGAGGCGCATTGTAAGAACGAACAACCAGCCAAAGAACTCTCTTTCGGTCATGATGTTTCCTGGTTTCAAAAGCTCGCTTCTATACTTCCACACTTTTATCAGCGCTTCCTGAAACAAATCCTCTGGGCCGTAAGCGCCGTGAAAAATCTTGAAGCAGAAGCGGTTGCAATACCTGATCAACCTTTTCTGGAACTTATGGAACTCGTAGAGCCTATCGATCGATCCCTGGCTATCAACAAATTGTTGGAGGAATGGGTTGCCATCGGTTGCTTTGTTCATCGCTAGACCTCAACTTTCGAAAGTCGCCTTCAATTCCAGGCGGTGAAGCTTCATCACCCTCGCCAAATAGCAGCAAAAACTGCCGCACAAGCGGGGGGTTATTTCGGCCCATCTGACAGGGCAAAGAGTTGTAGTTACTTCGAGTTGATCTAACAAGGTTGGTCCATAATCCCTGGCGCGACCAAGCCGCCGGGAGGCAGCCCCTCACCGACGGCGCTCCGTGCTTGCCGGCATGATTAATTGAACGCATTGCATTGTTCTCCTTTCAGGTTTGTCGCTTGCGACGACATGGGCGAGGTCAATATCACTAACGAGAGTCCGTTCTGTTACTAAGAACCCCCGTTACTATCTCCGTGTTAAGGCAAGAGGAAATTTTTTTCATTTTTTTCTTTACAGATGATCGCGGTGCTGCGTCTAGGTAAGTGACAGGCAGAGAAAAACCCAGTCGGGTGTGGGAAACTTTGAACGGTCTGTCGTGGCAGCTCTCTTATATCTCACTCAGCTTTCAAGCGCTGCCCCTTGAAACTGAAACAGTCCACCCGAAACAAGGAGACAGAAAATGAAGACCAGATTTTTTTACGGCGTGTTCACAGGATTTTTTCTCGGTTGCCTGTTCTTCTTCGGCGTGGTGGGCGTAAAAGGACAGACGACTTGGGGGAATAAAGATACGGGTTCGACACTCAGTGTCTATAGCAGTTATTACAAGGGAGCAGGCACCGGACAAAACGGGATACGGTACCTGTACATAGGCGGTGGACAACAAAGTCGGGGAACCACAGACGGCGGGACATATTATCAAGTAACCGGAGGCGTTAATGGTGGAGCCGGGACTCACACTGTTTACTACGGCGGCGGCCACTACGGGCTCTCTGAAGAGAGTATCCATCGTGGTAGCGGCGGTCAGGGTAACACTTATGACACCACGCTCTAGCCGAATCCAGTCAAGCTAAACTCCGCGACGGGTCGCGCCAGTGCATGAGTCACCGGCGCGACTTGTTATTTTAGTTGCAGTTCGTGGACGATTCTCTCTTGACTGCGCGAAACCGGGACTCTTCCGTATCGTACACTTCCACCGTTCGCCTGAACTCAGCAATCGCATTCACGATCCAACTGCCAATCGTAACATGACTACAAAACGCGCCCTGATTGCTCAATATGATCGCGATCTCACGGTACGTGTTATCCTCAAGCCAGAGCCTGATCGCCCGCCGGTTCGGCTTAGGATAACGTTTGATGAACTCGAGAAACTGTCTGAGAAGAATCCTGTTGTAAGAATTATCATCTGTCGCCTGCTCGATAGTTTCGATTGGTTGGGCGGAACGCGACCAGCGGTGAACCTTAAGTTTCCTTATCTGCTTGCAATAATAATTACGGACCACCACAAACAACCAGCCAGCGAACTGTCTTTCACTCAGCACGTTTCCGGATCTGGCTAATTTCTCACGGTATTGCCAAACCTTTATCCACACATCCTGGTACAAATCTTCAACATCATAGGCACCGCCAAAAGGACGGAAATCGAAACGAGAACAGAATTCTTTTAACTGACGACGAACGCGCGGTTCGTTCATGAGGGCATCGATCAGGACGTGAATCGGTGTTCCATCGGCGCCTCGGGCGACCAGCAAGCGCATTCTCGATGACTCATGCGACTGATCTGCACTCGACTCCTCTAAGGCGCTTGCGGCAGTATCAAAGACTATGTTGTCTAGACCTCGCCGGAATATATCGTCCAGTTGAGTGGCATTGGCGCATGCGGGTAAATGCGGAATCGGCCGGTCAGGATCCAATCCCATCGCCGTCATTTCTTTGCGCAATTCTCTTAAGGTTAGCGACTCAATCATCTCCGGATGAGCATCAAGCTCAGCGCTGAAATCGTGTAAGGACTGGAGTGCTGTTTCACGAAGTTCGTTTCCTGGTCCCTTCATCGTCGTTCCTCCCTGAGTCGCTCCAAGCGACGCCGCAAGCGTTTTTGCGCAGCGCGCATCTGGCTCATTTCAAGATCTAAAACTGTGGCCATTTCGCGAGGCTTGAGTTCCGGCTCCCTGGCCCACACTTGGACCATTAGATCGAGCAACGGCTCGTCTTTAACCAACTCTCGCATTGTCGTGACGAGGGCTTTGAACCTTATTTTGTCTTCGACTTTGACTTGTCTCAGTAGATAAGACTTGCGCGGATCAGTAACGGCTTGAAGCGGCAGTGTGTCGTCCAGTTGATCGAGCCTGCGAAGGATGTCTAATTCATCGAGTATCAGCCTACGAACGGTTTTGCACAGAAAAGCAAGCAGTGTGACATCTTTTTCCAAGCCCGTTTCGAGATCTACAGGGGGATATTGCAGCTTGCCGCTCATTACAGCGATGAGCGCCTGATGGACATATCCATTGAGATCGCGGCCGGTTTTTAGAGAAAACCATCGGTATTTTCTATGGACATGTAGGCGGAGTTGAGACCATACGAGTTTCCACTGCTCATCGGTGACGAGAACTGATGGTCCTGAGGTAGGGGCAGGACGCTCCATGGGAAGAAATTCTCCTATAGTGTTTTGCTGCGAGGCCTATCTATGATGCGGGCGAGCCGACGATTTTTTGCCATCGTAGGCAAAATTTCGCAAAAAATTCCTAATCACCTTGAGAGGCAAAAAAAACGAAGTTGAGCCATGGGACGAAGAAACGTTGAGTGAGGAAATGACGATTAATAAATGGACCAAGTTCGGAAGTCAAAAGTGAGGCGAAGTTCCTCACCCGGTGTTGCGCAGGCCGGCGGCGATCCCGTTAATCGTCGCGGCAAGGGCGTAGTTCAGGTCGTCGTTGTCTTCACCACGACGTTTCCGTCGCAACAACTCAACCTGAATCAAACTCAACGGGTCAACGTACGGATTGCGCAAGCGAATCGAACGGGCCAACACCGCGTTCTTTTCAAGTAACGTTTTCTGGCCGGTCAAACGCAGAACCATATCTTTGGTCCGCTCAAACTCTTCGAAGAGCATGCCAAACACTTGCTCGCGTAACACCGCATCCGAAACAAGCCCCGCATACAAACGCGCAATCGACAGGTCAGCCTTCGCCAATCCCATCTCAACATTCGCAATCAACTCAATGAAGAATGGGAACCGCATCAGCTTCTCGAGCAACTTCAGATCAGCGAAACGCTCCAGAGCAAAACCAACTCCAAACCATGCCGGCACGACATGACGACTCTGCATCCACCCAAACACCCACGGAATCGCGCGGAGATCACCGAGCCCACGCCGGCCACTCCGTCTCGTGGGCCGAGAGCCGATCCGCATGTGTTCCAATTCCTTAACCGGCGTCGCCTCTTCAAAGTACGTCAATATCGCTTCGTTCTCGGCGATCTTCTCTCGATAAAACACAAAAGCGTCCTCCGACATTTGCTCCAGTGCGGCTTCACTCTCCTGGTCCAGGTCGGCGAAATCACCCGGCCGCGAAAGCGCTTCCAGCGACGCCGCAATCATCAATTCCAGGTTTCGTTCCGCGAGTATCCGATCCGAGTACTTCCAATTCATCACTTCGCCTTGTTCGGTGATCTTCATGTGGCCCGTAAACGCGCCCTGCGGTTGCGCAATGATCGCATGGTGAGTTGGACCACCCCCGCGCCCGACCGTGCCACCTCGTCCATGAAACAACGTGAGTTTGACGTTGCACTCGGCTGCGACTTGATGCAGCGCGCGATGAGCCTTGAAGATCTCCCACGTGCTCGTGAGCATTCCGCCATCCTTGTTTGAATCGGAATACCCAAGCATCACTTCCTGCCGTCGCTCCCACGAGTCGAGCAGACGTGCGTAGTCTGAGCTGGTCCACAAATTCCGGCAAATTGTCGGGCAGTTGCGCAAATCTTCAATCGATTCAAAGAGCGGCACCGGCATAACACCCGGATCGGATCCATTTGCCGCCGCTACGCGCACACCACTTAACTCGGCGAGCGACACGAGCGCCGTGATGTCCGAAGCCGCCTGCGCTCCGCTGATGACGTAACTACGAATCGCTTCTGACGGATAGTCACGCTTTAAGTCACTTACCATCCGCAATGAATCAAACAATTTTACGGTTTCTTTCGAAGGCGCTGCCGGAAGAGACGCTTCGGTCGCTGCCCCAACGTTTGAAAACTCGAGCAACGCACGTTTGTGAACGCTCGCATGCTCTCGAACGTCGAGCGTGTGTAAGTGGAAGCCGAAAGTATCTACCTGCCGCAATAATGGATCGAACAAAAACCGCGCGACCCGTTCGCCGCCGTTTGCGGAAAGACTCGCGCGCGCGAGGCTCAGATCCGCGCGAAACTCAATGGCACTCTTGTACGCATTCGTGTTGTCGGGCTCATCGCGCGCAAGGATCAGACGCGCCAACACATAATCGAGAAAACGTCGATAGAGTTCTTGTGGCGGATGTCTTTCGGGATTGAGCTCAGGCGCCGAAACACTCGCCGCATAAGAGTTAAGTGCGTCCTGAAGTTCGAGTGAGACTTGAACCTGATACGTCGACGGACTGAGTTGCCAGATCAGATCGTTCACTCGATCGACGTAGTAGCCGAGAATTATTTCGCGAGCGATCTGCAACGCATCTCGCGTGCATGCGGGTGTGACCAAAGGATTGCCATCGCGATCGCCGCCAATCCACGAACCAAACCGCAAGACTCGAGGCAACGCGTTCGCCGGTATCTCTTTACCATAAGCTTCGCGAAAATTGTCTGCGAGCTCGTCATACAATCCCGGCAGCGTCTCAAACAAAACAGTCGGATAGTAATCGAGGCCCATCCTGATCTCGTCGCGAACTTGCGGCTGTCGACGGCGCACTTCATCGGTCTGCCAGAGTGCGGTTATCTCTGCAATGATCGCCTGTTCGTGTTTTTCCGATTCTCGCTCGGTCAAGGGCAGACGATCGAGTTGTTCGAGCTCGGCGGCAATTCGTTGTCGCTTGAACAAGACGGTGCGTCGTGCGACTTCAGTGGGATGAGCAGTGAATACGAGTATGACTTCGATCTTCGCGAGCCATTCGAGTGCTTGTTGTTGAGTAATGCCGGCATCACGCATCCGGCGCAGCGTTCCCAGAAACGATCCGGGTTGGGCCAGCAACTCGGGCGACGTCTGCGCAGCGCGGCGACGACGTTTGCGATGATTGGTTTCAGCGAGGTTTGTCAGTTCAAAATAGATCGCAAAAGCCTTCGCCATCTGATGTGCTTCGGCAATATCCAAACGACTGACGATCGTCTCGGCGCGTTCGATCAAGCGTCGCACGTTCTCGTCGTCGTGTCCTGGTCGTGCGTGCAACTCGCGATGCTCAATTAACAACAGGCGCAACTCTTCAACCGCTGAAAACAACTTGTCGCCAACCTGTTCCTTAAGCACTTCGCCAAGCAGACGCCCAAGCGACCGCACATCGCGGCGCAAGGGCGCTTCCTTCAGATCGGATTCGTGACTGGTGAGTTCAGCTAACCGTGCCGCTTGATCGTCTACATTCCAAAGCCCAGGCATGAGTTTATGCATAACACGTGATGCGGGACCTGTCACGTGTCCAATGCGCTTGGCAACTTTCCTGCCCGGTGCTCCATCCTAAGGCCACGCGTACCCAACGCAGGTTGATCCTTCCGGGTAGTTACAGTCCAGCTTCCAGAGGTGCTTATGCGAAACCTAACCCTGACCCTAATCGCTGTCCTCGGTCTAACTGTTTTCGTCGTCACAACCCATAGCCAGGAGATCACCGGACCGCCGGTGTTCCAGAGCCGCGCTGCAAACATTATCGTGCCCCAATCGCGCAGCTACTCGCTTTCCGGATCACAAGAAACCGTGCAAATCACTGGCGTGGTGGCCGAGGTGCGGATTCTGGAACAAGTGGCCACTACGGCAATGGATGTTGCGCTGGCCAACCCAACGAATCGCATGCAGGAAGCTGAGATGCTGATCCCTGTGCCTGAAGGCGCGGTCGTGCGCTCCTTCACGTTCGAGGGTTCAGCGAAGGAACCAACCGCCAAACTGCTTCCGAAAGCAGAAGCCCAATCGATTTACCGGTCCATCGTTGCAAAACTCCGCGATCCCGCTCTACTCGAGTTCTCCGGTTACAGTCTCATACGCTCAAGCGTGTTCCCGGTTACGGCCAATGGCAAGCAGCGAATACGAATCACGTATGAACACGTCTTGAAGGCCGACGGCAATCGAATTGACTACGTCTTGCCGCGCAGCGAATCTTTTGAGGCCTCAGCAATTCCCTGGACCATCTCTTTGCGGATCAGTGCCTCCGCTCCGATTTCCGGAGTCTACTCGCCGAGTCATCAGGTTATTGTTGACCGGACCGGCAATCAGCAGGCGCTTGTAAAAACCGCTGCTCAACAACAACTCGAGCCCGGTCCGTTTCGTCTTTCATCCCTTGCAAATTCGAGTTCGGTAAGCGCATCGCTCATGGCCTATCCGGATGCACGTGTCGGTGGCGGTTACTTTCTGCTGCTCGCAGGTGTGCCCGCCGACCTGCAACAACAGGGATCGGCGATAAAACGTGAGGTAACTCTAGTGATCGATCGATCCGGCAGCATGAAGGGAGAAAAGATAGAACAGGCGCGTTCAGCGGCACTACAGGTTCTCGAAGGACTCGAAGAAGGCGAAGCATTCAACATCATTGATTACTCCGATACAGTCGCAAAGTTTTCTGAGCAACCGGTGATCAAAGAAGAGAAAGTCCTGGGACAGGCACGCAACTACATCAAGCGCATAAAATCCGATGGCGGCACAAACATTCACGACGCGCTTGTGGAAGCATTGCGCCAACCTCCCACTGCAAAGATGTTGCCACTGACAATCTTTCTCACCGACGGTTTGCCAACTGTAGGTGTAACGGGAGAATCGAGAATTCGAAAAGCTGTCGTCGAAACGAATGTGCACAAGCGTCGCATCTTTAGTTTTGGCGTTGGCTTTGATCTAAACGCACCTCTGCTGACGTCGATCTCGAATGCAACGCGAGCGACACCTACATTTGTTTTTCCACACGAGAACGTTGAAGCCAAGGTGAGTCAGGTTTTCAAGCGTCTTTCTGGGCCAGTTTTGGCCGAGCCGGCGCTGGCAACTTTAGATAGCTCGGGAGCAGTAACAACTCGGGCCGTGCGCGAGCTTCTTCCAATCGAACTGAACGATCTTTTTGAAGGCGACCAGTTAGTGTTACTGGGACAATACCAAACGGAGGAGCCACTGCATTTTCGTCTTAGTGGAAACTATTTAGGAACTCCGCGAACGTTTGACTTGAAATTCGATCTGTCGAAGGCGACTACACGAAATTCTTTTGTGCCTCGCCTATGGGCCAGTAGAAAAATCGCACGGCTTGTCGAGATCATAACGGAAGCCGGAGCTGAGAACACAGCTGCACTTCCCTCTCGTATCACATCCTCTGTTGCTTACAGCAGCGCCGCCATGAGGCCAAGCCCCGCCGTCGACGATCCAAAATTGAAAGAGTTGGTCGATGAGATAATCAGGCTCTCAACGGAATATGGTGTTTTGACCGAATACACCGCGTTCCTTGCTACTGACGGTACCGACCTCAACAATCTGACGGCGCTGAACGCTCAAGCGCGTGAGTCTCTGGTAAACAACGCTCAGAACGTTCGCAGCGGCATGGGCGGCGTGACCCAGGCCTCCAACAATTACGCGCAAATGTCCCAGTCAAACATGAACCGGACCAATTCTTTTGTTGCGCAGAATATGCAGCGCGTTGAAATAACCACTGTGCAACAAATCACCGACCGCACATTCTTCAAACGTAATAATCGTTGGGTGGACGCGAATGCATTGAAGAATGAGTCGGCCAAGCCGGATCGAGTCGTTGAGTTTGGCACGCCGGAATTCTACAAGCTGGTCGATCAACTTTTGCGCGAAGGTAGAGAAGGAATACTCGCACTCTCAGGAGAACTATTGGTCGTGGTCGACGGCAAAACCGTTCTGATTAAGGCCCCTCCTAAGTAACGCGCCTTCTTCTTTTGTGCTTTATGTGCCTTTTGTGCTTTTTGTGGCTAAAACCGAAACCCGATTCCTGAAGTGACTTGAAGATTATGGCGCGTTTGTTTTGGTTGGAGGACGAATACCTGAAGTGCCCCAAACGATGGGATTGATACCTCGCCATAACGTATCATCGTGTCGCCTACATCGAAACGGGCCATCCAACGACGAGAGATATAAAACTCGACAACTCCGCCAACATCGAGTGAAGGATAAAGCTTTCTTTCAGTTGGGATGATAGCCGGTACCTGCGCGCCACCCGCCAATTGAGTAACTTGAGTGAAGCCGACAAAGCCCGGTCTGGCTTTACCGAACAATCCCCAGCGGTCGAACCTCTTCCCAACTTTCCCGCCAAACTGTGCCTGAAAAATGTGTCCGCTATTTAAGAAGAAGGTGCGCTGCAAGCGGGTGTAATAGTTCCCTTCTGCTTCGAGCGCGATACTTTCAGTTAGATTAAAGGTGAATCGTGGACCAAATCCGGGCTCTGCATGTATGCGAGGCAATGTTAGAGAGCCCGAAACATTCGAGGGATTCACAAATAGCGAAGTAAACTGCACTCCGACCTCAAATCGTTTTGTTCGCTCTGACCCACCGCTGGAGGTTGTGAGGTTAGTGTCCTCTTCAGGAAAATCTCCTAAACGGAATCCGACGCCGGCAGTGAACTGAAAATTATGCTTGAATTCTGCCGGACGTATTGGTTGCGGAATCGAACCGCTAAACGGGAAGAACAGATTATTCTGTTCAGGATGTCTGATGATTGTATCGCCGGCTTCGAATCTCACCACCATTCGTCCGGACGGATACAACTCAAGAACCCCTCCTGCATCGAGGGTGAAGAAAGTCCGCCGCTCAAAGGTGAAACTTGACGGGCCACCCTGCGAACCTGGTGGTATGAAATTGCTAACTCTGTTCACATTGAGGAAACCCGGTCGCAGTTTTCCAAAGATCCCAAACTTTTCAAAGCGCTTGCCGGCCTTCAGTCCGAACTGGGCCTGGATTGCACTCCCATCGGCAAGCAGAATCGCCTGTTTTTGAGGAAAGAAGTTGACCTCAGCTTCTGCGGCGATGGACCGATTGAAATTGAAAGTAAACCGGCCGCCTATTCCACCCTGCGTATCGTCGAACGGCAATTGGGGATGGGTGATTGTCAGTGACGTTGTCTGAACGCCGATTTCGATTTTGTCTTTCGTGCTTTGGGCAACAGCAACCGAAGCAAATGTGATGACAATGAGCAGGAGGAGGATGAAGGTTTTCATATTTTAAGGTTTCGGCAGTTGAGTTGATCTGTTTTCCGTTAATAAGTCGCGAATGGCGCCTGCCATTTGCATAGCTATCGTTACCTCGTCGTCGTCAATATTGGCGAAATGCCGGAGTATGTTGGGCCAGCCGGGAGCGTTGTAAAATCGCAGCATCGAATCCGGGTTCCAGTTGGAGTCACGAATCGGATAAATCAAACCATGCTGCACGAACTGATGAAGATCGTGAGGACCGTGGTCCAACTCAGCTATGTAGCCGGCCGGACGCCCCGCGGTAACCGCATCTATCAATACACTTGAATTCCCAGCTAACACAAGATCCACAGATCGAATGTCATCGAAAACCGATCCGCCGGAACTAAGGCAAACGCTCGGATTGTTTTGCGCTGCGACCCAGTTGTTTAGCTCGACGTAAAGATTTTTAGGATGAGGACGAATCTGAATGAGCGAGGTGTCTCGCCGCGACAATAAATGCGCTACGAGTGCTTGTAAAGACTCTTCATTTACATCCTTGCAAAGAAAGATTCCGACCTTTAGCGGCGGGAGCGGCAGTTCAGTTGGCATAGGAGCGTAATGCTGGCGCCGGCCGTGAGAGAACACACGTTTTATCCGACAACCATCCGCATCGTAGATTTGTCGCGCGGCCTCGCAATGAACTACGGCCAGGTCATACACGAGTCGCGCGACCGGACGCACCGGCATACCATGCGTAATCAGAACGACAGGTATACCGCACTTTCGTGCAGCGAGATTGAACGCGAGGCCATGCGGATTGCTGTGGTTGGACGTGACAGCGAGATTGAATCGGCCATTCTGAAAAATGTCGAGATACCGCGTGTAATAACCAATCAATTCGACCACTCGCAAAATCCTAAAGAACTCATATCGATGCTTTAGTCGTCGCACGAGCTTGAAGATTCGCTGGGGTTCAGAATGTCGGGTCAATGCACGCAACCCCGCTGCATCAGGCAACACCGTAAACCTGAGTTCAGACCCCTTTAACTCCTGAGGGGAAGGAAGGAATGGCTCAATAGCGCGACGCTCGTTGCTTAAGCGTGCTATCCAAACGACGCCACCCTCAGGTGGACCATGCTTAACCGAAAGAAAACGTTGTAACCAACCCAGTAATGCAAGGACTTCAGGCACCGGAGTGTTACGAGTTCGCTCGATAAAGATGGAAAACCAACGCAAGATGCGGTGTTGCGAGATCACATAGTGGGCAATGCCCTGAACCACTTCCGCTTCATCACAACGCAGAATGTTCTTTATACCGCGATACAACTCCCAACCCGGCTGTGGTCCATTCGTCACCTTCGGCGTCGCGGCTCGAGATAATGCAGGCATCGTAGCGGTGTTCATCGCGTATCTCGCAACCCGGTCAGAAGGTTCTCGATTGTAGATTCGTGAACCCGCCGGTGAGCATCACGACTACTGTTTAGCATTGTGAGTTGCCAATAAACAATTTGAGAATTCGCGCAGTGGACTATCGACCGGCAACGGCTCTATTTCGAATACGTCGAGTGCAGCGCCGGCGATCCGCTTCGCACGCAAAGCGTCGACGAGAGCAGTTTCATCAACCACTGGACCACGAGCCGTGTTGATCAGGTATGCAGACGATTTCATCGCGTTGAACTCGGCACGTCCTATTAAATGAAACGAAGTGGGATTCAGATCACAGTGAAGCGAAACGAAATCCGCTTTGACGAGCAAATGGCGCAGCGGCATCATGACAATGCCAGTCTCCAAAAGAAATGAAGAATCGGGCGCCACCGGATCGGCGCCGACTAACTTCATCCCGAATGCACACGCACGACGCACCACCGCCGTTCCAATATTTCCCACCCCCACCACACCGAGCGTACATTCTTTTAATGAGAACAAATCCGGTTTGGTCCACACGCCGCCACGAACGTCTCGGTCCATCGCGTGCAAGCCGCGCGCGAAGCTGAGGATGTAGCCGAGTGTGGTGTCGGCCACTGCTTCTGTGAAGGCATTGGGCGTGTTGCAAACACGAATTCCGAGGTTGACTGCGGCGGCGGTATCAATCGCGTCGATGCCGGTTCCCCATTTTGAGATCACCTTTAACCGCGGCGCCGCGCGTAAAACTTTCTCGGTGAACTCATCGTCCCCGGCGATTACGCCGTCGATCGTTTCTACGACCGCCAGTAACTCAGCCTCATTCAAACGTTCCCGAACCGGTACGGTAACAATCTCGATGCCGGCAGCCTCTAAGCGCGAACGAAATTCCTCAACGACCGAGAGAAACTTCGGAGCGCTAACTAAGACTCGCCAGGGCATATCACCTCCGCACGACCGCTGTACAAAGGAATCAGCAGGTCATGCTTCATAAGAGTTTCAACGCGCCTCAGATCTTCGGGAGTGTCAACGGCATGAGTTTCTTCGGTGGTTTCTACCAAACAAACGCGACCGCCATGTTCAAGGATGCGGAGCATGTCGATTGATTCGGCGCGTTCGAGCGGCGTCTGTGGCCACCGCGCAAACTCATTTAGAAACTCACTCCGAAATGGGATGACACAAACCTGTTTGAAAACTGGAGCATCAATTCCTTCGGTAAATTCGAGTGCTGGAATCGACGCCCGCGAAAAATAGAGAGCCTCGTTTCGCTCATTCATTACTACTTTAATGGTGTTTGGATCCAGGTAATCCTCGCGAGTGGTGATGCGGCGGATGAGGTTAACGCAGTTGACGGATGTATTTTCCAGTAGCGGCGTTATCGCGGCAGCCACCATACTCGTAGTAATCATCGGCTCGTCGCCCTGGATCATCATCACAATGCCCGCGTCGATTTGCCCAGCCGCTTCGGCAACGCGATCAGTCGCTCGTTCATGACTGGCAGAAGTCATGATCACAAGACCACCCAATCCTTCGACGACGTGCTTGATCTCATCGTCACACGTCGCGACGTAAACCGCATCGAGTTGCGGGCACATTTCAGCGCGTCGCAGCACGTGCTCAATCATCGGACGTCCAAGCAACGGCGCGAGAGGTTTTCCGGGAAACCGTGACGAACCCAGTCGAGCAGGAATCACGGCGACGAGTCGGTCGTTCATTGTCTAACCCATGAAAACAGCAGGTTCGGGCGTAGAATAACCCTGACCTCGCATGTTGAAAAGAACTTCGCAGTCAGAAATCCCGCCCACGGCAGTGGGCGGATTGTTCAAGTCCTTTCTACAACCAACACTTTTAAGAAGGCTCCAATCCCGCCAACGGAAGTTGGCGGATCGTTCAAGTTCGATCTATTTATCAATAACCTGATAAATAGTCTGGACCTGAACAATCCGTCCACTACCGTGGACGGGATTTCAATTCGGGTAAGGATGTGTTTGTAGAAAGGACTTGAAAAATCCGCCCACTGCCGTGGGCGGGATTTTGAATTCGGGCAGCAGCGTGTTCATGAGCTACCAATCGTCATAAGATGTTCATGAACTACTAATCGTCATAAGATTAGCTAAACGCGTCGTAGCCTAAAACGTCGTGCCGCTCTAATTCGAAACGAATTTCAATAAAGGACATATGGAAGTAGACGCAAGAGTATCGGAGGATTTACATGAACAACGTAGTCAACCTTACTGACGATGAAAAAACCATGGTGGTTCACAAGAAGGCAACCTGTCCATTTATAAGCGCCGCCGTAGCTCAGGGCCACCTCGCGGTACGAAACAACGCCAATAACCCACTTGCCGCAATCGAAGATGTGAAAAATTTGGGCGATAGCGGCGGTGGTCATCTGGGAGACGTGCTAGAGCTGTTTGCGAACGGCAATCATGCGTTTATGCGGAGCGAGTCCGGAGAACTGAACAAACCCGTCCCGGACGGCCTGTTTTCATTGGAATTCCCAGGCTCACAGGGTTCACACACAGGACACAGCGGCATACTTCAGGGAGATCCGACAACGCTCGATTCAGGTCGACTGGATAACGACAATTTCGCCAGACTTATCAGCCGTGCGAAAAATGGTTTGATTAAACGTTCCGATGTTGGACGCTTTATCGCCGAAAATGTATTCAGGGATCCAAAGTCTAAAGTACGAGGGGGTGACGACGCCTCACAATCGCGGGCATTCTTCGAATTAATGAGAGATATAACTTTGATAGTCGTCAATATTTTCGGTGACGACGTGGATCATCGGGATGTCCAACAGAGGTTCACTAAAGTTGCGGCGGAGGACAACCTTGCCGGCTCTGCAGGAGAGTTTGGGCTACTCTTCGCATTTCTCAAGAATAAGCCCGGCGCGAATGAACTCGATGGTGAGCCAGCGCTGGCCGTTGAGGACCTTAAACTCATGTTCATAGAAAAGCAGCTTCCCGCTGGGTGGCAGACCTGGGAGAAATCAGCCTTTGACTGGGTACGAAACACAAAGGCTTTAGAGGCCAGTGCGAGAGAGGAATACCAGCGACTTAAGCAAGCCAAATAGCTGCTGACGCTCTCATTATCCACAGATTTCATCCCGAATTTCTGCAGTTCATCACACCCCTGCAGCAATACATACCTCTCGAACAACTCATCTCGAAACTCTCTGCTAAGGTTTGCGGAACAATTGTCCGAGGAGAGAGCCATGTTCACTCGACTGCTATTCGCGATTGTCTTTCTAAGTTCGCTAGCGATCGCCGCCGCGCAGAGTTCATCCGAAACAGTTATCCCACTCGAAGGACTTGACCCGGTGATGCTTTCGCAGGGCAAAGAGGTTCAGGGAGATTTGAAGCTCAGCGTTAAGCGAGGACGGTTCGAATACCTCTTTGCGAATGCCGAGAACAAGGCGACGTTTGAGAAGGAGCCGTCACGATACGAGATCCAGTTGGAAGGTAATTGCGCCCGCATGGGAGCTCCGACTTCCGGAGATCCCGACCTTTATGCGGTTCACAATGGGCGCATTTACGTTTTCGGCTCGGCGGAATGCCAAACGCTTTTCAAGGCCGCTCCCGAGAAATATCTCGAGGCTCCTACTGCGCCCAAGTCACCCACCGCGGAGATGGTCAAACGAGGACAAGCGCTCATTGCCAAAGCGGTTGAAGCACTGGGTTCAAAACTCGACCAACTTCAGAGTTTTCAAAGGACTGAGCTGAGAGGAAACCAAGTCAAGAATATTTTGGTGCTTTCGTTTCCTGATACGCTGCGTCAGGAAACAGTCAGACCAACTTTCACCCTCGCCTCGGTTATTACGCCGTCCGAAGCATTCACCGTTGTAAACAACGTTGCCAGGCCGATGTCGGAAGCCAACCGCACGTTCGTTAATAAGGAGCTATATCACGAGCCGCTGGTGCTGCTTCGGGCGAGTACGCGCTCAGATTTCAAAGCCTGGGCCGACGAAAAATCAGTGGACGTTGAACTACCGGGGTTCACAACAACTTTAGAAATTGATCCTGGAACAGGCCGCGTGACTAGCCAGACATATCGAGGACGCGGCCCGGGCGGTGTGGTGGGCCAAATCGTAATCAACTATTCCGATTTCCGAACGGTTGAAGGTTTGTCGTTACCATTCAAGACGACGGCAACATTTGATGGACAACCGTTTCCTGCTCTATCAGCAACAGTTGAAGTCTCAGCCATCAACGGCAAAATTGACCCGTCCAGTTTTAAGAAACCACAGTGACTTATCCACAGATTTCAAAAATCAAAGTAATCACACTGTTAGCCCTATTTCTGTTGACACACGCTCCCGCGCTGGCGCAATCGTCCGATTGGGTGCAATGGGGTGGTCCACACCGCAATTTTATTTCGGATACAAAAGGACTCGCGACCACCTGGCCCGCCACAGGACCGCGACGGTTATGGCAGCGAGAGCTGGGCGAAGGATATTCGTCTATTGCTGTCGAACGCGGAACGCTCTTCACCATGTATCGCAAAGGCGAGAACGAAGTCGCCGTTGCTCTCGACGCGGCCACCGGCAAAACAATCTGGGAATACAGTTACGCCGCCCCTTTCTCGCCGGAATATGACATGACGAATGGTCCCGGCCCTCACGCAACACCTTTGGTTAGCGGAAACTTTGTTTTTACTTCCGGCGCCACTGGCAAGCTGCATTGTCTCGACAAGAAGACGGGCAAACTGCTGTGGTCACACGATCTAATCAACGAATTTCACGGCACCGTGCGTGTGAATGGTTACTCCTGTAGTCCGATTGAATACAAAGACAAGATCGTGATGATGGTGGGCGGAATGTCCAGCGCATTGATCGCTTTCAATCGGAAAGACGGTTCGGTGGCCTGGAAGAAACACGATTTCAAGAACTCAACTTCGTCTCCGATCATCATCAATGTCGACGGTCAGGATCAACTTGTTGCTTTCATGTACAGCGAAATCGTTGGCGTCGATCCCAACAACGGTAATCTGTTGTGGAGTCACTCGCATCCGGCGGAGTACGGCCTAAACACATCTACACCGATTTGGGGACCTGACAATTTACTCTTCGTATCGAGTGGATACGGCGGCGGCAGCCGTGTGCTAAAGCTCAGCCACACTGAAGATAAAACGACGGTCGAAGAGTTGTGGGCAAATCGACTGATGCGAATTCATTTTACCAACGCCATCCGCGTCGGCGATTTGATCTACGGATCGAGCGGCGACTTTGGACCGGCGCCTTTCACCGCTGTCAACGTGAAAACGGGAAATGTCGTGTGGCGTAATCGCAGTTTTCCGAGAGCCTCATTCCTGTTTGCGGATGGCCGTTTCATCATTCTCGACGAAGACGGACAATTATTACTCGCGACCCCGACGGCTGAAGGTTTGACTGTGACATCCAAAGCGGAACTGCTCAGCGGTAAATCCTGGACCATACCTTCACTGTCCGGCACGCGTCTTTACCTCCGCGATCGTAAAAACATCGTTGCCTTAGATCTTGGCCGGGGATAACACGTGTTATCTTTGGTCTATGAACCGGCTCATTGTTGTCCTGGCATTCCTCTCTCTTTGCTGCGCGTCAGCACTCGCCCAACCGTGTCTGCAACGCGCACAAGAGATTGCGCCGCCACTCACGCGAGAGGCGCGCCGTGACTTTGAAGCAAAGCTTGCCGAAGCACGCAAAAACGCCGAGACAGATCCGAGCGCCGACAATCTGATCTGGCTGGGTCGTCGAATCGCTTACCTCGGTCATTACAAAGATGCGATCCAGGCCTTCACGCAGGGAGCGGAGAAGTTTCCTGATGATGCGCGATTCCTTCGTCACCGCGGTCATCGCTTCATAACGTTGCGTTGTTTTGATCTGGCGATTGCAGATCTGAATCGCGCCGCAAAACTCATCAAAGGCAAACCCGACCAGGTAGAGCCTGACGGACTGCCAAATGCGCGCAACACTCCGACGAGTACCTTGCAATCAAATATCTGGTATCACCTCGGGCTGGCTCATTATTTAAAAGGAGACTTCAAGTCCGCGTTAAAGGCATACCGCGAGGCCGACAAAGTTTCGAAAAATCCGGACATGCTGGTCGCGACCACGCATTGGCTTTACATGACGCTACGCCGCCTGGACCGCAAAAAAGAAGCGACGAAGGCCGTCGCCGCAATCAAACCGGATTTGGATGTCATCGAGAATGCCGACTACTACAAACTGATTCGCCTGTACCAGGGCACAACAAGTTCAGAGGAATTGTTAAAGGAGATTAGCGGCGAGGGCAGTGCGCTTAGTAAAGCATCAATCGGTTACGGACTGGGCAACTGGTTTCTTTACAACGGTCAACGAGATGAAGCCGAGAAAGTTTTCCGGCAGATCATTCTGGGAAACCAGTGGGCCAGCTTTGGACACATCGCTGCGGAAGTCGAACTGAGTCGCTAACGGCTTTGCCCTAAAAGTAGGAATTGCACTTGGATCGGGTCAGTACAGGGAGCGGTAGCGACCTGGTCGAACCATGGGAGTCAAAATCGTTAGGAAATTTCGCATGCTGATCACTGACCAGGTCGCTACCGCTCCCTGTACTGACCCGATCCAAGAATGGTTCCCGACTCTTGAGGCAAAGCCGTCGTTAACCTTTCCATAGTCCTTGCGCAACCAGCGGCATATAAGTTTCAAGTCCGTCAGGCCTGAACTGAATAGTGCGCTCCTGCTCGGCACTCATGTAAGCCGTCATCAGCAGTTCAGTGATCTCGAGTCCATCGTAAAAACTTTCTTCCGGTTGCTTTCCATCGAGAAAGCACTGGACAAAGTAACGATCCTGCGACTCGTATCCATACTCGGCGGCTTCGTTACCTAACACCGGCATCAATCCCTGTTCGGCATTCTGTTTCTCAACCAGGTCTTCACCAGCCTCGCCCTTCACTTCACGACTCAGGAATAACTTCAAACCACTGTCGAGCGAGTTCATCGTCAGCGAGTATTCGGGACCGAGCACTTCAAGACTCAAACGCAGACCCGCACCGACGTAGCTCCACGAAGTTGTTACTTCGACGATGAGCGGATTGTTGTTTTCGTCAACGTAATTGATTGTGGCGCGGGCAAAATCCTCCGAAGGCTTCGTCTTGTAATCGACTTCGGCGCCCATGTTCTTCTTGAGAAGTTCTACGTAATCGGGTCGCGACCATTTCAAACTCGCGATCTGCGCCGACACCTTTACCGGCCGAATACTCGAACGCGGAGCACCAGGTTTGGTCAACATAAACCGGCCCACTTCGATGCTGTGACACATCATGTCGTTGAGCACACCGCCGCCCTGCAGTTCGCCCTGCCAAAACCATGGCGAATGTGGACCACTGTGCTCTTCAGCCGCGCGCGCAAGATACGGGCGACCGGTGAGGGCTGCTGCTCGACTCCACATGATGTCTCGGCCACGCGTCACACTCGGCGCGAAGATCTGATCTTCGAGGTAGCCATGCAGCAATCCCGACTGTTCGACGAGTTGGACCATTTGTCGCGCCTCAGTCACGTTACGGGCCAGCGGCTTCTCACACGCAACTCCGATCAGTTTTCCTCTTCCGGATTGAATCGCATCGCGGATTGCCTGCATGTTCTGCACGCGCTGATGGTTTGGACCACACAGCCAGATGCAATCGATCTCAGGAGCAGCAACCATCTCGTCAATCGATGTGAACGCCCGTGCATTGCCGACACGAAGCTCCCGAGCCCTCGCGGCAGTCGCCTCAGCGTGCTCGGTGTTTGGACTGTACACACCAAGCACGTCCGCATCGCGCACTCCGCGCCATGCTTCAAGATGAAACTTCGCGACGAATCCACTGCCGATGAATCCGATTCCAAGCTTACTCTCTGTCATCTGGTCTCCATATATAGACAGGATTCACATGATTATGCATGATTCCAGGATATGAACGTCATGAAAAAGCTGATCATGTTTTTGATCGTAGTTGCGCCGATAGTTTTTCAGCAGACTTCAATCGGTACGTTCGCTGATCGAAACGATGTCGGCAATCCGTTGCGCGCTGGACGGGCAACGTATGATGCCGCCAACGACGAATACACGATCGAAGGCGCGGGCGCGAATATTTGGGCTAATCGCGATGAATTCCACTTCGTTTGGCGACGTTTGAAAGGCAATTTTATTCTCACTACCAACGCCGGTTTTCTGGGCCAGGGAGTCGAACCACACCGAAAGATCGGGTGGATGGTGCGCTCCAGCCTCGCCGATGACTCGCCCCACGGCTCGGCCGTTCTCCACGGTGACGGACTCACATCATTACAGTTTCGCAAAACAAAAGGCGGCGCCACGGAGGAAAAAGTCTCTACTGTCAAAGCGGCCGATGTTCTACAACTCGAACGAAAGGGCAACACTTACAAAATGTCCGTCGCTCGCTTCGGCGACGTTTTGACGAGCGACGAAGTGTCTCTTGATTTAGGCGATGAAGTATATGTCGGGCTCTTCGTTTGTTCGCATAACAAGGATGTGACCGAAAAAGCCGTATTCAGCAACGTTCGTATCACGGTACCCGCGAGAGACGACTTTGTTCCTTATCGCGATTACATCGGCAGTAATCTCGAAGTGATGGACGTCGCTTCCGGCAAACGAAAAGTTGTCTACACCGCTACTGATTCTTTTCAGGCTCCTAATTGGACCAACGATGGTAAAGCTCTGATCTATAACCGCAACGGTCGTCTGTATCGTTTCGATCTCGCGAAGAAAACACCGACAGCTATCGACACTGGATTTGCCGTCAATAACAACAACGATCACGTTCTCTCATCCGACGGGAAGATGCTCGCTATTAGTCATCACAGCAAGGACGACGGGAACGCATCGATCGTCTACACGCTGCCAGTCGACGGCGGCACACCGCGCAGAGTTACGGCGAAAGGACCTTCGTACTTACACGGCTGGTCACCGGACGGAAAATATCTCGTGTACACCGGTGGACGAAATGACGAGTACGACATCTACAAGATTTCAGTCTCAGGAGGCGATGAGACAAATCTTACGAATACAAAAGGCCTCGACGATGGACCAGAGTTCACACCCGACGGTCGCTACATCTACTTCAACTCAACCCGCTCGGGCATGATGCAGATCTGGCGCATGAAGCCGGATGGCAGCGACCCGGAACAAATCACAAATGACGAATACAACAACTGGTTTCCACACATTTCTCCCGACGGTCGCTGGATCGTTTTCCTGTCGTTCCTAAAAGACGTGAACCCAAACGATCACCCGTTCTATAAACACGTTTACATTCGACTCATGCCCGTTGACACGATGAAGCCGAAGGTAATCGCGTATGTTTACGGAGGTCAGGGGACAATCAACGTACCGTCGTGGTCGCCGGATGGAAAGCGGATCGCGTTTGTGAGTAATACCCAGTTTTAGAACTTTATCTTCTCGAGATAGCGAAGACTTTTTGGAATTTGCTCCACTGACGTCGGCGATTCGTCTTCGATGAAGTACCACTTAACGCCCGCTTTCTTCGCCGCACGAAACACGCTCGGCCAGTCGATGACTCCCTCGCCTAGCACCACGTTGTTGGTTACGTCCGACTGGCCTGTGAATCCGCCCGGTGTGCCGCGCTTCATGTCTTTAACGTGCAGCAGGTCGATGCGCTTGCCGTATTTCTCGATGAATTTCACCGGATCCTGTCCGGGATGAACAATCCAAAAGACGTCCATCTCAATGCGCACGAACTCCGGTTTGGTCTCGGCCATGAGTAAGTCGAACAACGTGCCGTCGCGGTAAGGCAGAAACTCGTAACCGTGCGTGTGATAGAAAAACTTGATTCCATGTTTCGCAAGTGCTTCGCCGGCGCGATTGAAAACCGCCGCCGCCTCGCGCGTAGTCTTTTCATCAAAAGGATCTTTGTGCGGAATCCACGCGCAACCGGCGTACTCGATTCCGAACAACTTCGCCTCGCGCCCAATGTCTTCTACATGGTCGCGGCACTGCTCATATGAAAAATGCGCGCTGATTGCTTTGAGCCCGCGCGCGTCAAGTTGTTCCTTAAACTTTTCAGGCGCCACGCCGTAAGTGCCTGCCAGCTCAACATTAGTGATGCCAAAAGCACGCACCTGGTCCAGGGTGCCGGGAACATCCTTCTTGAATTGTTCGCGCAGACTGTAAAGCTGAAGTCCCACCGGCCCTTTGAAACTCTGTGATGTGACTGTTTCAATCTTCGTCGCCCCCGTGATTGCGATGCAGACGAGTAAAAGAGTGACAAGTATGATGCTATGTTTCATATTTTTTTATCGCGACGTCGAAGTTCATCAATCCATTGGTTCCAGTCAGGTTCGACCTGTGCGCCAGCAGAGATTAACACCTCAACGATCTGGAGGTGGTTCTTGTGTGGTTCGTTGAATGCTGACCAGAGTGCCTGGCCCAACACCGTCCCGCCGTACATGTTCTTCACTTCCAGAGGAGCGTTTCGTCTGATCAGCATCTTAACGGTTTCCAGTTGCCCACAGTGGGCGGCGTAATGGAAACCCGTCTGTCCGATCTCGACCTGAGAGGCCGGATCCACTCCCTGGTCTAGCAGAAACTCGCAGATGTCGTTGTGACCGTGCTGACAGGCACGGATGAAGGCTTCTTCTTTAAGCGCTGCGGGCGGATCGTCTTCATTGTAGAAGCTTTGAACTCGATCGAGTCGACCGAGCGCGGCAGCGTGACGGATGTCCATCTTTGCGCCGCGCCGGATCAGTTCCAAAGCTGTCGCCTGCGCATGGTTGTTGAGTGGTCCATTGAGGATCGTTGGATCTGTCAGATCAAGCTCAACGCCATTGGTCGAGGTTATTAGATCGATCAGTGGTAGCGCAACGCCTGCTTCGGAGGCTTGTTTGCTCGTGAGCAAGAGACCAATGGTGTACTTCGGTCGGGGTGGCTCGTCTCGCGCGCCACGGCTGAGAAGAAGACCCGTAATGTCGATTATGTTACCCGGGATTGGACAGCGCGATGGATTTCCGGCGATGTGATTCAGGAGAGTGGCGCCGGCAAAGTATCCGTCTTCGTATAGTTCGCCTTTGCGACAGCGATAGCTAATCAGCCACGGGTGCTCGTCGAGCAAAGTCTCGAGTCGCTCGATGTCTCCACCATCGAGCGCCTCCACCGCCTCGCGAAAAATCGTGTATTGGTCCATAACACACCACGGAACGTACTGTAGGGGCGGCCCTCCGTGGCCGCCCGTGGTTTTGATCGTGTTCGCAAAACCCGAGGCCGTCGCTGCTTGAATCCCTTCTCAAACCACTGGCGGCCACGGAGGGCCGCCCCTACAGTACGTCCTGGTATACCTCAAACGTCCGAGTCGGGTAAACTGACAAATCATGTCGAGCATTAAAGTCTCCGTAATAGCGGTTTGTCTTCTTCTCTTCCCTGCCCTCGTCTTCGGCCAAACGAAACCCGAACCGACCGACACCCAGGACGTCATCAAATTCGATACCTCGCTCGTCCAAACCGACGTGATGGTATTCGACAAGAACGGTCGCTTCGTCGACGGCTTAAAGCCGGAGCAATTTCAGCTCAAGATCGACAAAACCCAGCGGGAAATCTCCTTCTTTGAAAGAATCACATCAGGCGGCTTTAGCAAACAACGGGAAGAACTGAAATCCGATCAACGAACAGTCGACAAAACCAAATCCGATTTACAAAAACGCGCCGTCATATTCTTCGTCGACGATCTGCATCTCGCTCCAGACAGTCTCGTACGTGCACGAAAAGCTCTGCTCGAATTCATTAATCACAGCATCGGCGAAAAAGATCTAGTCGCCATCACCTCACCCAGCGGCCAGATCGGATTTCTCCAGCAGTTCACCTCCGACAAAGAAGCGCTGCGTTCAGCGGTCGCACGTTTGAACTACCGCAGTAACACAAAAACCGACATGGGAAACCCTCCAATGTCGGAGTACATAGCGTTGAAGATCCGTGAAGGCGATGAGCAGGCACTTATCAGCTACATCCAGGAAGTTCAAAGGCAAAGCTGTTTTCGAGCAGCCGATAGCATGATCTGCACGGTGTCTCCTCAGTCTGCCCGGCAGTTGGTCAGGCAGCGCGCACAACAAATCGTGGTGGAGTCAGCGCCGGCGACAGAGGGCACACTGCGACTGCTTGAGGGACTGATGCGTTCTGCGGCTCAGCTCCCCGGCCGCAAACTGGTGTTTGTGATTTCCGATGGTTTCTACTTGAACGATCGCAAAACAGGTGCACTCGACAGGATCAAGAAAGTGACTGACGCCGCCGGGCGCGCCGGTGTGGTGATTTACACGCTTGATGCTCGCGGTATCGTTGGCGACTTTATAGATGTCACCAACAACAAGCCAATGGACGCTAAAGGTTTTATGTCAGGCGCTTCGATCGGAGAGATCTCGTCTTCACAGGATGGCCTGAATGCGCTCGCCAAAGACACAGGCGGCCAGGCATTCCGTAACACCAATCGGCCCATGCACGAGTGGGTGGAACAAGTAATTGACGAAACTTCCAGCTACTATTTGCTTGCCTGGAAACCTGACACTGACGAGCAGAAACGAGGTAAGTTCAAAAACATCGAGGTTAGCATCCCCGACCGCCCCGATCTCAAAGTTCGCGTCCGCAATAGCTACTTCAAAACAGCCGCTCTGCCGTTACTCACCACAAAGAAGAAGCACGATAAAGATCCCACCAAGGCGCGCGAAGACGACATGCGTCTGGTGATCGATGCGCCTGTTTCACAACATGAGATACCGGCAGAAGTTGATTTGGGCTTTGTGCAAATGCCGGGTTTCGGCACTCGCGTGATCGCTACACTCTCGATCGATGATTCAGCCCTGACGTTTGAGATGACTGATGGAAAGCTCTCAGCGGACGTTGATATCGGCGGGATTTTTTACGACGACAAAGGAAAACCCATCAACAGCTTTGTCGGCCGTCTGCGAGTTTTCCCGCGAAGTTCGAACGAGCCGGCTGGCGCGACTCAAAAAAAGCGACCGGTATACAGGTTCACCGCACTTGTACCCGGCGGTCTCTATCAGGTGAGAGTCGGCGTTCGCGATTTAAAGAGCAGTCGCATCGGTAGTGCAATGGACTGGATCAAAGTGCCAAAGATCTAATCACCCGTCGTTCCCGGTCGTTAAGAAACTCTCAAACTCTGCGACTGCATCGCGTCGCAACCACTGATTGATGTCGCGGTCTCTTATCGGACCGTGGTGTCTTACAGTAAATCGGAGTAGCCTCGCACAGTATTCAATTGCAAAAGGATGATTCGACTTGGTCTCGGTCTTGAACGTCTCGCAGTCAGTTTGTCCCGTTTCCTTTTTTAGTAACTCTTTCAATGTCGAATCAAAGTTCATGGAGTTGCCGGAACATTGGAAGATTCCCGCCTCTTCAGTACACGGAGTGTTTGATTCCGGGTTTGTGACGTCCACGCCCTCATTCCAGTCCCAGGAACTCTCAAAGCCACCGAGCACGCGCAAGACCTCGAGCATCGCGGCTTTTCTGTGTTTAAGCCCCTGCCACGGACCGAGGTCTCCCACGACATTCGAATAAATGTCATGAATTTGATTTGGTTTGAAGATCTCGTCCGGCGCAGTGTTTGCCCAGTCCACCAACTCATCGAGGAACGCGTTTGGTGCCCTACCCCGATTGTGTACCTTGTCTTTACAAGCGACGAAATTTCTCGACATTGTTGAAGCTCCTCTCGATTCTGAAAGGGTATTGTCTGGCTTTGTCTCAAAAGTCAGGACCTTGCTTGGACACGGTCAGTACCGTAACGCGGTAGCGTCGGGTGGATCT
>DATEIS010000506.1:0-3187 GCA_035278765.1 Pyrinomonadaceae bacterium | reverse complement strand
TACAGACACCGTGACATCCGCATTCGTTTGATGATGTCGCTCGAGAAACTCGCGATAGTCCATGCGATACAGATGGTCGCCGGAGAGAATCAGGAGAGTGTCGATGCCCCAGGTGCGAACATGCGGCAGGACCTGTCGCACAGCGTCCGCAGTTCCCTGAAACCACTGTCCGCTTTCGGGCGTCTGCTCAGCAGCGAGTATCTCTACGAACCCATTTGAAAATGGTGAGAAACGATAAGTCTGCGCGATGTGACGATTGAGTGAAGCGGAGTTGTACTGCGTCAGCACAAACGTACGCAGGATATCGGAGTTGATGCAGTTTGAAAGCGCAATGTCGACGAGCCGGTATTTACCGCCGAGTGGAACTGCCGGCTTCGATCGTTGTTGCGTGAGCGGAAAGAGACGATTACCGGCGCCTCCGCCGAGAATGACTGCCAACAGTCTGGAGTTTGCAGGCATTTGTGATCACCATCCTAGTAAGCGGAGGATCCAACAGTGGCAGGGGTTTTACCCGCGGCTTCTTGTGCGATCTTTACACCAACACTCGCGCCGATGCGTGTAGCGCCGGCTTCAACCATCTTGCGTGCGTCTTCGAGATCTTTCACCCCACCTGACGCCTTCACGCCGAGTTCTGATCCAACAGTGCGTCGCATAAGAGCTACGTCGGCGACCGTTGCGCCGCCTTTCGAGAAACCGGTTGACGTCTTCACAAAATCGGCGCCGGCTTTCTTCGCCGCCTGGCACGCACGCACCTTTTCGTCATCGGTCAACAATGCCGTCTCGATGATTACTTTGCAAACTACGTCATACTCATGTGCAACTTGAGCGACTGAGCGGATGTCGTGTTCGACGAGACAGTCGTCGCCACTCTTGAGGGCGCCGACGTTGATCACCATGTCCACTTCCCTTGCCCCGTCGAGGATCGCGCGTCGCGCTTCGTACGCTTTGACGTCAGGGAGTGTGGCGCCGAGTGGAAATCCGATGACGGTGCAAACAGGAACGCCACTGCCGAGCAGATTACATGCGGCGACTCGCACCCACGTCGGATTAACACAGACGGAAGCGAAGTGATATGTCGCGGCTTCGTGGCAGAGTTTTTTGATGTCGTCGTCGGTCGCTTCCGGCTTGAGTAGAGTGTGATCTATTAGCCCTGCCCATTCCCGTGCCGTCCCCGTTTGACCCAACACGAGACCGATACGCGCGGCGCCCGCGTCGACGATGCGGTGCATCCGCTCGGGACAGCGATGGAAACATTCAGACGTGCAGCCACACATCTGCGCCTGCTCGACGCCGTCGCCATTGAGGCGGGCAACGATGGCATCCGTGATTTGATCAATTAAAGCTTCGTAATCGCCGTTGCTGGAAAAGGGCATGACGGGAGCATTCTAGACTATCCATCCACAGATTACACAGATTGCTTTATAAAATCGGCGCAATCTGTGGATTATCGCTGGTATTGGCGCTGGATTGCATCGATCTTGGCGACACGTTTGCGGTGACGATCTTCGGTGATTTCAGTGGCAAGCCACGTCGTGACGATGTCGCGCATTTGCTTGCTATTGATCGTCTTACTTCCAAGTGTTAACACATTCGCGTCGTTGTGCTCGCGCGAGTTGCGCGCCACGTCAACCGAGTAACACGCAGCAGCACGAACGCCGGGAACCTTGTTTGCCGCCATCGCACTGCCAACGCCGGCGCCATCAATCATAATCCCGAGATCCGAATTTCCATCCGCAACCGCGCGTGCAACCGCGTGTGCAAAATCAGGATAGTCAACCGCGTCTTCTGAATACGCGCCAAAGTCCTGCACCCGGTGGCCCAACTCAGTCAATACAGTCTTGAGCTCTTCCTTCATCTGGAACCCGCCATGGTCTGCACCTACAGCAATCAACTTTGACGCCTTCGATCCACGTCGCGACGCACGTCGGACGATCTCGATCTTCTTTTCGTTAATGATGTCCGCGGCCAACGGCGTCAGGCGCGCGTCTTCACCAATTCTGAGCACGGCGCCTGGCTCCAAACCGCGCACGTCGTCCTCCGTGATGACGCTTTTCGCTGACTCATCGCGCGTGACTGCGGTTTGCGTATTGCTTTCTGAAACTGTATTGACGAAGCGAGTAGGAGTTTGCTTCTCTTCTGCGTTTGGCGCGTTTTCAGGCGTGGCTTTCGCCAGGACTTCACGCACGAGCGCGCGCACTCGATCGCGGGCTGCATCGTCCGCCATCAAACGCTCCTCAGATCCAGCAGGCGCGTTTTGACGGACGCCAGTTTGCCCGCGCGGAAAGTGAAATCGACCCGGCCCACGTAGATACCGCTCTTGCCTACTTGAAATATCACCGTCTTCGCGCCGCACGGTTGCGTCTGTATGACAGGCTCTTTCATGAACGTGTGCGTATGGCCGCTGGCGATGAAGTCGATGCCATCAACCTGTGACGCCACCAGCGAATCGCCTCGTTTTCCGTCTTCGTAATAACCAAGATGCGTCATAGCAACGACGAGGGCGCAACGTTCTTCCCCGCGCAGCTTCTTCACCACGTCGCGAGCAGCAACGACCGGATCAATGTACGTCACACCTTTGAAGTTGTCGGGTGTGATCAGTCCAACCGGACTAACACCCAAGCCAAACAAACCAACCTTGATCCCGCCGACTGTTTTAACGACGTACCGTTTGACCTTCTGTTCCAGCACCGTGCCTTTAACGTCGTAGTTCGCAGACACCACTTCGAAGTTTGCAAACTTCAGTGCGGCCGCGAGTGCGTCGACTCCATTATCGAATTCGTGATTGCCGAGTGTGCCGACGTCGTATCCAATCGCCGACATCGCTTTGTATTCGACTTCGCCGCGGTAGAAGTTGAAGTAAGGCGTCCCCTGGAGAACATCGCCGGCATCGACGAGCAGCGTGTTGGGATTTTCTTTGCGAACTCTTTTGACGACTGTTGCCCGGCGCGCAACGCCACCTTTTCCGGCGTTGGCATCGTTCGCGGGCAGTGGATCGATCTGTGAGTGCGTGTCGTTAGTATGAAGAATCGTGATGACGGTATCGGCTGTGGTTGCGTTCAGTAACTCTCGCGGAAACGCAGCGGCAGTCGCGCCAAAGGCAGCTGACGTAGTTAAGAAAGTGCGTCGATTAATCATCGCGGCGCCTCGGCATTCTTTGGCCCTGGGCCAACTTGAACAAAGCGATTAT
>DATEIS010000505.1:0-7130 GCA_035278765.1 Pyrinomonadaceae bacterium | reverse complement strand
TTAACTACGCCGACGATTTCGTAATAGGTCCTCTCTCGACCAGTGTTACTGATGCGTTTTCCGATCGGACTCTCGTTGGGAAAGAAAGTACGCGCGGTCGTTTCATTGATAACGATGACGTTCGGGTGATCAGCCGTATCCGCGGTGTTAAAGGTACGTCCCTGTTTCAAACGCGCACCCAACGTTGCGAAGTAGTCACTGCTCACCGGCTCATAAAATATCTCCGGAAGCTGATCCTGGGGAGGCTCGGGCCGCCCCTCGACGACGAACGGACCGCTGCTATTGAAGCCGAACACCACTTGTGAACTCCCAATCGCTGCGTGCTCCACACCCGGCAACGCGCGCAAACGATTTTCCAGCTCGGTCAGGAAAACAACTCGTTGCTTATCCTCTTTGTACTTCTCTCCCCGTAGGGTCATCTGCGCCGTCACCAGACCATCAACCTGCCAGCCCGGATCGGCATTTATGAAACGCTGCAAGCCACGCAGGAACAATCCCGCAGCCGCGAGTAACACCATCGCAAACGCTACTTCACCAACAATCAAAGAGTGTCGCAGACGGTGCTGAGATCGTCCGGCCGTGGATCCACGCGAGTTCTCGCGCAATGCCAGATTTACATCCGCACGTGATGCTAACCACGCAGGAACAGTCCCAAACAACACACCCGTAACGAGCGAGCACAGCAGTGCAAAACCAAACACCTTGTAATCGAGTTGCACACTCGCGCCAGGCAAGCTACTGAACATACGAACACTGATAAAACGAACAGCGGCGATAGCAATTCCCAGACTGAACACTCCACCGATCAGCGCGATAATGATGCTTTCCGTAAACGAATGACGCAGCAGTCGCCAGCGTCCTGCACCGAGCGCCGCGCGAACAGCCAGCTCGCGCGCTCGCCCAGCCGTGCGAACGAGCTGAAGGTTCGCGAGGTTTGCGCACGCGATCAGCAACACAAAACCGGCGAGTCCAAATGTGAACCACATGACACTTCTGCCGATACTGTCAGACATCGATCGCTGTAGCGGCTCGAGTCGAATGCTCTCTCCTACATTCGACGAGTTTTGCTTACCGATGTTCGCGGCCAGCGCAATCATGCTTTGCTCCGCCTGCTCAATTGTGACACCGGGTTTCAGTCGACCGAACGATGAGAGATAGTTGGTGCCGCGATCAGTTTTCCCTGCGGGTGTGAACGCCAATGGCTGCCAAATGTCGACAGTGCCCCAAAGGATCGGGTGTTCGAATCCGGGCGGCATCACGCCGACTATCTCGACCGTTTTTCCGTCGAGCTGAATCTTTCGTCCGACGACGTTTGGATCACTGCCGAAACGTTTTGTCCAAAAACTATCGCTGAGGACGATGACGTTATCAGCGCCCGGCTCGAATTCTTCAGGCTTGAAAACGCGACCGTGGGCGGGCTGCACTCCCATTATGGGGAAGAAATCTGCGGTCGCGGCGAGGCCAAGTAAACGTTCGGCCGTCTGGCCCTGCTCGGTGAGATTGCGGCTCGCGAAGGTGAAAGCAGACATCTTCTCAAAGACCGTGTTCTGGTTGGCCTGGTCAAAGAAGTTACCGGCTGAAAATGGCCAGTTTTGCGAGTGTGGCGACGTGCGCCAAACTCTGATCAATCGTTCTGACTGCGGGTATGGCAGTGCGCCGAACAGAAACGTATTCAACACGCTGAACATGGCTGTGTTGATGCCGATTCCGAGTGCGAGGGTCAGCACGGAAACGATCGTAAAACCCTTGTGCTTTAGCAGCATGCGCAGGCTGTAGCGCACATCCTGAGATACGCTCGTCATAACGTTCTCCAGTTGTCAGATCAATCAGGCTGGTTTTTTGCAGAAGTGCTCAATATTTAGAACACCTGAAGGATACCTATTGTGACAATTATTAGCTGGGATCAGGCAAAAAAAGATGACCCAAAACGGCTGGATGGCGGTGTTATCTCAACGGGGCTCACAAAAGTGGAACCCAATCAGTTAAGAAAAGTGGAACCTAAGCGTTAACAAAGTGGAATTACTTCTAGCTGCGTAACAGACAGCGAGCAACAGGGAAAACTGGGGGTTTTATGTTGAAGGTACACGCCAAAAAATTGGACACCATTGAGGTTCTTTGTCTTGAAGGACGGATTGTAAATGGTGAGACGGAAATTCTTCGCAACATCGTCCAGTTAGCATCCGGCCACACCAGCGAAGTCATTGTCGACTTAGCAAACGTCAGCACCGTGGATGCGCACGGGCTGGGCGTGTTGTTACAACTGCGCGAACAAACGACCGCAAGAGGAATTCACTTCGAGTTAAGAAATGTGAGCAAACCTCTGTACCGGTTATTCGAAATCACACGACTGAATACTGTTTTCGAGATTAACTGCGACGTGGCATTCCTCCCCGAGTTCGTATACCCGATGCGTGCGCTTGTCGCCGCCTGATCCAGACTCCAGAATCCGTGTTGGACACAGTCAGTACCGTAACGCGGTAGGTCCCGGAGGGACCGAATGTTTATAGCCACGCCTCCTGGGATGATTTCGGCTCCAGCGGAGTCGAATGTTGCTGCCGCATCGGCACATCGCGCTCCGCTGGAGCGCGGCCCGCGGGGACGGGACGTGGCTATAAACATGTGGCCGCGCCGCGGCCAACACACAATTTCCCCACTACTCACGGCCATCACCTTTTTACTGACACAGATCTGACCAAACTGTCGCTATCTGAATAGACGCTGCTCGATGGGCAGCGAACTATGAAGAAAGCGTGTTTGTTGAAGTGAAGAATCGGATCGTCAAGCTACTTCTGATCATCGTCATTCTTGTTGGTCTCAGTCTTTGGGTCGGTTTTAGCTCAAAGAAGGCCGCCATCAGGACCAGAAAATTTGAGCCAACTGCCGCCCGTGTGGAGCGTGGCCGCTACCTGGTCGAAGGTGTCGCACACTGTTTCGAGTGCCATTCAGAAGTGGATTGGGACAAACCGGGCGGACAGCCAAAGGAAGGCAGGAAAGGGTCCGGAACAGAATTCACGAAATATGGATTCCCTTTCTTAGTCGCACCCAACCTCACGCCTGACACGGAGACCGGCGCCGGGACATGGACCGACGAACAACTCGCCCGAGCCATTCGCGAAGGCATCGGACACGACGGCCGGCGACTCTTCCCCGTGATGCCTTACAAGTACTTTCAGCATATGTCTGACGAAGATCTCGCGTCAGTGATCGTTTACTTGCGTTCGCTTGAGCCGGTGCGCAACGCATTGCCAAAGACGAACCTGCCCGAATCCATGAAAGCCGGGCTGCCGGCGCTTCAACCGATCGATGAGCCAGTTCCCTCACCTGACTTCTCGAATCCCGTTACACGCGGCGAGTACCTCGTTACGTTAGCGAGTTGTTCGTCTTGTCACACGCCATGGAAAGACGGGAAGCCGAATCCTCAATTGGCGTTCGCCGGCGGTACGACGTTCAAGGGACCATGGGGCGAGGTCAACACTGCGAACATTACACCTGACCCGTCAGGAATCGGATACTACGACGAAGCGCTCTTCATCAAAACTTTGCGCACGGGCCACGTTGGCGCCCGACCGGTTAGCTCAATCATGCCGTGGGGCTATTTTCGAAACATGACTGACGAAGATCTAAAAGCGATCTTCGCGTACCTGCGCACATTGCCGCCGGTGAAGCATCGCGTCGACAACACGGAAGCTCCAACCGACTGCCCCGTGTGCGGCAGGCGTCATGGTCACGGAGATATGAATCAGTGATCGATCTATTGCAACTGACGTTTGAGCCATGCTTTGGCGAGCCGCAAATCTCTCTGCACTGTCGCGCGCGAAACTCCCAACGCGTCGGCTACTTCTTCGCCGCTCAATCCTCCGAAGAAATGCAGTTCAATGATTTCGACTTTCCGCGGATCGAATGTCGCAAACTGGGTCAATGCGTTATCCAGTGCAACAAGGTCTAAGCGTGGTCTCGCTGAGACTTCAAGCGCCTCGTCGAGCGAGATCTTCACGCTCTGACGTTTGGCACTACGGTGGGCTCTCGCGTGATCGACGAGCAAGCGTCGCATCAACCGCGCAAACACCGCAAAGAAGTGCCCGCGATTTTTCCACGACACTTGTACACCGTTCAGACGAATGTACGCTTCGTTCACCAGCGCCGTTGGCTCCAGCGTGTGTTCCGGTCGCTCCCGTCGCAAGTAGTAATTCGCGAGCCGTCGCAAATCGTCATAGATCAACGGCATCAACTGATCCATTGCTTCGTGGTTACCGCTGCGCCATTCGCGCAGCAGTCTTGTGACTTCATTTGTTGAGGACATCCTGATTAATTCTGAGATCGCAAAAATTGAATTAGCCGGGGAGTTTGCGACAAATGGAGGGTAAACCGGCAGTACGCCACCGGTCTTTAGGGTGTTATGAAATTTTTATGAAAGACGTCTTGTCGCCTAATTGACCGATGTATCCTGCCTGGATTTGTTCAGCGGCAGATCCGCGGTTATCGGATTGTGATCCGAGATTCGGTCTTTGATCGACTCATTCAGCGCCTTCAATGTTCGACCAAAAGCCGGCGCGAAATTGAACGGTTGATTGCGGTCGTCGGGTTCGGTGAGCCCGACGGGCTTAACAAAGATCCAGTCGAGCTTGAACTGAAAATCGATCTTTCCTTCCAGGGAGAATGTCGGGACGAAGCCTTTCGAGCCACGTTCGTTTGAGTCCGAAAGCGTGTCTTCACTCTCTCCTGTCGAAAACATTTTTGAGCCGCGGAAATCAAATGCACTTCCGTCGGTAAAGCGAAAGTCTTTCAACGTGTCGAAGAATTTCTCCTCAGGATTTTCCGAAACAAACTTCACGCTCTTCACGGTCGGATCATTCCACGTGCGAAGGGTTTTGAGAGCGCCAAGCGAGATGTCGTACAGCACACCTACGCCCGTCGCATACTGGATTCCTTTGTTGACCCAGAAACTACCGCTGCCCAGACGATGTTTGATGGCGCGCTTGAATGAAACAGGCGTGGCGTCCGTTCCATTCGTATTCATGTCACCGGCAAAAATAACGGGGTTTGGGATGTCCTTGATCTGTGCCAGCACTTCCTCGAGCTGCTTAACACGACCCTCAGGTTTAACTTTGTCTTCGAGATGCGTGGCGACGATAGTCACGCGCCCGCTGGGAAAATCCGCGTCTTCAATATCGGCCAGCAACATCATGCGACCGCCGCGTCGCACTTCCCTCGCGATCGTTTCGTCGAATACAAACTCCGCGCCTTTTCGTCTGGCCTCCTCCAGCTTTGAAATCTTTTTCTTTTCACTCGCGTACCAATCGTAGCCCTGATTCTTGAATGGCATGAGTCGCACATTGCCGAGCGCGTAACGACTGAGGATCGCGGTTCCGTGAAGATTCTGCGCGCGAGTTTTATCAACAGCGCTCTGCTTCACTAGCTGTGCTCGCTCGTTTGTGTCTTTTACACCTTCGAAAGTTTCAGTGCCGAGGTTTAGCGGATCAATCTCAACAAATTCGACGCCGTAGGCGTAGTTCATACCAAGCGCGGCAGCCAACTCGCGCGCAACGTCGCGGTAGTCAGTTCGCTTTACTCCCCAATCAACCTCGTTGAGAACGATCACGTCTGCCTGTCGTAGTAGAGACGCTTGTTGAAGGATTTCAAGACGGTCTTTGCTTCCTCGCGGATATTTTTTTGAATCGAGAAAACTTGCGAATCGATCGGCGCCGAGCATTGCCGCTCGGACGGCGTTGAAGTTGAGACCACGTTCGATATTCCATGACGCCACACGCAAAACACGGCCGAGATCGGGAACGTTAGGCTTCATCGGTTGCACACGCGCTCGTGCTGCGTTGTTCACAAAAGGTGTCGTGGTGAGGCGCTCGAGCTTCAATCTTAGTTCATCTGACAGCGCCTCCTGCTCGTAAAGCGTCACCAGTTCGCTGTATGTGAATAATACTGGTGGCGCTTGCTGTTGCGCGTGCACTGAAGCTGACGAGACGAGCAGAGCGATTAATAGAACGAGCTTTTTAGTCAATCGTGATTCCCAACCTTCCCCTGTGTATGCACTGCAAAAAAATGGCTGGAAGTTTGGCCCCAAACTTCCAGCCGCATTGAGAGTGTAATCGGTCTGCTCGTGCTATCAAAGACCGCACGAAGCGTTACTGCTTCTTGGTCGTCTCTTTCAGCTTCGCGTGAACGCGTTCGTAGTTCGTCTTATAGATCGCGGTATTCGGATCTTTGTTTTGCTCACCAAGAATGCGTGCTTTGTCATAGAGTGGTTCGGCGAGATCGATCTTCCCTTCGCGCTCATATGCTTCGGCAAGACTGTCGTAAACATTCGCCGACGCCGGGTAACGTTCGACGTTCGTCTTGAATACTGCAATGGCTTCCTCCGGCTTACCCTCAAAGATAAGCTGGTAACCCATCTGATTGATAAGGTTCTCCGGCACCGGAATGGAATAGCCGAACTTCTCGCTCAGTTTCTTGTAATGCGCGTCAGCACCCTTCAAGCCGCCGACTATCGCGCCGCTATTTACGTCTCTGACGCCTTGCCAACCGTCATAAACCTTTCGCAGTCCAAAATAATGACTGCGAAGCACCACCGATCCGTGGTCTTCATCATTCATGCGCTCGGCTTGCCATTCGAAATCCTTGATGTTCGTTTTCGAGAGCACTTCTCTAAAACTTTCGTAGGCGTCTCCGATTCCGCCGGGTTCGTTACCCAGTGACACAAACAGAGTCGCTCTGAGTTCTTTTTGGTTATTCAGGAAATCGGTTGCGCGTTTCAACGCTTCATTGTTCTCCCATTGCAGCGAAGGGCTGACGGCGATGTATGAGTTGAAGAGTTTGGGTTTGCTGATCATCGTGTGAATCGCGAAGAGGCCGCCGAACGAATGTCCCGCGAGAATGCGATAAGGCTGCACTCGATATTCCTTCTCGATCTGAGGAATAAGCTCAGTCTCGATGAACTTGAGAAAGTTGTCGGCGCCCCCAGCGGTTGGAAATTGAACTTGTCCGGCCGCGTTCTTGTTGGTGGACTTCGCGGGTGTCAGGTCACGAGTACGATCTGTGTTCGTGATGCCGACGACGATCAGTTCCGGGATGCGTCCGTTTTGTGTCAGGAATTCAATCGTGCTCGACGTGTGGCCCAT
>DATEIS010000504.1:0-14928 GCA_035278765.1 Pyrinomonadaceae bacterium | reverse complement strand
ACCGCGAGACTTTCAGTCGGGTGCGTGTAGTTCTGAAAGTAGTCGCTGACATGTCGCACACGACAAGGCGCGCCGTTGAGCGTCTCTGCCTCGTATGTTTCAAACTCGGCGTCGAGACTGAACACCGAAACTGAATCGTGCGTCCCGGTAAGAAAACGCGTGATCACGTTATCGCGATAACCGCCGATCTCGACGATGTTGCGCGCGTTTCGCACGAAGTGCGCTGCAAGAACGTAACGCGATTGCATTGCTTCCGTGTCGAGATAGCCCCAGAATTTCTTGCCTGAGAGAATCTCCTGGAGTCGCGGCACTTGCCACGGATGTGGTGTGTTCGCGTTCACGATTTTGTTTCGCCCTTTCGTTGCACGATGCCGAGGCCCGGCCACGCGGGAATGAGAATCTTGCTGTAACGACTGTCGTCAAGCTCAGTGAACAATTGCTTCACTCCGAATCCGGGTTGTGTCACCGCTACGTCGTGCAACACGATCAATGCGTTCGCCGTCGCTACTTTTAACGATTCTTCGAAATCGAAGCGACTGCCCTCATACGAGTGATTACCGTCGAGATAGATGTAACCGTATTTCGATTCGCACGCTGCGAAGAATTCAGACGAAAGCTGAATGTGAAAGCTGATCACGTCGCGGAGTCCAAAACGCGCGAACTTCTCCGCCGGATCGCCGCTCCAGTTCTCAACGCCACCAAACGCGACGTCCACGCCGTGAGTTGTGTCACCATAGTTCGCGTCGACAAAATCGAGTGTTCCTGCTCCGTTGGCCTTCAGCGCAAGCGCGATGATGCTCGGAACATAACCGTGACGCGATCCGATTGCCAGCACTTTTTCGGGACGCAGATTTGTGATGAGGCTGTAATGTATCGATCCGAAACCGGCAGATTCGGGTTGCGCATTGTGCTCGCGCTCCGCCGCTCCGTCAGGCGCAAACGATTCCTTGATTTGCTTCAGAACCGATTGATCCTCGAGCCGGTAACTCGGCGCCGGTTGTGTTTCTGCACTCATCGTTGTTCCAGGTTCGCGAAAATATTCTTCACGCGCGAGCTGAGTTCCTCGGGTGGCGGCAGTTTGTCTTTGGCGCTTTCGTACCACGAGACGATCTCGTGTCTGCCGAGCCTGCGATATTTTTCGATCTCGAAATCCAACATTCCAAAATGCGACACGTACTGCGGACCGACTACATGAAACACTTTAAACTTCGTGCACAACAATCCAAGCCTGCCGGTTTCGCGCAAACGATTTCTCAACATTGCGCCGAGTGGGAAATAGATATCGCCGTATCGTGCCTGCGCCAACGGCAACACCGAACGATGAAACACGCTGAACCATCCGTCAATTGGACCATCGTATAACGCATGCTCGGGATCAACGGGACGATAACTACTCATCGGTGGTCGCGCGCCCGTCGTGTAGTCGTCTTGCCAAACGTCTGCAACCAACTGCTTCACGGACGGAAACTTCAGAAACACTTCCGCAGCGTATTCCGCTATGTTTCTCGAAACAGCAACCACGTCGTCATCGATCTGCGCGATCAGATCGTACTGCGACTCCGCAAACAATAACGGATAAGCCTGCATGCCGATGTTCTCGCCCGTCTTGCCGACGATTCGAACGGGCGCGCCGTTTGACCGTTGCTCTTCCAAAAACTTTTCGTAACGCTCATCGTCCGTGTTCAGCCAGATAAGGATCTCGTACGGCGCGGTCGTCTTACGAATAAGATCCTGGACGAGCAATGCCGAATACGTCGGACGATAAGAAGCGATGCAATAGGAGATCATCGTAACTCTCTCTGCGCGCACGCTGCCAAACGAAACAGGAACGTCGGACGATCTACGTGCTGCCAACGGAGCCCGTGGCGCATGAACGTTTCGATCATGTGCCAATCCCACGCCATCATGTCGAACGGCAACAGGCCGGGAAGATAGCGATCGAAGATTTCCTTCCTGAACAACGGTTGACCGAGATCGATGCCGCCAGGCAATGGCGTCGAATTGCGAAGCACGAGACGTCCAGCGTACTGGCACGAGCTGTAAACGAAAGCGATGTCGCTGTGCTGCTCCAGCACGCTGACCAGCGGATCGAAGTGATCGGGCGTGTAACCGTTGTCGTCCGAAAGGAAGCAGACGTAACGGCCGCGCGCGAGATGCAAGCCGACTGACGCCGGCGCGATTCCCCAGTTGTTCGTACGCGCATTGAGATCCGCGTACGTGAGCGAAGGCGTAGGTTCCTCGCTCACTAAGGATTCAATGCTGCTGACGACTTCTTCGGGTGGATGGTCCGAGACGATGATGTGTTCGAAATCGCGATAGACCAGTTCGCGGACAGATTGTAAACACCCGGCCAGTAGATTTACGCGATCGTAAATGGTGGTGATGATGCTCACCGTCGGAGTTTGCTGTCGCTCGGTTTCGAGAAGAGTTCGGAACCTGGGAAGATTGTTGGGAAGCGAGGGTGCTTGCTCGTGAATGGTTGCTGCACTCAGCTCACGCAATTTCAGGTTACGAACAACTGCTCTTCCATTCTTGCAACCAACGAAACAATAGCCGCGGTCCAGAAGTACATCGACAACACTGACCACCAGCACCCCATCGACTTCAAGCTCGAGCCGGTTCTCGTAACAACGCAATTTGATTTGTTGCCACTGCTCACGCTTCAACGCGACGTGTTGAAAGGCGTGATTGTGCCGCGCGAGATAGGCGTACGAAGGATGGCAGTAGAGATGATAAGAATTCGTTGCCTGGTCGAGCTGGCTGGCCTGTCGGACTTTCGCGATGAAGCACGTATCGCGTTCGAGTTTCACTTCAAATGAAAGCTCGACGTTGCGGTAAGCCAGCTCACTCGCGAGTCCTTGCTCTGTCGCTGGTCCTTCATCGACACCTTTATTAAAGACAAATTCATTGTCCGCCATTCGCCGAACGGAGTCGCCTGTAGGCTTCCAACCATTTAACGACAACAGCGACGTCTTCATTTGAACTTCCTTATAAAGAAAACCAAGTATCTCTAGAACGCGACGCAAACGGTCTTTGTAACTGTGTGCCTGCACTCTCTTCTGACAACTACTCTTCACATGTGCGTACGCTTCGTTATCGTGTTGGAGTGTGCCGATCTTGTCGAGTAGCTGCCTGGAATCCGAAAACAGAGGCAGCTCCGGAAACACTTCGCTCACTTCGCGGCGTGCTTCCGACACAACCACCGCTCCGCACGCAAGCGCTTCATAAACACGCGGGTTCATCGAATAAGGCTTGATGCCGTCGCGATTGAAATGATGAACCTCGCGAAACACGTTCAGCACGATCCGCGTTTGCCGGTACAGATCAGACGTGTCTGCGGCAGCGATGTTTGGAGCAAGACAGATGCTTTGCAAAGCCGGCGATCGCCATGGACCACCAACCACGTACGACAGGTAACCGGCTTCGTGCAGCGTGAGCAGATAGCGCTCGCGCACCTCGTTGTGTCCGCCAATGAAGCCAACGTTGTATTTCCGTGTGTTGCCGTTTTCGAAGTGCACTTCCGGGTCGTACGCGACCGGCAGGTAATGCGCGTTCGGATGACGATCGAGCGTGTTTGGATCGTTTACAAAGACGGTATCAAACTCGCTGGACCATCGCGACGTATCGTCAACTTCGTAAGGCTCGTCGAGGAGCCAAACGGCTTTCTTGATCGAAGGGAAACTGCCGCGCCACTTTTCGATGAAGCGACGGCCATGCACCACAAAAAGCCAATCAGGCGCGAAGTCGTCGATCTTAGTCGCGAGTTGTGGATCGTCCCAATAGGCTTCGCGGAAATTCAAGTCGAGACTTGTGGCAGCGTTTCGCAGGCCGTCCGTGAAGACTTCGCCACACGAGAGAAATTTGTAGTTGATGAAGAAGATCTTCTTTGTTGTGTTGGTAAACTCCGCGACCGGCATTTTTGGAAAAGCTGTAAGCCGGCTCTGCGAGCTGAGATTGACCACTTCAATATCGCGCGCGCGGATCGCAGCGTAGAGATCCGCATACTGCTGATCGATGACGGGTAAATGGCCCACGAGCGGATGAGTGCCGGTTGGCGCGAAGAAATGATTGTCGGTGAAATCGACGCCGATGAGTCCGATCCGGCCGGCGCCCATGTGAACCGCTAGACAGAGCGCAACGTAGGGCGAGTTCTGTGTGTAGTGAAGAACGGTCGGATCAGAGAGATCGATGCCGCCGTTTGTTCCCAGGTTGAACGTGACGACATTCTCGCGCGCGAGTCCCAGATCGAGTTGCGTGAAGAGATAATCGGCTTCGGAGTTCTCGACGAAAGTAAAACGATCACCAGTAAATTGATCACGCGGATTAACGACGACGAGATAGTTTGGCTGAAATTTGCGGCCAACGTCGTTGACACCGATCGTAATGAATCGCTCCGGCTCCGTCAGTTCATTCAACGACTCCCCACAACCACACACGATGATGGTTGAACCAGCGTGAATGTTGTGAAAGTCAGCCAGCGTCTTCATTGAACACTTCATCCACAGATTACACCGATTCCATTTAATCAATCTGTGTAATCTGTGGATAACTCTCTACGTGATCCGAATCAGCACCAACGGCGCCGCGACCGTCACGCCGGACAGCGTGGCCGTTATATTCACCGTCAACGAGATCTCGCCGGTGATCGGCGTAGTCTGAATCGGGAAATTAAACACCGCCGTATTCGCCGGAATCGTCACCGTGGCCGGGACTCGCACAAGCTGCGGATTCGAAGCCGAAAGATTTACCACCGCAGCGGTTGGCACTGGTCCACTGAGCGTGAGTGTTCCCGTTGCCGGTTGGCCCGGACCAATTTGAGGTGGAACAACCGCCAGCGAAACCAGACGCACCAGATTCAAGGTCGCCTGCAGACTTACTCCGGCGAGGTTCGCGGTGATAATCACCGGACCCGTTTGTGCGGGAATGGTCTGAATCGGAAACGTTGCGGTCGTGCCGCCGGCGGGGATCGTAACCGTAGGTTGCACTGTTGCACGATTGGTAGCCGAACTCGTCAGACTGACTACCAGTCCACCCGCAGGCGCCGGGCCGCTTAGCGTAATTGTGCCTTGCGACGGCGTGCCCGCGATCACGGTTGCGGGGTTAACCGCCAAAGAGCCAAGCCCGAGCGGCCGCGCGAGCCAGAACCACATCTCGAAATCACCGCCACGTCTGCCGTCACCACTTGGCAAACGCACACTCGTATTGTTCGAATTCGGTTGCTGCACTCCGAATGCTTCGCCATCCAAAAAGCGATTTGCGTTATCGCGATCCCAGATGAAGTTTCCTTTCAACGTTAACCGCGTGAGCACGCCTCGATCACCTTGCGGCGTGGAGTTAACGAGCTGTCGCAGCAAAGGATCTATGCGTTGATCCGGTTGCCAGGAAATGGTGTTGCCCGCCGCGCCGACATTCGCTCCCAAAATTAACGTTTGATATGCAGTGCCGATTGGCGCAGCAGTAAATTGTGCAGTTGGAGTTTCGACTGTGACGAAGCATGTCGGACGACTGATGCTGCCCGGATCGACATTCCCGTCACACAAAATATTTATGCCGTCCAGGAACGCGTCCAGTTGTACGTCGGTGTCGTTTTGTAACGGCGCGCCGCTAGCGGCAAATGCCACTTGCGTTACGTGAAGTCCGTCTTCTGGTCCGGGAAAATCTGTCAACGGCCGGAACGGCTCGCGACAATCCTCGAGCACCCTCATGCCGAACGTTCGCGTACCGCGCCCGGCAGACGCTCTTAATATTTGACGGATCGAGGCGATCGCAGTTGCAGGCAAACCCACGCGTAACGCAGCCTGCACGACTTCTTCTTCATCGAATTCTCTTTGGCCGGTTTGGCGAAGCTCCGCGATAACTTGCGGAAAGTTGGCAAGTATTGCCGCGATCGTGTCGAGATTCAAAACTACTCGCAGTCCCCAACGCACGAGCGCGAGCGCACAGCGATAACGCGTGATGCCCATCGGCGGCGCGTTGTTCAAAACCTCGATCGAACCGTCGATACTGCGTGCCGCAAACTGCCAGTAGTCACCCGGTTGCAAATTCGATCCACCGAAGCGAATGTGAACGCCGTCGCCGAGATTCAACTGCGGTGTTGTCGTTTCATTAAAGACGGCCTGCGCTATGCCCTGACCATCCCAACGTCGCAGAATCAGCTGACCACCACCCGGCGCAGGCGGCGAAAGAATACCTGTCGAAGGACTCGTAATGACGCCCGCCACGCCGAAACCTGGCGGCAAACTGTCAGCAAGCGTGACGGTAAACGTATCCGGATTCGGATCGGCGGTGAGATTCGTTAGATGACCTCGGGCTGGTCCAAGCTCACTCGCGTCGTCAACGATTTCAACCAGATCGCCTTCACGCAACGTCGTTACCTGATCGCGTCCGAGACTTGCGAGCGTAAGCGTCCGGCGATCGGCGCTAATTGCGGTCACACGAACGGCAAACGAAGCATTGTCGCGAGACCATTTGAAACGCGCCACGCCGCCACTGACGCTGGCGTTACGCGCAGTCGTAAAACTATTCAACAGTCCGCGGGCGAGCGTGATCGTTCTACCGTCATTTGAGATGCTGCTGAACGGCACGCGCTCGAGCTGGCCGTCGTCAGTTGTGATGATGACAAAATTAGAACGTTGGAGCGCGCCTCTTTCAGCGGCCGTGAGGGCGGACACGAGCGACAGATTCACAGCGCCCGAGTTTGCGTCGCTCGCTAGTCTGATGTTGAAAACAAATCCCTGATTCGAACCGGTTACGTCGCCGCCGTCATGGATCTCAACGCGGTACAGGTGATTCTCGCGTCCGGTGTAACTCGCGGGATCGGGCAAACGACACGGATCGGCCGGTAGCGAGTCTGTTGGTTGCAGGGTTGTCAGTGTGCCGCCGCTGACGGGCAAAGTCGCGAGTGCTTCGTCACAGGTGAGTTCTGTTCGCCCCGCTGTCGGTGGTAACTGAGCAACTTTGACTTGTGCGATCGTCTTGACGCGTGTTGCTGTATCCGGTCCACCGAGTGCGACTTCGCGAATCTCTTCATCCTCGAGATACGTGATCAATCGTTGCCAAACTTCGATGTAGACCAGGGCGGTCAAATCACCCGTTGGAGGAAACGTCAGACGCGGTGGATTCGGAAAATCAGGTTGCGTCAGGTATGTAACGTTTCTATCGAGTTGACAGAGAATTCCATCAACGTAGTAACGACCTTCCGGACCTGGACCACCGGAGATCTGAAATGCATCGAGGGGCGCGCCGGGTTGCGGCGGAGAAATTGTGAAAGCAGTGCCGGGCGCGGGGGCGCCACAGCGGCCGATGATGTCGAAGGTTTCCTGTCGCAGCAAATTGAGCTGGAGCAACACTTCGTCGTTCCAGTCAGAATCGAGCCATACGCGTCCTTGCTGATGGAGAACACCGGCATAATGTTTGAGCCTCTCGAAGGTATGACGAGAAAGATCGCCCTTCAAACGCGAAAAATCGCCTTTCATAGTGTTTGCTCCTAAGTTTCAGCTACGACGACGGCCGTGAGGCTGACTGGCATAAACTCGCGCAACTTAACTTGCAAATTCGCGAGACGAATTTGGTTGAGTTCCGAAGCGAAGGCGCCCACTTCCGCGCCTGATTCGCTTGCTGACAGAATTTCCGGCTGCCGCATCGCTCCGAGTTGAGCGTAGTCGGGACGCCCAAAACGCAACGAATTGAATTGAGCCGGCAGGCAACGGCGATTCGGGGGACAATCGCGGGCCTGAGCCTCGTTTGGCACACACTGAAAACGTCGCGGCAAAATCGAGCCGCGTTCCCAACGACTAAAGCGAATGCAACCGGACTGCTGATCATCGACCACGGCCAGATCGTTCAGCAGGCATTCACTTGCTTGCAGCACGTCACACTCAATTCGACCCAGCACGGTCACGCGTTCAAGTTGCAACACGTTGCTGGTCGTGGGTGTTGTCGGAAGACTCGTAATAGACGGACTAAAGATCGGACTGATAGCAGGCGGACTCACGACAAACGGCAACTCGCCAATCGCGACCGAGCCCTGTTGATCGACAATCGAATCAGCGACGTTCAAACGGTCGATACCGGCGCCGATCCGTAGACCACCGGTAATCGAGCGGCAGACGAGATAAACGGCCTGATGATTCAGATCGGAATCGCTTGCACGCAGCGACCAGCCGGCAGTAGTTGAGCGCGGGTCGAGCGTGCAACCCAGTAGGTTGAACTGTTTGACGTTGCTTTCGATCTCGACTGGTCCACCACTGATCAGCAGTCCGTTGATCTCGAGCGAATCGAGTGGCGATCGAATTCGCATGCTGCTTGCGATCGGCGCTCCCGCCGCGGTGTAGAACGACAGGCACGGACGTTGACCGGCGGCCGCGCGAATCGTCAGGTCGTGGACCACAGGGTTTTGGAAAACAATTTCCGCGGGCGCGAGGTAAGTTGCGCTATCGACGATCTCGATCACGTCGTTATCGATTGCTACTGCGAGTGCTGAAGCGAGACTCGAATGCAAGCGATTGTTCGGAATGTTCGGCGCGGCGAGACTTGCCGCATCGCCTGACTGCGAAACCAGGATCGTTGGCGGTGCCGCTGTGTCAAGACCGCGATCGAAAGTGCGCGCACCAACACGCCCGCTGAACGCCTCAACGTAATCGACTGTCAACGCGTGTGATGTAAATGGCACATCGCCCGGCAGTGGTACAGTCAGAATTGGATCGTCCTCGGAGAGAGCAAAGCGACCGAGTTCGGGATCGATGCCGAGTTCGTCTTGTTTCAGAAGACTGCGGCGCTCGCACCGGCACAAATTGATCGCGGTAGGACGGCGATATTGTAACGGCCATCGTCCCGGAATCGGCAACACTTGCCCCGCGCTCTCGCGAGACAGTTCGAGGCCGGCTAGCGACAGTTCGCCAAGCGCGTTGGTCAGACTCGGAACATCCGCAGGCGCAAAGAACGTGCTGCCATCATCGGCGACGAAGAACCGCACACCTTCAGCAGGTGATCCTGTGATTTCCGGGAGGTAGATCAGCAAACTCTCCCCGGAACGATTGGTCACGACTAGCTCGCTTGCGGGGATGAAATCGCCCGAGAGGGGACGCACCAGCACGGCCAACAAACCTTCCTCGGGAGCAGTGTTGTTCGTCGCCGCGAGACTTGGCCGCGACGTGAACGCCGGCCACGGACTCGCACCCGGAAAATCCGGCGCACCACTCGCTTGAGCGGCTGTGGCGATCGCTGCGAGTGGTTGAAACGCGCCCGTAAAGATGTCGACCTGAAAATACATCTCCGCGTTACCGAAGCGCTGCGGATCGGGTAAACGCAATGCGCCGCGCTGCCGGTTGAGGATCGTGAAGTCACTCGCGGGTCGTGTTGAGCTTGTGAGTGCACGCGGCGGAAAGACCTGGCCTTCCGAGTCGCGCTCGAGTGACGTCAGACTGAAGTCGTTGTTTCGATAGGTACTGCCGTCGTCGCTGACATGCAGTGTAAGAACATCGCCGGACGTTAAATACGCTGAGGGCAAATAAACATATATTCCGTCGTTCTGGTGCACAGCGCCTGTTCGGGTAGCTCTGACTGCGATCACAGCACCCGGGAAACGACCCGCCGGCGAAGTACTCATTCCCGGCCAACCCAGACTTGCCCGTCCGGTTTGGATCTGAATCACGAGATGACCTGGACCAGGCGTCGCGACTCCCGCATGAAACTCGTCGCCGTCGTTGAAAGCAGCGTGTAGAGTGCTCAACGATCCGAGCCCCGTGATCGTGCCGGAGTCGAACCAACCGGCCGTGATCACAAAATGCGGATCACCCGTTTGGGCTGAAGATAAGAGACGCAAACCGTCAGTTGCGTGAAGCTGCAAACCCGCGCCGGCGTTTCCGAAGCTAAACGGCGTTTGACTGTTAGAGAGCGGCGGCAGCGGTTCGGCGTTGCTTGCGAGCAAAACACCAAACTGTCGCACTGCCACGTCAGTGCCGAATGTCTCCCACGGTGCATGTCCAAACGCCGCGCGCGTGAGTGGCTCGCCGCTGTCTTTCACAAACAGCGGCGTGTCTCGAAAGAGCGGATCGAATGTGAAACACGCTGCATCCGCCGGTGTCGCTAATCCCGGCGCGGCTGCCGCAGGCGTAGCGCCATTGATCGCAAACGTCTGTAAGCGACGCTCAAAGAAACCAAGATTCTTGATCTGGTAACGACCGGGGGTGGCCCATGCAGCACGACCGATTCCGAGCGACTCGGGAACGACGCGCGCCTGGCTGAGCGCGCGAGCAGTCTTGAAATCTGCGGCGTGTGAAAAAGGATCGGCGGCGGTGCCAAGCAAACTCAGCGCATGTGTGTCACGCAGATCCGGTGTGAGTTTGCTGTGCAGTCGCAGGTGATTCATGTTCTGCGACCAGCCGAGCACCTGGAAAAATTCCGCCAGATCGGTGGGCCAACCGCTGATCGCCTGTGCGAGCGCGCGCAACATCGCGGGCGTGCCTTTGCTTCGCCGCCACATGACGGTGTTGCGAACGTCGAGCCGGTTACTTTGGCCCACAGGATTCGCAAGCAGGTGCGTACCCGTGAGACCGGCAAGATACGGCACTACCCAGTCTTCGCACGTCTCGATGAAGAAGTCGTCCCAGAGCGCTTCGAGATCGGCGCGAATGTTCGCGACCTGCTCGCCTACGGTCGCGAGCAAGGCGTAGAGCGGCATGCCCTGCTCTTCATCGAGCACGCGATAGTACGCTGGTACGCGGGCATAGAGCCGCTGCGCGTAATCATTTGCGTCGTTGCGACTCATGTGTCGATGAAACCTCCGGTGCCACTGATCGTGAGCGAGCCTTTATCTGGTTGGCTCGGATCGTTGAGGATCACGCCGAGCTCAGTCGGGCGAATGAAAATACTGTCGCGCACTGTCGCCGGATCGCTGTCAGTGTCGAGCCGCCGGAATGTTGTGATCAGCGCGTCTTTAACTCCGGGAACAGACTGAAGCTGTGCGTACACCGCACTCAGGTGGAGACTCTCGCCAAAGCTCAACCGCTCGAAAGCAAAGAAACCGATCGAGCCGTCCGGATTAATCACGGGATTGAGCGCTGACTGCACTTTTCCAAGTGTTGCCTGTTGCGGAAATGCGTCGTCGATCTCGACTGACGCAACCAGTTGCATGTGTATCGGCATGAAATCCGTGATTCGCAGAGACACGTTTGGATCGCGACGCTGGTCCAGGAAGCTACGCAGCTTGGCGGCAAACGTTGGCTGCTCAGTAAGTGGTTGCTGATCGGTGGTTGCAACTACGAGTTGAACGTACGGATGGTCCAACGCTTTCAGTGTTTTCCAATCGCGGTTCACCCACGCGGCGCTTGCCTTCGCAACGCCGGGATAACTAAGCGCGAGCGCCGCGTAGTCGGCCGCACTGACCGCCCGGCCAAAAGTGCTGAGACTCGACCCCGCATTCGTCCTGACCTTATCGACGCTTTCGCGATCGGCGCCTCCGAAAGCAGCTTGCGGATTCGAGACTTTCTGAACCCCCGGCGTGCTATCGATCAACTGCTGAATGCCGCCGATCTCAACATTGCCTGACGTGCCCAGTCCTTTGCGATAGCGCGCGCGAATGTTGTCTCTGCCGGTTGATGGTCGTGCGCCGAAAACGCCGTCGCCGAACGTCACGATCGTTTTCTCATCGTCGTCCTGAATGGCAGTGAAGTCCTGGCCGTCAGCGGGACTGTCGAACAATGTAGACTTTTCGTTCCAGCGCACACCGTTGACTGTTACCAGCAACGCACTCTCAACTGCGCTAACACTTTCGGCATCTGCGGCAGGCAGGTAAGTCAACGGGCTCTTCTTGAGCTTGAACGTTTGGAACGCGCCGCCGTTGCCGCTGCCAAGCACTTCATCCTTAACTGTCTCGCCCTGCGTCGCCTCGACAACGTTCGCGAGTAACACGGCGCCGGCGCGAACGTAGCTTTGAGCGAGCGCCGTCTTGAGCTTCACAGTCGTGATGTTGTTTGCAACGTCGACGACGGGTGCTGACGCAAGTATCGCCGCCTCTGCATTGATCACTTCGCTCGGCGGGTTCGCGTCCGGATCGTGAAGCGTTCCTTGCAGAATCACTGTCTGGCCCGCCGTGAGCTGTGGATACAACCCATCGAGAATCAACTTCGAGCCGCTGAGCGGATCCGGAAGCGGCAGATTGTTTTGCAAGGTCAAGAGTTCGTTACCGGTCAGCACGACAGTCGAGCGAAGCGGAAACTGATTGGACGGAACTGTCTCACTAATCTTCAAACGCAGACGCGTCGTTCTCGCCGAGATTGTGTAGTCGGCTTTTGTGACCGGCCGCGCATCGAGAATGTGAGCAATGAAAGGACCCGCGGCTTTTTCGCTCAGCATCACAACCCAACCGGGATTATCTGAGGTGCCCTTCGCGTCGTCATAAGTGCTGTCGAGAAAGATCTGATTGTCTGAAGGTACGTGCGCCTTCGCTTTGGTTTCGTCGTCCCAACTATCCGGGAACGGAGCGTTTGGATTCTTGCCGTCGCTGTTCGTGAGCGTCGCCGGAAGACTCAACCAGTTCGGTGCGTTGCTGCCGAAAGGAGCAGCGGTGACGCGCAACGCATGTAGCGTCACATTTTCATAACTGGCGCCGTCTTCTTCCTGCCAGGTGATGATCGTCGTTGACGACTTCTTGTCTGTCTTGACTGTCGAGATCTGGCGCAACGTCGCCTTCTCGTCTGACTCGCCGCCGTTCTCTACCACTAGCACGTAATCGCCAACTTCGAGACGCGTGCTCGTGCCCTGCAAGACGACCTGACGCGCGTTGCGGCTGAGATACAAGCTGCTGAAAACGCCAAGTGTAAAAATCGACGGCGTCGCGGCGACACTGAAGGCTGACAGCGCGCTCGAAAAAGAGAACGATCGGCTAACTGCGCTCGAAATTGAAGCACTCGCGATCGAAGCCTGCGGCGCAGCTTCAGCGAACGACGAAACCGCATCGTTCACAGCCGAGTCGAAGAGGAACGTTTCCAGGTAAGTCGCGCCCGCGCCACCATAAATATTTGACGCCGCAACCGCAGTGGTCAGCGATGGACCAGCCGCGAGCACCAGACCGTAATCACTCAACTTTGCGAATTGATTCGTCGGCGCCACCATCGAGAGCGGAATCGCACTATGCGATCCAAGCCCCACGATCGCATCTTCAGTCTCGAACACGGCCGCCTGCTTGCCGGGTTTTGCCTTGCTGCCTGAACGGAAGCCGGCAGGAATCGTTACCGTCTTCTGTTTCTCGATCGTGAAGGCGAGCAACGCTGTCGCTGCGGAACCGGGTTGTGGTCGATATCCAACCAGCTCGGCGAGTCGTCGCAGAGAATCGCGTTGCGTTGCGGTCGATAGAAAAGCCTCGTTCGCGATTCGTTCCTGGTAGAACGTAAGAATGTCGGCGAGATATGCCCACAACTCGATCAGCATCGTGTGGTAGTCGCCGCCCATGCCTTCGTGCCAGCGCGCAAACGGATTGGGTCGTTCGAGCGGCGGCGTCACGCGCGTGTCTTTCGGTATCTTGACGAGCGTTACCGAGTCGAGCATCGCACGACGGAAACTGCTGAACGTGCCGATGCGATATTGAATCGCCGTCAGACCGGGCGAGTTGAACGGCCGAATCGGCGCTGCGGGCGGACGCGGCGGCGCATCGCAGCATCCGGGCGCCGGCGGTGGAGGCAGTTTGCAAAGCGGTTCTGAGGGCATTACTCGCCGACTCCTTTCGCGCGCACGAAGAGCGTGCCGTTTTCAGGGAAGTTTCGATCGTTGTCGAGCCGAACGATTTGATCGCCGCCGACAATGAGGAAACCCTGCTGTAAATTGCGCTTCGTATCTTGATCGGGACGGGCAGCGTGCAGTCGCGCGAGACGAGTGATCGTGGCCGACTCCACACCCGCAACAGCCATCACGGCCGCGAAGATGCGGCTGACGTAGAGGTAATCACCGAAACTGAAGTTGTCTGGATGGAACAGGCCTTTGCTTCCATCGGGTAGTAGTGAATCGCTCAACGCGAGCTCGATGGCTTCTTGAACGTCGGCGGGAATGAAGCCGGGTTTGACGCAGAACTCGATCGCAAGTTCGACCGGAATGTAGATCGCTCCGATCACTTCAAGGTCGTAGCCTGCGAGACGTCGCGTGTCGAGATAGTCGAGCAGCGGTTGTCGCAACTGTTCGATTGAGTCGTCTGTACCACGCGGATCTACGGCCAACGTGAGGGTCAGCCAACTACCGGTCCAGCGGAAGTTTGCTTTTGCGTTTTGGATCGGTTTCTTGCCGTCGAGCTCAAACTCGAGGGCGGCGTCGCGATAGTCTGCTTCGGTCACTGCGACCAGTGGCTTTTGGAACGTCGCCGGCGCGATGCGACGCGCATGATCGCGCGACTCGAGATCGCGACCGCCCATCGCCGGCAAAGGATTGGTGACCGAGACGAGCCACGAAATGTTTTCCGACGTGCGTGGACGTGGTTCGATCAACGATTCGGCCGCGACGTTTCCAATCGAGCCGCCACCAACTCGATACCGCGCTTCAACTGTCGTCGTCTCGTCCGGACGTAGACCAAATACACCATCGCCAAAGACAACAGTCGCTTCCCCCAAATCGTCGACTTCAAGTCGAAAGACCTGGTCGTCCGCACGACTGTCGAGCAGACTGCGTTGCTCACTCCACGGATTTGGAAAACCTTCAACGCGAAGTTCAAGTGTGCTCTTCCCACCTGCTTCGCGTGCCAGAAAATCTGAAACCAGCTTCGCTCCGGCCGGTTTAATTTTCTTCTGCGGCGACTTCACCGGCTGGAACAACGCCACGGTTTCAGGATCGAGAAATGCGAGCGGAGCGCTGCTCAGTCTCAATCGTTCACGAGGAACTTGATCGGGCCGGCGCTCGGCGAGCTCACTGCTGAGTTCAGCTTGTTCTTCGGGCGACAAGTCGCGC
>DATEIS010000503.1:0-26091 GCA_035278765.1 Pyrinomonadaceae bacterium | reverse complement strand
TGCTGATACGAGTGCGCGATCGAACCCGAGCCGCCAACTATTTGGATTCCAAACAGCGGATCTTTGTAGACATCTTCTGCGGGCGCAAGCTCGCCTATGACGTTGTTCCAGTCGGCATCCATCTCATCCGCGAGCACCATTGGCAAAGCAGTTTGCACGCCCTGACCAAACTCGAGCCGGTTAACCTGGATAACAATCTTGCCGTCCGGTCTGATGTTGACGAACGCAGCCGGTGGATAAACCTTGGCCGGTTGCTGTGGCATCCCTGTTTCCTGGGCCAATGAAGCCCGATCGAGGTACAGCGATACGAATAGTCCACCAGCGGCTGCAAAAGAGACGCGCAAAAATCCGCGCCGATCCAATTCAACGGATCTAATCATCATGCGCCTCCTTTGTTTATCTGCGCTGCCGCGGTCTTGATAGCGGCGCGAATGCGTGGATAGGTGCCACAACGACAGAGATTTCCACCCATCGATTCTTCGATGTTCTTATCCGTCGGTCGTGACGTGGCTTTAAGTAATGCGCACGCGGCCATGATCTGTCCGCTCTGGCAGTAGCCGCATTGCACGACGTCCTGATCGACCCATGCATCCTGAACGGCTCGTCCGACAGCATCGTTGCCGATACCTTCGATCGTGATGATTGGACGATCGCCTATGTGTGAAATCGGTATGATGCACGAACGCGAGGCCACGCCGCCTACGTGGACCGTACATGCGCCGCACGCGCTGATGCCGCAACCAAACTTCGTTCCTGTCATTTTTAGATCTTCACGTAGCACCCAGAGCAACGGCGTTGAAGGATCGACGTTCACTTCGCGCCGCTGTCCGTTTACGGTTATTTGGAAAGTCGCCATTGTTTGAACTCCTATCTTCCGGTTGGACACGGCGTGCCGGCCTCGACCCAACGACGCGTGGCGGCAACGAATTGTTCATGCGTGAGTGGTGGAAGTGTGCGCATCGTGCCGTCGGGACGGCGACCGGGATTCCAGGCCCACTTCACGAGCGCTTCTTCTTCGTGATGCTTCAGCAAACCTGGACCATCGAGATTGTGATTCCGCGAGCGGTCGGTTACCTGACGGCAGACAGCAGCACTCGAAAGCGGGCGATCGTTGATGTCCTGCCAGCGCATTTCGAGTGGCGCAAGATGCCAGTTGTGACCACCGGGAACGCCAGTGCTGTCGGCATTCGTTTCCTGGTGACAGCCGGCGCAATTCAAACCCGGGACACCTTTGCCCTCGGGACCACCACGCACGACATTCGCGACGTGACGGTGCCGGTCATCTCCTTGTTGTGGATAGTTTGTGGCGGTGTGACAGTTGATGCAGCGCGGAGAGATTAAGACTGAATAGACCTGCTCCCACGCTGCGAGTCCTTGCGCTGTGGTCGTACTCTCTGCAGCACTAAAACGAACGCACAACGCTGTCATAACGACGATTGCCGACACCAAAACACTCACACGTAGCCGTGGCATCAGAATCCTCCTGCAAAGTTTTTATTTGCGGAGTATGTTGCCACAAAAAGGCACAAAAAAGCACAAAAATAATTTTATGTTGAGCTTTGGTTGATTTTTTGGGCGTGTTCGTTGATGCGTTGATCTTTGGTGCCGGTGCGCAGTGCTTCTTTGATGACCTTTTTGGCTTCGGCTATGCGGCCGTTTTTGAAGAGCGCCCAGGCGTATGAGTCGCAGGTGAAGATGTCTTTGCGTGAGTTGTATTCATCGGACGCCAGCTTGAGAGCTTGCTCCAGATTTTGATCGTGGTCCAGCCAGAAATTGACCATGTGGCGCCATGATTTTTCTATTGCCGCGTTTTCACGTTCGAGAGTTTCAAACTTTTCATATGCTGCTTTGGCGGCGTCGATCTTGCCGAGACGTGAGAAGAGATCTCCGAGTGCTTGTGATGCATCGGCGGAATCGGGCTCGCGTTCGTAGATCGCAATCGCGGTATGGAGATCCCCGGCTGCGACGCGTGCGCGTGCTTTGCTCTGCAAGGCGAGACTGTGGTTTGGAAAGATCTGAAGCGCGGTGTCGAATTCACGTTCAGCTTCTTCCAGTTTTCCGGCGTCCATTAATTCGTTTCCGAGTTGCACGCGACACCAGGCGATACTTTCGGGATCGTTGGGGTTAGCGGCTTTGACCGCGGCGATCATTGCTTCTATAGCGCCCTGGGTGTCGCCGTGTAAAGAGCGTAGATACGAGACACGCGAGTACGATGAGGTGTCGGGTCTCAGGTCGACCATTTTTTGCGCGGCACTTACGGCGCCGGGATAGTCGCCTAGTTCGACGAGTGCGTCAGTGATTTGTCCCCAGACGTCGTGATCGTCGTCGCGAACAGTTTGCGAGTGACGGGCGGTTTCGAGTGCTTCGGCGAAACGGTGATAGGTCAACTGAAGTTTCGTGCGTAGTTTCAGACCGTCGTAGTTGTCGGGCTCGACTGCGAGTGAACGAGTGATGGCAGCGTCCGCGTTGTCGTTGAAAGAGAAGTCCGCAGTCTCGCGTGCTTTCTGCATGTAGGCGGATGCGAGTTGATTGTAGCCGCCGGCGCTGTTTGGAAATTTCGAGATTGATTGCTGTGCACGAAGGATGCGCTGGTCCACTTTGCTTGCAGGCACCGTGCTGGGTGTAATGTCGATCGAACGGATAGCGAAGATAGCTATCAAGAGAATAGCGACGGAAAGCACAATTGATCTTAGCTTCATTTGACTCCTACCAGATGCTTCACAGGATTACGAAGATTTACAGGATTTACAGGATGAAATCTTTAACATCCTGTAAATCCTGTGAGACATGACGTTAGGGCAGAGCGGGCAAAGCATTGATCGTGTGATGACCGTGCGGCGCGCCCAATGTGCTGTTACCCGACTGTGGTGTGCCGAGGTAAGGGAAGCGCGACAGGAATGGCACGTCGTTGTTTGCCACACCGTCGCCGATCGTGTTGTTTGGTGAAATGTTCGTCGCGGGTGTGAATGGAGTTCCGCCGGCAACTGCACGCAATGAAATATCCACCACGTCGTCAAACACTCGGCGACCATTCGGGAATCCGGCAAAGTCGCCACCCAATAGTCCAAGCCTACTCGGATTTGACGATGGCCCAATCGCGACATTCAGCCGCAACATCTCATGTGGACGCCCATCGGAAAGAAATGTCGTGAAGTTTGGACCAGTCACGGGATTAACCGGAATGCCGGTGGCAAAGATCGCGACGAGATCATTCCGCGGCGCTGCCGGAACAGTGATACCAAATGCCGCACTCAATAACTGAGCGAGCTGCGGGTTCGTCACAAACTGCGCAAACTGTGTATCACTCGCGGGTGTCGAACGGTTGAATGCATCTTTCAACTTGAGCGGAATTACGAGTTCGTTGACGAGTGGTGAGCCCAGTCGCGATACCTGCTGGTATGGGCCAGCATTCAATGGCTCATCGCTTTTGTCAAAAGATCTCAGCACGGTGACCTTCTGCCGGCTCGACACGGCCCAAACGCCAACTACTGCGTCAGATGCGGTTGGGCCGGCAGGCACCGCGCCGGTTCGTGTGAGCTCCTGAATCGGGACTTCGATCGCTATCGTGCTGACGTTGAATCCCGCGGTTGAGTCAGCGCCGTCTGTAGCGCCGATCGATTTGAGCTTCAACGTATCGAAGACGCCGCCAACGTCGATGTAGAAGCCCTCATCTCGCTGACCGGCAAACACCTTGCCGCCGTTCGGCAGTGAATACACCGCAGGCTGGCCGAGCACGTTTTCGTAATTCGGCGTCGTTCGCTCGCCAATATTGTTTGGTGGAACGATCAGATCTTTAGCGAGTACGGTTTGCTTGCCGTGTCGGTCGATTCGCGTGACGCTGTAGGTTTGTGGCTCGTTGTAATCGGGATCGTCGAGCGATGTGATCAGTGGTTCAATGCCGCCCGTACCGGCAAGAGCCTGATTCGGCGCGGCCATGCCGAGAATTGAGTCTGGGTTTACGAATCTTGTTTTGAAACGAAACTGATAGGTAACGTCCTCGACACCGTCGCCCGTGTTGTCGACATAAATCTCATAGAGCACTGTGTCGTCAAACTTGTAGAAGTGTGGACCACCCGATGGTTCCTGAAACGGAATCCAATTGGCGATCAGCGTGACAAAGCCGCTGCGCCCGGGCTCGGTGCTGCGGAACGCATAGGTGTCGGTGTTGTCCGCCAATGGATCGGCGACAATCAACGGCGCTTCGCGATGACTCGAAGCGAGTGATGTGTCTGGGTTTGGACTGAGTGCCACGAAGGCAATCAGACTCAAGAAGAGCAAACTGAACGTGAGTCGTCTGGCGAGTTTATTTCGCATGTTCCCGTATTCCTTTGCAAATTGGTATTTCAGTAGAAGTACGGGAGGTGAAGTGTGTTTGGATTTAGGAGTTTCACGCTAAGACGCAAAGTTGCAAAGGAAAATCAGATTCCGACTTTGCATCTTTGCGACTTTGCGTGAAATCACTTATTAGTCTTCGAGGATATCGAAGCGCAGGCCGCTTGAACCTTCGCCGGTGCCGACCTTTTTGCGACGGCCGATCCAGAGGTGAGTCGAGCCGTCGTGCCAGCGAGCGACTTGATAATGGCGCGTTACGCGAACGGCCTCGCGAGGTATTTCTTCCTCAAAAAGTTTCAGACTCTTGGTGTCCGGATTCAGGATGCGACCGTGCGCTTCAATGAATCCGGACGAACCGTCGATCTTCAAAACCTTTCCGCGTTGCAAACGCAGACCGGTGCTGGTCTTCACCGGTAGAAGCGGAACCCAGTTGCCGGGAACCTCGGTCGCCAATTTGTAAACCAGCTTGTTGTCGGTGCGTGGTGCGGGTGGCGGCGGCAAAGCCTGTCGCTCGGCTTCATTTCGGTTCAACGGCTCTTCCACCGCGCTTTCGACGATACGTTCGACGCCCCATGCCATATTCGCCATCTCGTCGCGCAGGAAAAGAACTTCTTCAATCGGACGGCTTTCGATGCCGCCGAGTAGTGACGGCGTCAGGAAGAAGAGGTTTGCAGCTGGTCCAGTTACGCCACTGGCTCGCAGGTTCGAGTGCTGAAACATGCGCCAGGTCGAGTGTGGCGCAGGCAACTCACTCGACGATTTGATGAGCGTGCGAACTCCGAACGTATCCGTAATCAGTAACGACCGCGTTTGATAGAGCGAGCCCACGTCCAACTCGATCGGGATCACGAACCAATCGTTGCCATACGTCAATGCAAACTCAACAAGGAGCATGCGCGCGAGGTCAGTTGGACCAGCATCCACCGATCCGAAATCGACTTGCGCATCTTCAAACTCCCAGAAGCGTGGCGTCGGCATTCCGGCGAAGCTCACGGGCGCGGGAATGGCTGTGCGAGCGAGCGAATCGAAGGCTTTGTCTGTTGCAGCGCCGAGTCTGAGTTTCGAATCGACGTCAAAGTCGTACCAATCGAGATGACCTTCAGAGTACTCCTGCGACGTTAAGGCACGTTCGCCTTCCGCAAAACGACCCGAGACCGAGAAGGCGTACTCCAACCGCTCCGTCAACCACGATGCATTTAATGTTTCAGGTTCACTGAAGAATACTGCTGTCGATTTGAGCCACTGTTGCGCCGCCTGTTGAATCTCGGACACGTCACCCGGCGCTATCTTTAGCGAAGGTTTGATGACGACTTTGTCTGGAGCACCGGATCGAAACGAGGCAATCATGAGACGCGCGTCCGGAACCCGCGAGGACATCAGATCGACAAACGCGAGGCTCTCGGTGTCGAGTGTGGCTCGCTGTTGTGCCGAGAGTGTGAACGGAAATTCACGGATGAAATTGTCTCTATAGTTGCGAGACGTCATACCGTCCTCAGACATCTGCTCGATCATTCGCAGAAACTCAAGACCAGCTTCGACTGCGAGTTTGAGTCTCTCCGGTTTTGCGGTTTGATCTGTTGAGAGATGAACTGGCTCGCGCTCGACGAGTGTTTCGAGCGGCATGCGCGTGACGTCATAAGTCGGAGCATTAACGCTGCTGCCGGGCTCGACCGCGCCTGATTGATATCGCGTTAATCGCGCGCCTTCTCCACGCCAGCTCGCCATGATTGGTGAGCCGTTGTCTTCGCCTTGAAACTCTCCGAACTGCCACTGGCGCGCGAGTAACCATAACGAGTCGTAGATGCGAGCCTGCAAGCTCGTCTTCATTTCGACGTTCCGGCTAACCGGCTCAAGACGCATCCAACTGGTTATTGACGGCATAATCTAGCTACTTTCGACTCAGGCACCACTTTCGAGTGCCTCGGCCTGGCGCCGCTTTGTTATCGATAATATGTGTTCGAGGCCAAAGCGGCGTCAGGCCGCCGCACTCCAAAGTGGCGTCCTTATTTAATCGTGGTGAAGTCGGTCGAGACGGCGTCACCTTGTGTGTTGAAAGCAAAATAAAGCGCGGGCAGATAGTGCCCAACTTCATCGAGTGCGTTGAGATCGACGGCGCGGACGCGCGCCAGATCGAGTGTTTCCAGTAATACTTGTTGTAAAGAAAACGTGGTCCAGGGTTGTTCAAGCTCTGGCGGAACTGCAATTAAAATCGACTGCGGTGGCGCGGCATTCGGTTGATCGTATTGCAATGCAAGACCGGTGATTTCAGTTGCGCCGGGAACGACTTCAACCCACTCATCGATTAAGAGCCCGGCAAGCGGCTGACTCACATCAACTGGCGTCGTGCTTTGCACCGCGATCGAAATCTTTCCGCCCGGCAGACTCTTGCCAGCTTCGAGTGGCAACGCAACCCAGCGTTCGTCCTCGACGTGGGGAAGCTGTGCAATTGTGAGTTTGAGTTTTTCGCCGGTCTTGAGTGCTTCAGCATACTCGAAGGCGGTTTTGAAACGACCGACGGACTCACGTACGCGCGCCATTTGCCGAAGCCACGCAAACGAAACTAACGGATCGCCGTTCAGCAACTTGTCGTTGTTGGCGAGGGCTTTTTCAAGCTCAGCGGCATTCGCGGCGTTGAATTGCGGCACAACGATAAAAGATTTTCCAAAGACGATCTGCAATTGCTGCGATGCGTGATCGCGATCGCCTTCTGCGGTTCGAGTGCTTTCATTAAAACGAACACTCAGCGCGTCTAATTTCTCGACGCGTTCGACAATCTCTTTTTGGATCGAGCCGGCTTGTGTTAACAGCGTCTCGCGATCCAACGGTGAATCGCCGGCGAATGAGAGTGGCACAGCTCCAGCAACACCAAACCTCGAGGCGCGAATGATCAACGAGCGCAACGCTTCCAGATCCGCCGTCTCAGGTTGCGCGGAGAGTTCGACCACCGTTTGGCGCAATGCTTCAACAGCAACGGTGGCTCGTTTGCTCAGTTCTTCAACATCGACGCTGAAATCCGTGGTTTGATCGGGCGCACTCAGATCGTGTGCGTCGATCGCGCGAACACCGTTGAGTAACTTACGCGTCGCACGAAGTGACTCGCTGAACTGTCCATAACTCAAGTCAGCCGCAGGCCATTCCGGTTTGCGGTTCGGACTGACACGCAAGAGGGAATTTGGCGCAAAGCTACGACTTATCGCAAAGAGAATACGTTGCTCGATCTCGCCCTGCTGCCCGCCCGGACCGCCTTCGGCTGCGTAAATGTAATCAAGCGGCGCCAGTTGCAACTCACTGAGTTTGATCTCTTTCGTTTCGACAACGCTTAAGGTTGTCGAGTCCAGTCGTTCAACCAGACAACGCACGTTTGCCGGATTGGCAATCATCTTTGCGGCCCACGCATTCAAACGCGGTTCCGCATTGGCGCGAAATGAGTTTTCTGTTGCGGGCCATCCGGTTGGAAGCTCAGGATTGCTACTCAACAACGTCACGATCCGGTGCGTTAGTGCGATTCCCGAACGAGGTGTTCTCACTATCTCGAGTTCCGGCGGTGGTGTTTCGCCACCAGCGATCGACTCCACAGTTGTGGACGCACGCAACGGATTACCACGCACAACCTGATAGATACTCTCGGCCATGAGTGCATCACTGACCGAGTCGACCGACTCTTCCAAAAGCGTCAACTCATTCTGCAACGCCGCGAAATCGGGATTACTCTCGACAAACGGAGGGAAGGCGATCCTTTGTTGCCCGATTGTTTTTCCAAACGGAATGGTGTCTTTGTCCCAGATCGGTGGATTGGTGCTCTTACCTTTTTGCCAGCGACGCAGCAGGGCCAAACCATCAACGACATTGTTTGCCCCGATCGCTTCGACAGACAGACTTGTTTGCTCCAACTTTTTTGCCACCAGCGGTGCGAGTTCGCGAAACGGTGCGATGAATTGTGCCTTGCGAATTTCCTGCAAACGGCGCTCAAACCTGTAACCAAGAAGCGCACCGAGCGGCTGTCCCGCGCGCACACCATCCAGCAGCCACATCGCCAGTCGCACGCGCTCGGACGACAGATCGATGGCCAAAAGATCGTTCGGCGATTGATTGCCTGCATGGGCCAGGTGTCCACTGCGCAAGACCGCCACAGTTGAAGCCTGTGCGAGCGACGGCGTGTGAATAAATCCAGGGTTGTTTGGATTTTGAAACACTGGACCATCTTCACCCGCAGGCGTCGCGACCGGCGCCAGTGGATCAGCCGGTTTGAGATTCATTACCCAGCCATAACCACCATACAGAACGCCGTTCGGATCGCGCTGGCGCATGTCGGCCAAACGTTTGGTGGCAAACGAAGTGATCCATGCATCCAGCCGGTGCGAGCAAAGATCGAGTGTACTCGTTAACAACTGTTCGAGTTTTGCGACATTGATGTGCGGCGACTTCAGGTAATTCAAACTCGCGCGAAACTCGCTCAACGGTTTCAACACGGGCGCAATCGCGAGATCCGGTTCGCCGGAACCGTTTGGACCAAACAACAACTTGATAATCGGAATCGGCTGGGCGTTCGGAACCGCGATCTGAGATTTCATCTGGTCCCAGATGGTTTGTGTCACCTGACCCTGCGCGAGGTTCACCAATTCCGGTTCGCGGCGTTGTTCGATCTTTATGATGCCTTTGCTGAATAGCAATCGCGATGCGGCCGAGCCGTATTCGACTAACATCGAATGCCGCAGGAGCAAGTGGAAGAGCGTGTGCGGCGCCGGCTGCTCGAACTTCTGACCCTGAAACCAAACTTCTTTGGTGAATTCTCGCGTGGCTAGCAGTGCGTCAATGAATGCGGGCGAGAGCGTTGTGCCTGGTCCAGGTTGAACGAGTGGACCACTCAGAGTCGCGACTGGCGTCGAGTAGACGGCTTTTGACAATCTCGGTCGCCAAGCTACCTGAAGAGTCTGCAGAACTTTGGCCGCGAGTCGCTCCTGCGTCTCCCACCACGCGGCACTTGCAAGACGCTTGTTCTCGATGAAAGTGAGTCTTCTCTGTCGCGCGGCTGCTGCGGCGGATCGCTGTCGTTCCTGTTCCTTGATGATTCTGTTTCGCTCATCAATTCGTGCCTGGAAGAGCTTTCTGAGTTGAGCTTTGGCAGTCTTTGACAGTTCCGGATCCAGTTCGAAATCAGGTGGCTCAATCTCGGGAGGTTCCTCGAACTCGGGAATTTCAGGTAATGCCGGATCCCAAACGTCGGCGAAGAAGTCGGCGCTCAGAAACACCCAGAGGTGCTCGAGATAATGACGGCCCATGAGGTGACGCATGGAATAGCTTGACGACGATCCTTCCATGCTCAGCACTTCGGGAAGATCCGTTTGGATACCACTCTGTTGAGCTGTGTCTGCGGTTCGTCCCAGGCGCGGCACTTTGGGATACGCACGTCTCCAGATGTCGCGCATCCGGATCAGAAAGGCAGCGAGGGCGGTGTCACGTTGCTCATCGGCTCGTGCCGTAAACTTGGCCAGTGAAGTAACAGGGAGAACACCGTACGGCTGACGGCCCACGCGGATCGCAGGGAGTGGTCCAGTGGCGCGCACGAAATCGATGAAGTGGTTGCGTGCCCAATCGATATCAGCGTCCTGTAGTGGGTTCTCGATAGGTTTGCCGATCTCGCTGGGTTTGCCGACACCGAGCATTTGCAACAGGAAGTAACCCCACGTCGCCGACCACAGCGCTGTGTTCATGTGTCGCGCGTCGAGTTGATCCTTATCCGTTGCGTGAGGAAGCGGGGCAAAGGACTGACCGAAGTCGGAGAGACCGAGCGCTGTTGTCAATTTATCGGCATTCGAGAAGTCGCTACGCGTAATCGTTGGTGTTTTGATCTCGCTGAGATAACTAATTTCGTAACCCGGATCGTTGGAGCTGAATCCTGATGGCTCATCCGCAGTGTTGTTCGAGGGCGTGCCTGTCGGAATGAAGCTTAATCCGCTGGTGTAATGATGCGCGTCGAGAAGATCTTTAAGCTTTGGCGCCCAGTCTGTTTTTGTGTCGAGCGAGTCTTTGACACCCATCACGAGGAGAAAGTCGAGACCGGCGGCAGCGGCCTCTTTCGTCATCTTGACGCGGATTCCCATGCCGGCTTTTTCGGCGGTGACGAAATCCACCATCCACTTCATGCCTTCGTCGAGACCGAATTTATCGAGCTTCGCTGTTGGTGACGGATCTGGACCGGCTGCGAGTGGTTCTGAGATCGGCCCGCCTTTAACGTGGAGGACTAGTTGGCCATTCCTGTAACCGAGCACGAGCCACTGATTGGGGAGGGCGCGTGCGATTGGCGCGCGCGTCCACGATTCTGTTTTCGTTTCAACGGCGGTAGTTGCGGGAAGGTTTTTTGTCGCATGTGCGATCCACGCCGCGCGCGGTGGATCGAAACGTTCGGCGAGTTGTCGCCACGCGGCTTTGCGACGATCTTCGTCGGTGCCTGCTGCCGACATCTGTTCCCAGAAATGTTTGCCCCAGGTTAGTTCATCGTCAGTTAGTTTTGGTTCGTGTGAATCGACGTGTACCTTGTCGGGATAAATACGCACGCATAAATCCGTAGTTCCATCCGCTTGTTGAAAGAAGCGCGTTTCCAAGCGTACCGGGAACAACACGAGCGGCCGTGCTGGTCCAAACGACAGACGCGTCTCCAGGTCCGGCGTTTTAAGGATATTCGGGATGTCAGGATTCGCAGTGATCATGAGTTAACTCAAAACGCCGAAGGCGTTCCCTAATTTCAGCCCACGGTTGGAGCGCAGCGACAACCCTGGGAACAACCCACCCGAATTTCCTATAACCCTGAAGGGTTTCATGCCCGCCGAACCCTTTCAGGGTTTAACGGTTTTCTTTTCTGCCTGACCCAGGGTTCTCGCTACGCTCGAACCCTGGGAACAACCCAACCAAATTTCTTATAACCCTGAAAGGGTTTCACGCCCGCCCGAAACCCTTTCAGGGTTTGACGGTTTTCTTTTCTGCCTAACCCAGGGTTCTCGCTACGCTCGAACCCTGGGCTGAAATTAGCGAACGCCTTCGGCGTTATTTTCCTGAACTCGAATGAACCAAACGCCTTCGGGTGTTATCTTTTAGATTTCAAACTAGCGAACGCCTTCGGCGTTACTTCTTGATTATGTCTCGCGCGTGAATTGCTATTCGAACCGGGCGCTGCATGGTGATGTAGGCCTGGTGCGCGGAGTTCCTGGCCCATTGGGCGTTGTCGATTTTTACCTTGTCGATGTCGGGGAAGAGTTTTGTGATCGAGCCGAGCGAGGCGTGCGATAGTTGTTTGAGTTCCTCCTCAGTGCTTGCTAGATGTCGCCAACTGAGATCACTCCAGGTTGCCGGCTTCGGCAGCGGTTCAGGTTTGTCGAACTTCGCTTCATCCATTCCGAACCGTGGCTCGGTCGGTTGTTGCTGAATGACAAAGAAAAACCCTTCCTTCGCATGTGGCGGCTCGCCTAGTGCCTCCTCGGCAGAAAGTGTGAACCCGAGGAACGTGACGTCCGGTTTCAGAGTGCCGCGGAAAAGCGGATGGCGTTCGTCGTCTGATTTCGGAGCGAGGGTTAACTTCCCACCTTTTTCGACCGCGGGCACCGCGTAAATGACTGTATTCGGATAACGTCGCAGCAACTCGCCGCGAATGAGTAAGACGAGGGTGCCGGTTGAATTTGGTGAGTTGCTACCAAGCTTGCGATCGCCCCAGTTTGTGATCGCGTCGATGTCCTCTTTGCTATCGTCCTCGGTGTCCCAGAATTGCTGGAAGTATGTGCCGCGTTGATCGGTTGGATAGTTGCGCCAGAGCAGTTCGTGGCCCATTTCCGCGTTTAGTCCGATCAGAAACGATTCAACAAAATTCGGATTCGGCTGAAGCAACGTCACTGTGTTTGGCGGCACGTGCTCTAAGCCGGGGAACATGAAATCCTGCGAGATATCACGCAACGCTTCGTACATCGGCTGCGGAAAACTCGGCGCATCCATGATCGGTTCGAGTGGATCCTCAGTCGTCTTTGTTTCGTCGGCGATGACGAGTGACGCCTCGACGCGCGACTTAATCGTGTTTTCGGGATTAAGGCTCGGCAGTAGAGACTTGCTGATCTCTTCGAGGTTCATCGCGGGCGCGAGACGAGCAAGTGCGGTTACCGGTGGCGGTGCAAACGCACGCTGAAGATATCTGTGCAGGTCCTTCGCGGCGTTCTTGAACGTTGTCGCATCTTTGCCTTCAGCGGGCGCATTCATACCGAAGTTGAGCAGACTGCGAATCTGACCTTCGGGCGCGATCGTGAAATCGTTTCCGAGTTTTGGAAACGGCGATTCGAGTGCTGCGAGGGCGCGTTCGAAACGAACCGTCTCGTTTAACTTGAAGGCCGTCGTCGCCGGGACTTGAATCGCGACCGCATCGATCTTCACCATTCCCACTTCACCCATTTGAAATGTGGTGAGCGTGAGAGCGCTCTTCAGAGTGGAGACAATGCTGATCGGCTGAACGCCTACAGGCCGGAAACGTGTGTTGATGGCATTCCGCGGACTCGATAACTGCCGCAAAGTAGCTGAGACAGCGCGATCAGGCATCGCGGAGTCGGAGATCCTTTTAGACAGCAGCGCTCTCACTTTTGTAGTTGCGTCCTGGACCACGATGCGTGCTTGTGCTGAGGCAGTAACTTTCAGCAGTGTCTCGGGCGAGAATCGTTTGAAGTGTTTGGTGTAGTAAACGCCATTCACTGCACGACCGAGTTGAGCTTGTCGTCGGATTTGATTGATGCGTTCGATCTCCCCGAGTTGTTCCCACGCGGAAGCCATTAACTGTTCTTGTTGGGTTTGTATGACCTGTGTGCCGAGTGCCGCGATAGCGCGATGACGTGGATCGAGATTCAGTTCATCCAGCCACGCGAGAGGCGGGATGTTGACGGTGTGCCGCGCAGCATGCCAGCAACCGTAAATTGGTGGCGCAACGATCGGATCTTTATTTTGCTCGTTTTGCGTAACAAGCCATGGTTCATCAAGAATCTTTTTAAGCTCGGCTTGGAAAGGTGTCTTGGTAGTGTCGGGCCATGCAGCAGGGGGGCTATGCGGAACGCGTAACGCCCCTTCGAGTTCGAGTGTCGTTTCAGTGGGTACGACGGGGCGCTTCCCGAAAGCCTGGCCGATGTCGACGTTTCGCTTGCCGAGACCGGGAATATCACGCAGATCCGCAGGTTTGAGGAGGCCCACGAGAGCTTCGAAATCGCCGCTCGTGCCGGTCCTGAATTCCCAGTGATAATAGACAGGCAACGTGACCGATGCGGCTCCTGCCTCCCACGCCGCTTTCAGATCGTCTTCCTCATTCACTTCTGCATCGCGACGAATCGGTAAACCCAGACCGGCTTTTCTGCCTAAATCGAATGTCGGTACGACGCAGGCGATGTAGTGCGTCAACTGATCGAGACGACGCGGACACAACAACCGCGAAACGGTCAGCGCGGGATTTCCTGCCAGTGAGTTCTGAAGCGAAGTTTTGTCGGGTGAACTGCCCGCAACTTGCGCGTGTGCCCACGCCCACGATTCTGACAAGTCGGGCAATTCATCGTTCGCGCCTGACTTGATCTCGAGAATTGGAAGCGTCAGGTTTCCACCGGTACGCAACTCAACGCCATCTCGTTTCTTCACGACCACGAGACAGATCCACGGCCGCAAAATTCCGTTTGCATCAGCTTTTGCAGGCGTGAGGAGCCACGGGAAATCGGGACGATCGAATTCGATCGCAGGAAAATAATTCGGCTCGAAATCAAACGACTGATTGCGCGGTTCGGTGCGTACGACTTGTTGCTGATCGATACCAGTTACGTCGCCTGGTCCATAAAGGCGTACTTGCTGCGTTATTGGAGTTGGATCGTCGCTGATGTGCAGGTCGACTGATACCGATACAACGCCTTTCTGATTAGGGCTTCGGTCCTCTACTTGAATGCTGGACGCAGCACCCTGTCGTACCCACGGTAGAAAGATGTAGTTCGCGGTGTCAGCCATCTTTGTTAGCCACGGATTACACGGATTCTGTTTTTAGATCTGACGGTCGCATGATCTTAAAGTCGCTTGCCTTCACAGGATCTTGTTTTTGGAGTTTGCTAAGTGTCTGTTCAGCTTCAACATAAGAGAGCGCTTTACCCGCCACGGCGGATTGCACTTTCAGATCCTCCTCAACGATGGTCCAACCTTCTTTGGCAATCTGGTGTTTGCCAATGACGGTCCGATATCTTGCCTCGCCCATTCGTCGCAGGGCGCTGCTGCCCGCCGCGCCAAAACGTGCCTGTTTGATGAAGCGCTTACCAGGCAATTGGTAGAAAATTGTTTTGCCCTGTTCGACCGGATCGGCAGGCCGCGGCTCGTTTGTTTCTTTGTCGATAATCCACGTCTCAAACTCGATGGCATTGACGTGGATCCGATCTTCTTCGTCCTCGGGAATCTCAAATGCACTCGATCCGAAACTCACTCCCGCATCCATCTTCTCGAACGACGGCCGTGAGAGTTTCTTATCGTCGCTCATTTCGGTGAACTGGGCCGGAGCGAAGAAATCTCTCTCCGTACCCAGCGTTTGTTGTTGAGTGCCGATGATTACTTTCTCGATTGAGAAGCGACGCGAACCGGAAGGCGCATTTGGTCCAAACTTCGAGATGTCGAAGTTCAACGGCACAACAGTCTGCTTGATCGACAACGTGCCAAGCGGATGAAGCAAGACATCGGTTGACGCACCGGGTTGTGCTCGCAGGGTGACCATCGCGCGCTGACCAGTCGGGAGCTGGCTTTGCCAGTTACTTTGTTGACCTAGCGCTTCTCTCAACAATGGCGATACGTTCACAGACTCGGCCGGCGGCGGTGCTTCACCTTTGATGAGTGTCTTGTCGAAACGAACCGAAACATCCCACCACAAAATTTCAAACGTTGCTTTGCCCTTGACGTGTAGCGGACGCGGGCCCGCCAAAGATCCTTCAACCCGAACCTTGAACAGATTTGTGTTGCCGCGTTTGAGCTGAACTTGCGCGAAAAAGGACGCTTCGAAGCGGAACGGAGAACGCTGGATCAGTACGTCAAATCCGATCTCGCCCTGAATGGTGAATCCAGCTCCCGACGCAGACAACTCAGCGCGCGCACCGAACTGGACCGTGTTCGACGTCAACGCGAAATAAGCTTCGCAACGCAGTCGCGGGTTATCACCGGATGAAAGACTGATGGCAACACGTTTCAGTTTCGGGAAGTTTGGTGGCGGATTGAACGCAGGATGAAAGCCACCGATAGCGAGCGTAAAGTTTGGTGAGTTGCCCCAACTGGAACGCATCGCCATTTCGCCGCTGATGGCGAAGGTCTTGGCCAGGCGCGAATCGTAAAGCGCTGCATCAATCGACGCGTTCTTCTGATCGAAATCGATGATGCCGATCGCGTCGAGATGAAACCGAACCAGGTCCTGCTTCTCGGTGGGTAGGATTGACTTGATCTGGCCCAACACCACCATTCGCGAACGGCCTTTGAATTCGACTGCGATGCCGAGACTCATCGTCAGGATCGGCGATAACGGTGAATCGCCCCACGTGATCTGGACCATCCCGCCGATGAAGTGATGATTCTTCGTGACTGGAAATACAGTGGCGAGCGTCGCAAGCAACGTGGGCGCGTTGCGGATCGGATCTTTCGGAAAGAGAACGCTGTCGAGAGTGTGATTCTTGACGCCGGCCTGTAACGCGGTTTCATTAAACGTCCGATGAATTCCAACTATCACGCCGAGCCCGGTGAGTGTGAAGCCAAGACCGAGGGGCCATTTGAACTCGGCAGTGAGGATGATAACCATCGAGAATCCCTTGGTACCATCGAGGAACTTCGTGTTGATTAGCCCTACCGCCTTCAGCGTCATACTGACGCGCTTGAGATTGAGATTCACTTGAAGGATGCCTGCGTACTGTCCCTTGTCGCGATCGAAAAGCAGGAAGCCTCCCCCCTCAACACCATGCGCGTCGATCGCCAGCCCGACGCCGTTGGGTGGCTTGAAGCCAATCGAGAAATCAGCCTCTTTCTTCTCCGGAAACTCAACCCGCGCTTCGAGTCCGAGGCGTTCAACCACCGCAGTAATTGGTCCTAACTGAAGGCCGAGTCCGGCAGAGATTTCCGTCGTTACGTGCGGCGGAGTTTCTTCGGAAGTTGCCACCACACGGAGCATCAGTTGATGAACGATTACGGGGCCTAGTTTTTTCGCGATGGGAATGATTACTTCGAGGCCGGTGCCGCCTTCAAGTAAATACCGCGCTCGGTCGATAGTCCGACACCGAGATCGAATGAGATACGCGTTTCACTCGTCGGCAAAATCTCGTTAACAAAACCATCCGCATCTTTGTTGGCTGCGATCACAAGCGCGGCGTTTTGCGCTATTAACTTGAGACCGGCTTCTTTGTTAGAGATCTCACCCGAAAGCGAGAGGCGTTCAAACTCAAGGCGCGTGCCTTTTCGGTCCGGGAAGACGTTAGGCAGCGCGGATTCATCCGGTGGTTGTTCGAGAGTGACTTCGAGTTTTGCGTCTGATGGACCATTCACGAGTGGTCTCGTGTTAATGTTTCTAATAAGGAAGTCCATCGCGATCGCAGAACTGAGTTTTATAATCAGATTCCAGTCAGCACCCAGATCGGCTTCAATCTGGACCGCGCCGCCAAAGCCGACGAGCAAACCTGGTCCGCCGTGGACTCTTGGCACCCACGTCATGGTGCCGTTGAGAGATCTCTCGACCTCGACACCTGCTGCCGTGTCGTCGCCAATGTCCTTGATTGAAAAAGTAAGCGTGCGCTCTGCGATCTGATCTGCTATTGGTGTAGTGGAACTACGCGGAGCGTCCCATCCATAAATGCTGTCGGCGATGACGGCCACATCGCGTTTCGCAAACGGACTTGGTGATTCCGCGAGAGTTTTCAAACGCTCACTTTCGACAATAGCAAGTAAAATCGCCAATGGCTGAAGCGTGAAGTCTGAAAGTCGACGTGCGTCTGCTTCGGTTTCGATCGGAAAGTTTGTGTGGAGTGTTACGGCCAGATTGGCCCACGCATCCATGAGCTGATTGAAAGCCTTCGAGGAATCTCGAAAGCCCAGATCCAGGGCGAACTCGCCAATCCTCTTAAGTCCATTCAAGTAGGCGAGCGAGTGGCCTTTGACTATTGGGTCGCTCGTAGCGATGTTTTCGAGGAACAGAACCGGCTCGACGAACCAGTATGCCCACGGAACTTTTTGTCGCGCATAGTTCGTAACGAACACTCCCAGTAAGGCATGGGCGATAGCATCGTCGCGCCTGCCCTCGTCGTCAGTGAAGCTGGCAACGATCTCAAACAGCTCGATGATGTCGTCCAGTGTTTCCAGAAATGCTTCTACTGTTGGATTGACCTCGTCGCGATAGCGGGCGATGCTGCCTAACGTTTCTTCGGGGATAGCAACGAGTGGTTTGGCTGTCTTCGGATCGAGACCCAGGTCGACATAGATAGCCTTAATGGTGTCTTCCGTGAGTTCGTCCTTCAACCACACAAACGCGCTGTGGAATGCGCCGGCTACTTTTTGCAGGACGTCGCTCATGAGTTTAATTCCTCCTCAGGCGTCTGTTCCTGCAGACTCGTAAGTGGTACCTCATGACGCGTGAAGATCGCGGGCTTTTCCAATGTTTGCGCGCCGACAAATGGGAACGAAGTGTAAAGTTCCTGGATAGCGACAAGCGTCTCTCCCTGTTGCTCAAAGCGCACACGCCCGAGGTTGTTGGCGAAGAGAATCTGTCGCGAGTTGAGCAATTGCGTCAGTTGCTTTGCGTGACGCACCAGCACCTTTCGATAACCGTCGAGGTTCGGCGTCACATCCGTATTTTCAGGGTTGAATGGATCGACTTTAGCCGAGTCGGGTCGCTCCGAATCCGGTCGCTCGTCGAATAGAGGCCTGGCTCGCCATTGAAAATCTGGTGAACGATTGGTCACCGTGCCGTCGGGCCAGCCTTCGCCGGGAATCAGAACCGGTTCGTGTCGCAAACGTGAGAGCAGGGAAGCAGCGATCTCGGAATTCGGCGGAAATGTGAGCGGCGTCGGATTGGCTACATTCCAACCCAGACGTTTTGTGCCGATGTCGGCGCGAATGATCTTCTGTGCATTGGCGAAGCTACGATCAATAAAGCGAAGGTACCAGGGCATTACATTCTTCATTCCGCTCGAAGTGAACTGTGCAAAAACCGCTGGTTCCGTGGCTCCTTTCTTCCAATAGCTCATGGACTGGCTGGATCCGTTATGCACGTCACCCGACAAAATGACTACACGGCGATAAGTTTCGAGTCGTTTGAGTAAAGCCTCCATTGAAACCGGATCGAAAGCCCAGGCTTCTATGGCGTCGGGGTCTGTTCCGGCCATACCCTTGGTGCCTACCTGGTTCTCGAGTTTGTTGCGGAACGCAATATCAAAGATGCGATAGACGAGTGGCGCGACCAATTCGTCGAACATCGGTGGCCCGATAACCGGCAAAGGTGCGACCAGAATGAGAACTTCCAAACCCGCATCAAGTGGGCCTGCCGGAATCTGTTCTGCTAATGCTGCGGGTGACAAATTACCTGGTGGGCCAATGCGCGAGACGAATCTCCTCCGCGTACGATTATCAATTGCGATCAGTACATGTCTTGAACCCTTGACCCTGAAATGCCACTTCACCGGAGGATTGTCGTCCTCATCTCCTAAATCCAAATCAAGCAGGTGATCGATCGTGTTACCGACAGTTTCATCGGGTCCGACAGTGTTTGCGGGAAAGAGTTTGGTTGATTCTACGAGCAGTTTTTGGCTGTCACCTGACTCATACTTCAACGGATCGTTGCCCCAGTCTTGAAACAGTGCATAAGAGACCAAACCATTGCGAACCGTCGTTCGGCCCAGCGGGTTCGTGAGGACCCGATCGCGCCACATCGGATTCAAGTACCAGTCGTCGGTTACCTCGTGATCGTCGAACATCATGTAGGTAGGTACATTTGCAAGGCCGCGTCTCACCTTGGGAAGCGCTTCCCATAGTTGCTTGAGGAGAAGCAGTTCTTTTGAAGGCCCTTCCTCGCGGTTTTTTATTGCTTCACTTTTCTCTTCAATGTGCTTTTTCTTTGAGAGGTCCCAGGGGGTGATTTCTGCATCGGGCCCGAGTATGTTCCGCAACTCCGATTCAGATATATCACCGAGCCGAAAGGCTGTGATGAGTGCGTCCTTTTCCGTTCTGCCGAGGAGATGTCGTTTGAGTTCGGGATTTATTTCACGGATCCGTTTAACGGACAGCGCTTGTGCTTTTATCTCTGCTTCGGTTGGCAATTTTTCCGGCCAGCAGGCGTTACTCCAAACGATTAAATACATCGCGCAAAACTCGCCGAGCGACAGCAAGTGGCTCGTGCCGTCCTTGCTGGTGAGCTTTGCCTCGTTGATTGTCAGCGAGAAACGATAACCTGGCGGAAAATGTATTTCGTCGGCAGGGAATAGCTTATCTGCGACAGGTAGTTGCTCTAAAGGAACGGTCTCCTCCGATGTATCACTTTGAGTGCCGATGAGTCGTTTGGCGGGATCGATAATGATTTCAAGAAAAGGAGCGTTGACATCATCCGCATAGATCTGATCGCCTGACAGTAGTAATTGATGAGGACGCGTTTTCGGATCGGTGCGACTCGACTCGATGAAATCATCAACCCACGCCAGACCGTCAGGCACGTTGCGATTGATGCGACGACAGGAACCGTGCAGGATGCGCAGATCGGTGAGTTCGGTTGGCGGGAGCGCAAATGAGGGAAGGAAACCGTTGCCGTAGCCGAGGGCCAGGTTTGGTTTGCCTTCGATCTCACCGGTCTTTAAAAGACCGAGAGACTTAAGATCGTGAGTGCCGGATGCTGACGTTATAGTGACGTTATAGGAATACGTCAGATGCGGCAGCAGTGATTTTATCTGAGGATCGGGAGGCCGCTGAGGAAACCTGAAGGTGACCACGCCGATGTGAAGTTGATCGCCGATACGGATTGTCGTGCTCGTATTCGAGATCGCGCCCTGGACTTCCTGATCGGCCGGTCCACTGAATAACGGCGAACTAGAGGTGTCTGTTACGAGACCGTTCCAGAGTTTGAGTTCAAGAGTTGCGGATTCACGAAGTGCGACCCAAACCGTTACGAGCGTCGGTTCCACACGACGCAGAATCGGTCCAGCTAGCATCACCGGAAAGGGCATTGGTCCGCTCCTCGGGTCAAAGGCGGAGCCGGTGTCGGGCAACCGGAATCGTCAATCACTTGTGCGATTGCGAGGAAGTTAGCTTTGGGGGAAGCCGCATACTATCACAGAGTTTGTTGTAGGTGAGCGGAAAGTTTCGTTTATTATTACGGTCCTGATGACACATCTACTCGGAATAGATCTCTCGACAACCGGCGCTAAAGCATTGCTCATCGATCGTGAAGGACGCGTGGTGAGTAGTGCCACGACGCCGCTGAATCTATCGACGCCATACCCGCTTTGGTCCGAACAGGATCCACATGAATGGTGGACTGCAGCCGCAGCGAGCATCAAACAGGCACTCGCTGAAGCGAATGTGTCTGGTGAGCACATCGCCGCGATCGGTTTGACAGGACAGATGCATGGACTTGTCTTGTTAGACGAACAGGGACAAGTTCTGCGACCGGCAATTCTTTGGAACGATCAAAGATGCGGCGCCGAGTGTGATGACATTCGCGCGCGTGTGGGTCGCGAAAAGTTGGTGCAGATCACAGGTAACGATGCGCTAACCGGATTTACCGCGCCGAAGATTTTGTGGGTTGAGAAGCACGAACCGGAAGTCTATCGTCGCATTCGTCACATACTGCTGCCTAAGGATTACATTCGTTACAAACTCACGAACGTGCTCGCTATGGACAAAGCAGATGGTTCGGGGACGATGTTGTTCGATCTGCGGCGGCGCACGTGGTCGTTGGAGTTGTTGGACGTTCTCAAGATTTCTGCTGGCTGGTTGCCGCCAACGTTTGAAGGTCATGAGACAACTGGAGAAGTCACGAGCGAAGTTGCGGCGTTGACTGGGTTGCGCGCGGGCACTCCGGTTGTTGCGGGCGGTGGTGATCAGGCGGCGGGGGCAGTCGGTGTTGGTGTTGTTCGTCCTGGATCGATGGCGGTGACGCTCGGCACTTCGGGCGTCGTGTTTGCAGCAACTGAGTCAGCTTTGATCGAGCCTGTTGGACGACTGCATGCGTTTTGTCACGCTGTTTCCGATCGCTGGCACTTGATGGGTGTGATGCTTAGCGCTGCCGGTAGTTTGCAGTGGTACCACGACAAGTTTGCGCACGATAAGAGTTTTGGTGAGCTTGTTGATGAGGCAGCGCAGATTCCTGCCGGATCTGAAGGGCTGATATTTTTGCCGTATCTCAGCGGCGAACGTACACCACATCCGGATCCGTTTGCGCGTGGTGCTTGGATAGGATTGACGACGTGGCATAGTCGAGCACATCTCACTCGTGCTGTTCTTGAGGGCGTTGCGTTTGGACTCAAAGACATTTTCAACTTGATGAAAGATGTGGGACTTGGATCTGTTGAGCAGATCCGGTTGTCGGGTGGCGGTGCGAAGAGTCCTTTATGGCGACAAATTATTGCTGACATCTTTGAAGCCGAGATGGTGACGGTCAACACGACTGAAGGCGCGGCTTACGGCGCGGCGTTGTTGGCAGGTGTTGGCGCGGGAGTTTGGTCCGATGTTGATGCTGCATGCGCGCAGACGATCTTCGTCAGCGATCGTGTTTCGCCGAATGCTGAGACTGCGAAAGCGTATCGAGGGGCGTATCGGGTGTATGAGAGTCTCTATCCGGTGTTGAAGCCAACCTTCGCTTCTTTATCCACAGATTACGCCGATTTGACCGTTAACCGTCCGGGTGGGTAACATTTACGCCCAAGGCCCGGCTGAACTTGCAAGCTTACTGATCTTCACGAGCACAGCGTCTCGAATTGAGTTTACATACCCGCTGACGCTGGTTCATTACTCCTGACCAATATGAACCTTCTCGCCAGAACACAACGCTTATTGCGGACCATCATGCTGGTTCTCTATTACGTGAGTCCAGCCTTGCTCGGATTGGCCATCGTTATCGTTAGTAATTACCAAAGGGTCCGTAAGGTTCAAAAGTACGTCGTCACACAAGTCTGTCAGCAACTGGATCGCCAGAACTCTGCAAACGAACCTCAGACTGCTGTGCCGGACCAGCTGCAGAAGATAATTAACGTAATCAAGGCGAACGGTTGGAGTAACTGTCAACAAGGTGCATCGCTAAATACACTCAACTTAACTGCTCCGCAGTATATTCAGAGCAACTTCTTTACGGCCTGGTCCGCCAATAGCGCAATGATAGCAATCCTCACCCTGTTTCCGTTCAGTATTCTCGGTGTGGGTTTGGCTCGCAAGTATTACTCGGTCAGCAAGTCGTCCAGGGTGTTGGGCCAGGCATTCAGTACCGAGGAAAAAGCCGAACATTTAAGGTATCGGTTGCTGGCATTTAAAGACTTCATTTTAAAAACAATGGTGGCTTTTGTCATAGCCTTTGGTTGGCTCTATATCTTCAATCCTCATGGCCAGGCAGCCAGTGCCATTAATGACTGGCTCGGGAATACAAACGTAATGGCGAACGATACTACGCCGAACTTTTTCAACTTTAAAGATTCCTCTCTGAAGCATGGGCTAACCGCAGTCTTTGGATGGTATTTATACTTGTTGGGATATTTTTTCTACAGGTTTTACAAGTCCGACGTGTTAGGAACGAGAGTTTACAATGTATTATTCAAGAAGTTTCTCTTTGTGGTTGGCGTAGCGTTTATTATGTCTAGTGTTGGGGCTAACAGCAATGAGTCACTTTTGCTGATCTTCCTGATTGGGTTCTTTCCGCTGTCGGCAGTAACTCTGCTCACAGAGTTTGGGAACAAGCGACTTAGTGTTGGCGAAGACCAAACCTCACTCTCCATTCTTCCCGGAATGTCGACGTGGCAAATACTTAGACTGGAGGAGGAGGGAATCGATAGCCTTTCAACCCTTGCGAATGCTAATGCGGCAACACTAAAGGTAGGTGTATCAAGCGAGGTGATCAGTCCTGAGATGCTTGACACATGGATCGATCAGTCACGTCTAATAACCGTTATCGGAACCAGGAGATGGACGGAGCTTAATGGTATCTGTGAGGGCGCATCCGAATTCGTAAAGAAACAACATCTTAACGATCCGGCGTTCATAAACAAACTCGCCGAGAAGAGTATTTTCAATGCAGATGAGATTGCCGCCACCTTACGAAAGAACTTCAAGATCGGTGTGATTAATCAGCAGCAGCTGACCGACAACTCTACCTTAACGACATCGTTGGCGACATAGCATAAACGTCGTCCGTCGTCCTAACTTTTGCGATATCGCGCGAGCTGAGGGTAAAGGATTGCTAAAGGCAGTCATTGTGACTCGTTAAGGCACCGAGCCGGCGAAACGAACAACTGTGAATGCGAAAAGTTTCCTAACCCGCTTTCTAGCTGCTTGTCACGCCGACTCACTCGGTACCCATCACAAGACCTGTGCCCTGAGTCTTACCTCACGCACTGACGCGGTCGCATGATGTTCGCGAAGATGTAGTTCGCGACGTTCCGGCCCACTGACTGACCGGCGACGTTATCAAACGTGAAATGGATACCACCGTAAACACGCGCGCGCTCTTGTTCATTCGCCATTGCCGCGAATCCCGCATACGAACGCGTCGCTCCATTTGCGCCTTCCCAGGTGTGCTGGAACTGAATGTCGTCACGTCCAAAGAACAACCCGAGAATCGTTGATTGCGAAGTTCCGATCGCCGCCATATTTCCTGCATAACTCGGATATGGTGGCGCGGTAATTAACGACGACCATGTCGGATCACCAGTCGTATCTACATTACCGTCTTCGTCCGCACGACGAATCGCACTCACCGGCCGCCACAGACCGTAGTAAAACTTGCTGGCGAACGTGGTTTGCAATGCGTCGTGAAGCGCGAAGTTAGTAAGTGCAAACAAGCGCGCTTTCTCGACAGTCGAGATATCACGAGATGTCGCAACCGTACGCGCGACATTGTTCCAAACGAACAGGAAGTTTGTCGGCGTACCCACACCCGCCCACAACTGTGCGACGTGTGTTTGATCCGCTGTGCGAGTAGCAGAAGTTGCCGATCCAAGCTCCTTAACTTCATTTAGATCGGCAGCGTATGCGGCACTGGTCAACGGTGGTGGCGGACTCGGTCTGAACTGAGTTCCCGATAAAATTCCAAACGGAATTACTGAAGGATAGTGTGTGAACGTCGCTTGACCAGGTACTGGCTGCCAGTTTCCCGGAGTTGCCGGCAGACTGTAAGCTGGCGGTGTTACGTTCCAGCCATCATTTGCGCGCGCGGCAAGCATCCGCTCGGCCACGATTTGACCGACGCGAATTCCTTGTTGCGCCCGATTTTCTTCGATTCCCTGGAGCGAGATTGCCAGCTCCGTATCGAAGATAGCTGAACGCGTGGGATACAAGCCGACCAGAACGTCGTGAGCCGCTTGCGCCGCCGCAGCTTCGATCGAAGCGTGTGGTGATCCTGGGACGTCGGTTAAGTAAGCAATGTAACTTCCGTCGATTGAATTGACGGCGTCAAACATCGCCGCGTGCATGATTGCGTAACTGCGCACGGGCATAATGGTTGCGGGTTGCTGCCCCGGCGTGCGGACGGTTTCCATCAACACGCGGTTCCATTGCAGAATGACATCTTCCTGCACGAAGGGCAGATTGCTGTTGAGCGCCCAGGCCGTTGTCTGGGTGCAGACTAAGATCGCCGATGTAAGAATGCTTTTTAGAAGTAGTTTCTGAGTCATCATAGTTTCCTTCCGTCGATAATCCAGCGTTAGAATGACCGAGTTTGCGCCTTCGAATCCTGCGTGAAGGTCGCTCGCTCGACGGGTGCGGAAACTACTGCGTGGCGAGCAAAATGTACTTAGAAACCCACTGATTTTTTCTGAAAGAGTTTCTGAAAGCCGAATGTCCGAGCAAAAGAAGCACTTTTACGATTTTGGACCGTTTCGAATCGATCCCCTGAAGCGTAGACTTTTGCGCGATGGAGAGGTGATTCGACTGACTCCGAAGGCGTTTGACCTGCTGCTGGTGCTGGTTGAAGAGAAGGGAAAGACGGTCGAAAAAGACGAGTTGCTGGACCGGGTTTGGCCGGGGACTGCGGTTGAGGAAAACAATCTTAATCAGAATATTACGGCGTTGAGGAAGTCGCTGGGTGACAGCCGGCAGGAGAGCCAGTACATCGCGACGATTTCAGGGATTGGGTACCGGTTTGTGGCCGAGGTGCGCAGGGTTGACGAGGAAGATCTCGCGCAAAGACGCAAAGACGCCGAGGGAGAGGCCGCAAAGGAAGAGCAGCGTACGGTTCCGCTGCAGATTAGTGCTCGGCCGTCTAGATTGTTTCGTTATGCGCTGCTGATCGTTATTCCGTTGGTGTTGGCGGCGCTGGCGTATGCGTTGTACAGAAGGGAACCGCCGCGGCCCGCCATGTCGTCAATCATGGTTTTGCCGCTGGAGAATATTTCAGGCGATGCTTCGGAGGAGTACTTTGCCGATGGCATGACCGATGCGCTCATCGGTGATCTCGCCAAGATTAGTGGTCTTCACGTCATCTCTCGCACTTCGTCGATGCATTACAAGGGAACCAAGAAGTCTCTCCCCGAAATCGCGCGCGAGATAAAGGTGGACGCAATTGTCGAA
>DATEIS010000502.1:0-2424 GCA_035278765.1 Pyrinomonadaceae bacterium | reverse complement strand
GCGAAGGCGTAAGCAAGGCCGCCGGCGCGTTACAAGCGGCCAAACTTATTCGTTACAGTCGAGGAATGATCACTCTTATTGATCGCCGTGGCCTGGCAGCGAAATCCTGCGAGTGTTACGCGATTATTAAAGCCGAATCGGATGCATACCTGAATTGAGTGCCTGCCTGAGACTTTAGAATGTCACAGTCTGAGTATTCTTTTATTGTGCTCTGTCGCACGCGTACAACGTAGCTGCATGTAATCTTTTTGTCACTTCACCATTACACCCACCGTTTCGACAAGAAGTTGCTATGTGTGATGTGTAACATAGCGTAGTCAGTGCATCAAAGTGCGCGGTAAGCAGTTCAGGGAGTTTTTTAAGAATGTCAGTTGATTCTATTAACGATGTTGCTCAAAGCCGATTAACCTTCAGGAGAGACAATGCTTTTCATAAAGAGTTAAGGCGAAGAGTTGATGAGTATTTTCGCAGTTCTGATCGCAGTCCTCGCGACTGTCCCGCAATGTATTTGAAAACCGCAATTATTCTGGCTGCCTTTATTGGGTTTTATTCATTGCTCGTGTTCGTGGCGGGATCCTGGTGGCAAGCTTTGCCTCTAGCGGTTCTACTTGGCCTGGCAATGGCTGCGATTGGCTTCAATATAGAACACGACGGCAGTCACCATTCCTATTCAAATCATACCTGGGTCAACCGGCTGGCGGCCATGACGATGGATCTGATAGGCGCCAGTTCTTACGTATGGCACTGGAAACACGTAGTCGTACATCATACTTACGTAAACATCACGGGCCATGATGCCGATATTGATATCGCTTTTTTCGGCCGGTTAACGCCACATCAGAAGAGATTCAGAATTCATCGCTGGCAGCATTTCTATTTGTGGCCGCTCTACGGATTGAACGTCGTCAAGTGGCATCTCTACGATGATTTCCGCGACGTCATCCTTGGCCGGATCGGACCCGTGCGAATGCCGCGGCCGAAAAGGTTGGAACTCGTCGGGTTTCTCGGCGGTAAAATATTGTTCTTCACATTGGCCTTTGGATTGCCGCTTCTGGTCCATCCCCTCTGGATGGTGCTCCTGTTCTACGTTCTCATAGTCGCCCTTGCGGGCGTGGTAGTCAGCGTTGTGTTTCAACTTGCGCATTGCGTTGAAGAGGCCGAGTTCCCATTGCCTCATGAGAACTCCGGTGCGATGGAAAATGCGTGGGCGGTCCATCAAGTCGAAACCACTGTGGATTTTGCTCGGCGCAGCCGAGTCGAGAGTTGGCTCCTGGGTGGGTTAAATTTTCAGATCGAACACCACCTTTTCCCTCGCGTATGTCACGTCAATTATCCAGCCATCTCAAACCTCGTGGAGCAAACCTGTCGAGATTTTGGAGTGAGATATGGTGAGCACGCCTCCTTTCGAGCGGGACTCTTGTCCCATTTCCGCTGGTTGCGCCGCATGGGTGCGCGAACTGCCGCCAGCTCACAGTTAGTTGTTGCCCCGGAATATGGACCAGCAGAGTGACGTTAGGAGCGTGCTGTTATGAAGGTTTTGTTAATCAATCCGGAGTTTCCCGATACCTACTGGAGTTTTCGACACGCGCTGCCATTTGAAGGTAAGCGATGTGCATTCCCACCACTGGGGTTATTAACTGTTTCTGCGTTACTACCGCCGGATTGGGAGCGGCGACTGATTGATCTAAATGTGGAGTCGCTAAAGACCGCCGACATTGAATGGGCTGACATGGTATTCGCCACGGCGATGCTGGTGCAGAAGGATTCGCTCAAGCAAGTCGTGAAACGCTGCAAGTCGCGTGGGAAACGCGTAGTGCTTGGTGGTCCATACGTCACGACGACGATCGAGGATCTGCCGGATGCGGATCATATTTTTGTGGGAGAAGCGGAGACAACGTTGCCGCAATTCGTTAAGGACCTCGCGGCGGGAGTTGCAAAACGCCGCTACGAGGCGGGCGAACGTCCACCGCTTGCGGTGACTCCTGTCGCCGACTTTCACCTCGCGAACCTGAAGCGCTATAGCGCGATGAGTGTGCAGTATTCACGCGGTTGTCCGTTCTCCTGCGAGTTCTGCGACATCATTGAAATCTACGGGCGTGTGCCACGAACCAAGAGCATTCAGCAAATGCTGGCTGAGTTTGAAGCGCTGCGGGATCTCAACTGGCGCGGAACAGTATTTATCGTGGACGATAACTTCATCGGCAACAAAAAGAATGTCAGGCTGCTGCTGCCCGCCCTCGCAGAGTGGCAGAAACGAAATGGTTATCCTTTCTCTCTTCTGACTGAATCAAGCATAAATCTGGCAGACGATGAGCCGCTGCTCGAAGATATGCGGGAAGCCGGCTTTCGACGCGTATTCCTTGGCATCGAGACTCCCGTAGAAGAGAGTTTGAAAGAAGCTCAGAAGTCGCAAAACCGCGGTAA
>DATEIS010000501.1:0-6150 GCA_035278765.1 Pyrinomonadaceae bacterium | reverse complement strand
GCTGTAATCGAATTGGGCGTAACTGTAGGGGCGGCCCTCCGTGGCCGCCGGTGGTTTAGGGACGGGTTCAAGGAGCGGGCGGCATCGCTTTCTGCGTATTGATCAAAACCACGGGCGGCCACGGAGGGCCGCCCCTACAGTTACGCCCTTTGATGATCTGTTGGCTAAGAACAAAGTAAAGCTTGTTTATTTACTACGGCCTCATCGCGCAATGCTCGTTCTTGCATTCCTGGCGGTGCTGGGCGAGGCCGTAACCGATTTACTCGAACCGTGGCCGCTAAAAATCGTCTTCGACTACGTGTTCGGAACGAAGCACCTGCCGTCGTGGATGACGGAGTTGCTTGGTCCAACTTTTGGTCTCACTAAAGTAGGCATTCTTCACTTTGCAATTCTCGCAGTAATCGTTATCGCCGTCGCCGGTGCGCTCAGCGCTTACGCGGAAAAGTATTTGACCACTTCAGTGGGCCAATGGGTGATGCACGACCTGCGGCGCGTTCTCTATCATCACATTCAACGGCTGTCTCTCGCGTATCACGATCACAGACCCACCGGCGATCTAATCAGCACTGTTACCGCCGATATCGACTCGATTCAGGATTTCATCTCGCAGGCGTTGCTCGGCATCCTCGTGAATGTGCTGACACTAGTTGGCATGTTGCTGGTGATGTTTTATCTCAACTGGCGCTTCACGTTGATCGCGCTATCAGTAACCCCATTTCTGTTTGTTGTTGTTTACACGTACACGCATCGCATCAAGCAGGCTTCACGCGCGTTGCGGAAGAAAGAGGGCGAAGTGGTTTCGGTGGTTGCCGAAGTGCTTAATTCGATCCGCGTCGTCAAAGCGTTTGCGCGCGAGGATTACGAAGAGGCGCGGCTGGCACAGCAGAGTCTGGAGAATGTTGAGATTGCTTTGCGAGCGCGCAGTCTCAAAGCAAAGCTGGCGCCCGTGGTCCAGGTGATCGTCGCTGTTGGGACGTGTCTGGTGCTGTGGTACGGCGTCAATCTTGTGCTCAGCGAACAGATGACGTCAGGATCGCTGCTCGTGTTTCTGCTCTACCTCGGCAAGATGTACAAGCCGATGCGAGACCTGTCGAAGATGACTGACACGATGTCGAAAGCGGCGGTCGGTTATGAGCGCATACACGACGTGATCGAGACTGAGGACACAGTGCGCAATCTTCCGGGCGCACGAGTGGCACCGAACCTCAAAGGGGAAATTGAATTCGATCACGTGTTTTTTGCGTACGACAAAGGCTATCGCACTCTCAACGACGTCAATTTACGTGTCGAACCTGGTCAACTCGCCGCGCTGGTTGGTCCAACAGGTGCAGGCAAGACGACGATCGCCAGCTTGATCGGACGTTTCTACGATCCGACAAAAGGTGTCGTGAAGATCGATGGTCAGGATGTGCGGAGTTACAAGCTTAAGTCGCTGCGACGGCAGATGAGTTTCGTTTTGCAGGAAACACTTCTCTTCCGCGCGACAGTCTGGCAGAACATTGCCTACGGCAGGCCTGAGGCCTCGCGCGCTGAGATCCTGCGGGCGGCAGAACTCGCGAATGCTGATGAGTTCATCCGAAACATGCCGCAGCAGTACGATACGATGGTCGGCGAGAAAGGTGTGACGTTATCCGGCGGCCAACGCCAGCGCATCGCCATCGCACGCGCAATCATTCGCAACGCTCCGATTCTGATACTCGACGAACCGACCTCCGGTCTCGACGCCGCTTCGGAAGAATTAGTCTTCGAAGCGCTGAGTAGATTAATGGCTGGAAGGACCACGATCGTCATCGCTCATAGACTCGCAACCGTGCGCCGCGCGGATGTTATATTCGTGATCGAGAACGGCACGATTGCCGAACGCGGCACCCACGACAAGTTGCTCACCACTGGTGGACTCTACTCACGTCTTTACGACATTCAGTTTCATCCACAGATTGCACAGATTATTTAACGAGTTGTTTCTGTGTCGGTAACTCGGATTGGTTCCAGCCGCCGCCGAGTGCTTTGATCAGTTCCACGCTCGCGGTCATCTGCTGCATTTGCAGATTTACTGCGGTGCGTTGATTGCTCAACAGCGTGGCTTGGGCGGTGATAACGTTCAGATAGCTGTCGATGCCGGATTTGTAGCGTTCGGTCGAGAGATCGAGGGCTCGCTGTGATGCGGCGACTGCGTCGTTCTGTTGATCCAGCTCGTGGTTGAGAATTCGCAGCGCTGCGAGGTTGTCTTCAACTTCCTGAAACGCGGTCAGGACTGTCTGGCGATAGCTTGCGACTGTTCCTTCGTACTGTGCGCGTGCAACTTCGTTCGCAGCTTTGCGTCTGCCTTTATCGAACAGTGTTTGACTCAGGGTTGGTCCAAGTGAAAAGAAACGCGCGGGCCACGTGAACCAGCTTGCGATTGACGTGCTTTCGAGTCCAGCTGTTGCACCGAGTGTCAGCGATGGAAAGAAGGCGGCTTTCGTGACGCCGATCTCCGCGTTTGCCTCGGCAACACGTCGTTCAGCGGCGGCGACGTCTGGACGACGCTCCAATAATTGCGATGGCAGACCGACTGGAATTCCTGGAGGCTGTGCGTCCGATGACGTGCCTGGCAGCGAGAAAGTCGAAGCTGGTTGACCGGTTAAAACGGCAATCGCGTGTTCGAACTGCGCGCGGGCGATACCGAGATCGGTGGCTTGTGCTTCAGTTGTTTTCAATTGAGCTTCTGCTTGCGCTACGTCTTCATCGGAGACGATGCCTGTTTGAAAGCGAACACGCGTGAGCTCGAGTTGTTGCTGATAAGCGGCGATTGTTGTGTCGAGCAGACGTTTTTCGGCGTCGAGTGAACGAAGCTGGTAGTAATCAAATGCTAGCTCAGCTTCAACGCTCAAACGCACGTTCTGTAAATCTGCGGCCGTTGCTTGTGCTTCGGAAGCACTCGCGACGACTGTGTTGCGAATGCGTCCCCAAAAATCTGGCTCCCACGTGGCATCAAACGGGAGGGTATAAACAGTTTGCCGGCGGCCCGCTGAAAAGTTTGAGCTGGTTGCTCCTGATGAACGCGAGACAATGATCGACGGGCTCGTCGTTACTGTCGGGAAATACTGTGAACGAGACTCCTTAACCAACGCACGCGCGACGCGGAAGTTTGCATCAGCCAAAGCGATATTCTGATTGGCCGTGTTCAACTGCTCCTCGAGAGTGTTGAGTTGCGCGTCATTGAACATCTCCCACCATTTCCCGCGAATCACAGCATCACTCGGCCGGGCGAATTTCCAGTCATTTGTTTCCTTGAAAGTGTCGGGAGCTATCTCTTTGTATGCCGGTGGCGTTGCAACCGAGGGTTTCGCGTACTTCGGCGCCTTGTCGCAGCCTTTGAACAGGATGAGACCTATAAGTGTTACGCCCAGAATTTGAAAATGATTAGGCACTCTTTACCTCTGTATCCGGCTCTGCCATCCGTGTAATCCGTGGCTTACTCAACCAGGCCCGCAGGCGATCGAGATATAAATAAACAACAGGCGTCGTGAACAACGTCAACATCTGGCTCACAAGCAAACCTCCAATGATCGAAATCCCGAGCGGCCGTCGCAACTCGGCTCCGGTTCCCGTACCTAACGCGAGCGGCAACGCGCCGAGCAACGCTGCCGTGGTCGTCATTAAGATGGGCCGAAACCGCAACATGCACGCCTGAAAGATCGCGTCGCGTGAACTCTTCCCTTCACCACGCTCCGCCGCCAGCGCGAAATCGATCATCATGATCGCGTTCTTCTTCACGATACCGATCAGCAGAATGATGCCAATCAAGGCAATCAAGCTGAGGTCCATATGCGCCAACAACAACGCGAGCACTGCCCCAACACCCGCCGACGGCAACGTCGACAAAATCGTGATCGGATGAATGTAACTCTCATAAAGAATCCCAAGCACGATGTAGACAGCCACGAGCGCCGCCGCGATCAGAAACGGCTCGCTTGCCAGCGACGATTGAAACGCCTGCGCCGTTCCGGCAAAACTTCCGTGAATCGTGGCTGGCATACCCATGCTCTGTTCGGTCTGATTGATCGTCTGCACTGCATCACTCAGCGCGACACCCGGCGCGAGGTTGAAAGAAAAAGTGACCGCCGGAAACTGTCCCTGATGGTTGACTGCTAAAGGCGCTGTCGCCGGCGCAAAATGTGCAACCGCACTCAACGGCACGACGCCACCGCTCGACGAATGTAGATAAATCTCCTTCAACCCCTCGGGGCTCTGCCAGTAGCGCGGCTCAACCTCCATCACGACGTGATACTGATTCAACGGCGTGTACATCGTCGACACTTGCCGTTGTCCAAATGCATCGTAAAGCGTGGAGTCGATCTCTTCCGGCGTGATTCCGAGACGCTGAGCAGTGGCGCGATCGTAATCCAATGATGCTTGCAGACCGCTGTTTTGCTGGTCGCTGTTGACATCAGTCACGATCGGCACCTTGCGCAACTCCTGTAGCAGCATCGGTCCCCACTTAACGAGGTCGTCGAGATTTTCACTCTGAATCGTGTACTGGTATTGCGCGTTACCACCGCGACCACCGACACGCAGATCCTGTGTGGCTTGCAGGAACACCGACGCACCTTCAACTGTCGCAAGTTGACGACGCAGACGACGAATGATCTCTTCAGCACTGACCTTTCGTTCGTCGAGTGGCTTCAGAGCGATAAACATCCGCCCGGTGTTCGTCGTCGTGCCGCCACCGCTTCCCGTAAAAGCAACAACATTCGCCACCGCTGGGTCCGCTTTGATGATGTCGACGAAGCGCGCCATCCGTTGCCTCATCGCCGCAAACGACGAATCTTGCGCGCCCTGAATGCCGCCTGCAAGCCGGCCCGTGTCCTGCTGCGGAAAAAATCCTTTCGGCACGATCACCAGAAGATAAACATTCACTCCGATCGTGATCAGCAGCAGCAACATCATCGGCGCCGGATGACGCAGCACCCACGTCAAACTGCGTTCATACAAACTCAGGATCCACGCAAACATTCGTTCGCTGACACGATAGAGTCGCCCGTGCTCCTGCTTCTCTTTCAACAGCCGCGAACACATCATCGGCGTGGTAGTTAAAGAGACGACGAGCGAAACCAGAATCGCCACCGAAAGCGTCACTGCAAATTCACGGAACAAACGTCCGACAATGCCGCCCATCAACAGCAACGGCGTGAACACCGCGACCAGTGAAATGCTGATGGAGAGCACAGTGAAACCGATTTCTTTCGCGCCGAGCAGTGCTGCCTGCAACGGCTGCATGCCCTCCTCGAGATGTCGCGTTACGTTCTCAATAACAACGATCGCATCATCGACAACGAAGCCGGTGGAGATCGTCAACGCCATGAGCGATAGATTGTCGAGACTGTAGTGACAGAGATACATCACACCGAAAGTGCCGATGAGTGAAACAGGCACGACCACGGCCGGAATGATGAGCGTGCGCGGATTTCTCAGGAAAACAAAGACCACCATAATCACGAGACCAATCGAAACGATCAGCGTCCGCTCCACGTCTCTAACTGAGGCGCGGATGGTGGTCGTCTGATCCGTAACCACGGTGAGATCGATCGCGGAAGGAATTGAGGCCTTCAATTCCGGGAGCGCAGCACGAACACCGTCGACAGTGTCGATGATGTTTGCGCCAGGCTGTCGAAAGATGATCACGAGTGCGCACGGCTTTCCATTTGCGAGTCCCGCGGAACGAAGGTTCTCGACGGAGTCCTGCACGTTCGCAATGTCTGATAATCTGATCGCAGCGCCGTTGCTGTAACCGACAACCAGTGGCCGGTAGTCAACAGCTTTCAAAAGTTGATCGTTTGTGGCGATATCGGCAGTAGTGTTGTTGTTTGCGAGCTGACCTTTGGCGATGTTCGCGTTTTGCTGCGAGAGCATGTTACGAACGTCCTCGAGTCCGAGTCCGGTCGCATTTAGCTGCGTCGGATTTACATCGACGCGCACCGCAGGCAATGAACTTCCCCCAACAACAACCTGGCCCACACCCTGAATCTGCGAAAGCTTCTGCTGGAGAATCGTAGACGCGGCATCGTAGAGCTTGCCTTGATCGTAAACGCTGGAAGTCAACGCAACGATCATGATCGGCGCGTCTGCCGGATTTACTTTTCGATACGTGGGATTGTTGGGCAGATT
>DATEIS010000500.1:0-5515 GCA_035278765.1 Pyrinomonadaceae bacterium | reverse complement strand
CATTTCGATGATTACTAAATCGCAGAGCATTACGCTGGTCGTCCTGCGCACCCTGATCGGCTGGCATTTTTTGTACGAAGCCTACTTCAAGATCATGTCGCCTGCGTGGACCCGCGGTGGTGGTCCCATAACACCCTGGACCTCTGCCGGTTATCTACAGGGCGCGAGTGGTCCACTCGGCGCTATTTTTCGTCGCCTCGTAAACGCGGGTTGGACAACGTGGCTGGATCGCGGTGTCAAAGTAACGCTGCTTGTGATCGGAGTGAGTTTGATCCTTGGTCTCTTCACTCGTGTCGGCCTGTGGTTAGCTCTCGCGATGTTAACTATGTTCTATCTGCTTTACGTGCCGACACTCGGAATCCCGCAACCGAATAACGAAGGCACATATCTGATCGTCAACAAAACTCTCATCGAAGCTGCAGCCGTCGCGGTGTTGCTGATGTTTGATACCGGCCGAATCGCCGGATTGGATTTATTTTTGAGGAAGCAGTCATCATGAATCTTACCGAAGAGCAGCGAAAGATAGGTCGCCGGAATTTTATGAAGGCAGTTGCAGGCGCCCCGGCGTTAGTCGCGCTTGGCGCAGCGGCGTTGACTCGTGGTCCAGTTCGCGGCGGGCCGGTGAAGATCGCGCTAGTCGGTACCGGCGACATGGGCAGAGGATTGCTTAACCAGTACCAACGAGAGTTTTGCGACCTCAAAGCGCTCTGTGACGTGAACCCGAAGCGACGTGCGGCGATGGTCAAGATGATGGTGGACAAAGGTTGGCCCAAGCCGAACGAGTACGACGATTGGCAACAGATGCTGCAGAAAGAGGATCTCGAAGCCATGCACATCGCCACTCCACTCTGGACGCACGCGGAGATCGCGGTTGGCTCGCTCAACGCAGGTAAACATGTACTCTGCGAAAAGATGATGGCGAAGACCGCGGATGAGTGTCAGGCGATGATCGATGCCGCGAATAAAAACAAACGCGTGCTCGAGATTGGTTACCAGCGTTATTACAACCCGGTATACCAGGCGGCTTACACCAACATCATCAAGCAGGGATTGCTCGGCGATATTTTTCACGCCCGTCTCCAGTGGCATCGCAACTCAACGTGGCGGAAGAACGAAGACGCGCCGGCGCCGAATTTCGATCCGAGTCGGTGGGGTTATCCCGACTGGGAACACTTGCTGAACTGGCGCATGTATCGGAAGTACTCAGAAGGTTTGTTGTGTGAGCTCGGCAGTCATCAACTGAACGCGACGAGTTGGTTTCTCGACGCTGCGCCCGAAGCAGTCTATTGCACTGCCGGAACTTATCGCTTCAAAGATGGACGTGAAGTTGCTGATCACGTTTATGCCACATTCGATTTTCCGGGCGGACGAACCGCGACGTTCTCCTCGATCCAGTCGAATGCGTTCGAAGCGAATTACGAGATGTTCATGGGTACGAAGGGCACTCTCATCATGTCGCGCGAGTTCGATGCGTTTCTTTTCAATGAAGGGGAGAATGCGAACACGCGCGTTGAGGTTTCGAGGCAGAGTGGTCCCGTGGCCGACGCCTCCGCAACACAGGCGGCTGACTCGACCGCGCGGACGGTTGATGCTCCAACCACCGGCATCCAGGACAAGGGAATTTCCTACAAGACCGAGATCGCCGAGTTTTGTGCGGCTGTCAGAACGGATAGTCCGGTGCGTTGTGGGGGTGAGAAGGCAAAGGCTTCCGCAGTTGCGATTCTTACCGGAAATAGTTCGGCAGACAGACAAACCCGGCTAAAGATCGAGCTACCTCACGTCTCTTAAACACAGATTTCACAGATTAAGATCATATTAGGATCTTGTAATCTGCTGAAATCGGGAGTATATTCCGGGCGTCCTTTATTAAATAAACCAAACGTTGCTCCGATGGAGATTCCCGCTTAGGGCGAAGTTTTTGGAGGTATCCGTCTGCCCAGCACCAGCAAACATTCTGCAAAAGTGGTGTGTTACGAGCGAAGTGTCTGGATTTCACCGCGCCAGTTCTGGAAACTCGTTCGCGACGACATCGTCGAGTATCTGGACGAGCGACCGTTGACCGGGCGTTTCAAAGGATCCCATTCTGACTTTCTGGTAACGGTGAACCACACGGTTCTCAGCCTCACCAGCCCGGAACATCGCCGCGAAGTTCTTGACTCCAGGCGTTTCATGAAGAGATAACAGCCGCACGCATTACGGAGGACGGCATTATGCTGGAACTCATCCAACCGATCTCGAAAAGAGATCAGGTAGTCAGAGCCATGAAGCAGGCGATTCTCTCCGGCACCATCGAGCCGGGCGCCTCAATCGTCGAGAGCAAGATCGCGCAGCAACTCGGCGCCGGCGTTCCCCTCATTCGCGAAGCGCTCATCGAGCTCGAACACCAGGGGTTCGTCCAGCGAACGCCGTACAAAGGCACTACCGTAACGAAGTTATCGCCTGCTGACGTGCGCAGAATTTTTGCGTTGCGTGTTGAACTCGAAGCGGTGGCGATCGAGTGGGCGAAGGCGCACACGACCGAGGCTGACCTCGCATATCTTCGGCAGACGATTCGTCGAATGGAAGACGCGGCCAAGAATCTCGACTTGCCGCAGTTTTACGATTGCGATCTCGCGTTTCACCGGAAGATCTGGAGCTTGTCAGACAATCCTTATCTTGTCGACGCGCTCGAGCGACTGGTTGTGCCGCTGTTTGCGTTTTTTGTGATGAAGACGAGCAGACAGCAGAAGTCGTATGTTGAGAGCGCGTCGATGCATGCGAGCATCGTCGAAGCCCTCGCGACGATGTCCGCGCCGGAGTTGCGACAGATGTTTACTGAGTACTTATCGACGTGGAAAGACGACATGGTCTTATTACTGTTTCCTGAAGAGCGTTAGATTCTTGGAAGAGGTCAGTACCGTAACGCGGCTTTGTCTCAAAAGTAGGAATCGTACTTGGATCGGGTCAGTACAGGGAGCGGTAGCGACCTGGTCCAACCGTTGGTGTCAAAATCGTTAGGAATAATCGCATGCTGATCACCGACCAGGTCGCTACCGCTCCCTGTACTGATCCGATCCAAGTACCGATTCCTACTCCAAGTTGGTATTTAGTCTCGCTCGCAAACAAATGCTTCTTCGCACTGTGAACATCTCGAAGGCCTATGAGGGGGTGCAGGCGCTGCGGAATGTTTCGTTTGACCTGCGAGCGGGAGAGGTTCATGCAATCGTTGGTGAGAATGGCGCCGGCAAGTCGACGTTGATCAAGATCATTACGGGTGCGGTGACTCCTGATAGTGGTCATCTGGAGTTTGATGAAGTCGCCGTCAGGACAAACTCGCCGGCCACAGCTAAGTCATTTGGTGTCGCTGCGATCTATCAGCAGCCCGCACTCTTTCCGGATTTGAGTGTCGTCGAGAACATTGCTCTCGGACTCGAAAAAGCAAAACCCTGGACGCGAGTTAACTGGACGCAGAGAAGCGCGCGCGCGACGGAACTACTAAAACAGACAGCCGCCGACATAGATCCGGATCGAAGCGTGGCGACGCTCACGATGCCCGAACAACAACTGGTAGAGATCGCACGTGCGCTCGGCGCGAACGCCAAGATCCTGATCATGGACGAGCCGACGGCGTCACTCGCCGAAGCTGAAGTACAAAATCTATATCGCGTGATCAAAAACCTGCGCGACTCGGGTGTAGGCATCATCTACATCTCTCATCGTCTCGAGGAGTTGTCGGTTGTAGCAGACCGTGTGACGGTGTTTCGTGATGGTGAAGCAGTCGCGACGCGAGCTATGCAGGAACTCACTGTGCGCGAGTTGATCAGTTTGATGGTTGGACGTGAACTCTCCGCCGTCTTTCCGAAGCGTTCAGTTCCGCTCGGCGACGTCGTGCTTGAATTGAAAAACTTCGGATGCAGTGCGAATGGCGTAAGTAACATCGACCTAAAAGTACGAGCCGGTGAGATCGTCGGTCTTGCCGGGTTAGTCGGAGCCGGACGCACCGAACTCGCGCGCACGATCTTTGGTTTAGATCCGGCCGACAGTGGCGAGATTCGACTTCGTGGTGAGCGCGTCCAAATCAACACTCCCCCTGAAGCCATCAAACGAGGCATAGCTTATTTACCGGAGGATCGACGTCGCCACGGCGTGGTGCTTGATATGTCGATCAGCGCCAATCTCACGTTGCCTTCGTTGAAAAAGTTTTCGAAGAACTGGTCGCTCGATCGTGAGAAGGAACGAGAGACAGCTGCGCGATCCGTGCGACGTTTGGGGATAAAGACACCGACAGTCTTTTCATCCGTCAGCACTCTCTCCGGTGGTAACCAACAGAAGGTTGCGCTCGGGCGCTGGCTGGAGATAGAGCCATCGATGTTGATTCTCGACGAACCGACACAAGGGATCGACGTCGGCGCTAAAGCAGAGATTCATTCGTTGATGGGTGAACTCGCAGAAAAGGGCGTGGCGATTCTGATGATTTCGTCTGAGCTGCCGGAGATTCTTGGAATGAGCGACCGCATCGTTGTGCTACGAGAGGGGACGATCGCCGGCACGCTTGATCGAGAAGATGCCACGCAGGAAGCGATCATGTCATTAGCCGTGGGCCACGAAGCAGCGTAGCCACAAAAAGGCACAAAAGCACAAAAGTGAAATGCAGGGATTTGTAGATAGATATAAGCGTGAATTATCCGCGGCATTGGCGTACGCGGTGCTCGTTATCCTCGTGGGGATTGTGACGCCCTCGTTCCTGGGCGCCGGCAATGTGCGCGACCTCGCGATGAATAATGCGGCGGTGTTGCTGGTGGCCATCGGAATGACCGCCGTGATCATCAGTGGCGAGATTGATATCTCCGTCGGATCTCAATTCGCTGTTTGTACTTATCTCACGGGAACGTTAGCGAAAGAGGGAGTGCCAATCGTTCTGGTGTTGCCTTGTGTGGTGCTTGCTGGTATCGCGATGGGCGCAGTCGGCGGCGCTCTCGTTGCGTGGTTGCGAATGCCGTCAATCGTAGTGACGCTTGCCCTGATGGTTGCGTGGCGTGATGGTTTACGTTGGGCCACTGAGGGCGCATGGATTCAGGATCTCCCGTCAAACTTTCAATGGGTCGGGTTGGGCCAGACGAACGGTGAGTTGATCCTGGTTGCGATCACTGCGCTCGTATTCGTTGTCTCCGCGTGGGCGCTAAGCAACATCGCTGGTGGACGATCGTTCTACGCGGTCGGCTCTGATGCAGAAGCCGCGCGTTTGGCCGGAATCGATCCGCGTAAAGTTGTATTCGCCGCGTTTGCAGCAACTGGAGCGCTTGTCGGACTTGCGGCGGTACTCAACGCAACCCGTTTCTCGATTATCCCGAGTAACGCCGGGATAGGTCTCGAACTAAAAGCAATCGCGGCAGTCGTTGTTGGTGGCACTGCGATCACAGGTGGACGCGGGCGTCTCATCGGAACGTTGATTGGTGTCGCGTTGCTCGGAACGATCGGCACGGCGTTGACCTTTCTCGGCATCAATCCATTTTGGGAAAAGGCAATTCAGGGCGCG
>DATEIS010000499.1:0-16381 GCA_035278765.1 Pyrinomonadaceae bacterium | reverse complement strand
CGCAAGTGCATCTCCTCCGGCTACTGGGTCGGGTTCTACAACCGCAGTTTGGGTTTGTGCGTTAGCTGTGATTGCCAGCAACGCAAAAGCGAGGAGGAAGATTAGAGTGGAGGACTTCCTCCAGGGGTAGATAGGGTTTTTGATCTTCATCAGTTTCCTCCAGATGAGCTTGGGGGTACTGACGCTTCTGCAACGACCGTGCCCATTGGAGGTAAAGGAGCTAAGAGACGCAGAAAGAAACCAGACAAGCCTTAAATCCCACCCACGGAAGTGGGTGGATTTTTCAAGTCCTTTCTACCAACGCCGCATTAACCACAACTCTTTAATCCCGGCCCACGAAAGTGGGCGGATACTTCAAGTCCCCACTAATTTGGACTTGAACAATCCGCCAACTGCCGTTGGCGGGATTCGAAGATCATGATCAGTTTTTTTAGAAAGGACCTGAACAATCCACCCACTGCCGTGGGTGGGATTTTGAAACCTTGTGGCTATGTCTCAGCGTGAGACATCGAAGGGATAGCGTGGTTCACGCTGAATCAGTGGTTGGACCATGCACGTGAGTGTTGATTAGTTTTAGGATTTCAGCGGGTGGAAATGGTTTGGCGAGCGCACCGATGGCGCCAAGTTTTTTTGCTTCTGCGAAAACTTGTTCGCTACCATGTGCAGTGATTAAGACGATCGGTATTTCAGGTTGATGCTTGCGGATGTCGGTGATTACCTGGAAGCCGGAGATGTCTGTCAGGAAGAGATCGACGACGCTAAAACCAAAGTGCCGCCTGCGCACCTGATCAATTCCGTCGAGGCCATTTGTAACAAGAACCACCTCGTAGCCGTTCGACTCAAGCACAAGCCTGAGCGCGTCGCCAACAGACGGCTCGTCATCTACGATGAGGACGCGTAGTTTATTCTCCATGGGGGAAACTCGACACAATCTCCGTCTTTCTTAAGGCTTCGCTGCCATCGACGAAGCAGGTCGTTCAACTTTAATACCAAGCTTTTTGAGTTTTCGATAAAACGTCGGACGAGGAAAACGCAGAATCTGAGCGCTCTTCTTAATATTGCCCGCCGTACGTTCGAGGGTTTGCATAATCGCTTCGCGCTCAATCTCTTCCATCGGTAGTAATGGAGGAATCACAAAACTCGAGCTGGTCAGGCGCGTTTGAAATTCTTCCGGCAAACAGTTTGGCAGCAACTCGCTTCCTGTACAAAACAACACGGCTCGCTCGATAACACTCTCCAACTGGCGAATGTTGCCGGGCCAATCGTAACGAACCAGACGCATGACAGTATCTGGCGCTATGTCGCGGATTCTTTTCCCGTATTGTTCGTTAAAACGTTTCAGGAAACGATTCGCGAGCAAAGGCACATCGTCAAGACGCTCACGCAAAGGTGGTACCTGAATCTTGATCGTGCTGATACGGAAATAAAGATCCTTGCGCAAAACACCTTCGTCGAGGAGTGCGAGCGTGTTGCGGTTCGTTGCCGAGACGAGACGGAAGTTGACGTCGATCTCGCGCTCATCACCAAGCCGGCGCAATCTTCGTTCCTGTAAAACGCGCAGTAGCTTCGTTTGCAGGTGCGTCGGCATCTCCGCGATCTCGTCGAGAAGTAACGTGCCCTGGTTGGCCGCTTCGATTAGACCGCGCTTGTCACGGTCAGCGCCGGTAAACGCGCCCCGCTTGTATCCAAACAACTCTGACTCAATAAGCTCGTGAGGAATAGCGGCACAATTGATTCGAATAAATGGACCATTAGCTCGCTGGCTTTGCGTGTGGAAAGCCGCCGCAATCAATTCTTTACCAGTGCCACTCTCACCTTCAATCAATACCGAAGCATCAGATGGCGCGGCAGTCCTGATCGTCTCAAAAATCTGACACATTCGGGTATCACGACCGATCATGCCGAACGTTTCGCCGTCGCCCGCAAGCGTTCGCTTCAGTGCTTCGTTTTCGTTTTTCAACGCCTGGAGTTGTAACGCACGATCGACGAGCGTGAAGAGACGATCGGGCGTGTAAGGCTTTTCGAGATAATAATATGCACCCGCTTTGATGGCCTCGATGGTTATGTCGAGCGAGCCGTATCCCGTCATCAGAATCACCTCGACTTCGGGCGTGGTCCTTTTGACATGTGTAATTAGGTCAATTCCCGACGCGTCCGCCAAACGAAGATCGGTGATAACGAGATCCACGGGAATCTGTTTTAGGATGACGGTCGATTCCGCAACACTCTGAGCCGTCAACACTTCGAAGCCAGCTTCGGTGAGAATTAACGACAATGATCCAGTCACGCTTGGTTCATCGTCAACGACCAAAATCTTTTTCGGGGTGCGTGCAATCACGATTGACTCCTCTCGTCGGCAGGTAACTCAATTTTGACTTGAGTTCCTTTTCCCTGCCGGCTTTCAACTTCGATTCGACCGCCATGTTGCTGAATAATTTTTTGTGCGTAAGGCATGCCGAGACCGAGGCCGCGGCTCTTTGTGGTGTTGAATGGTTCGAAGATCTGTTTGATACGTTCAGGACTCATCCCAGCACCGGTGTCCTTAATTACCATCCACATCTTTTTGCCGTTGCGACCGGTTGAGATCTGCAAGCGTCCGCCAGTGGACATAGCTTGAACAGCATTCAGGACGAGGTTGAGCGTAGCCGCACGAATCGAGGCTTCGTCCAGCATTCCGGAAACAGGTGAGCTGTCCAAATCCAAAACCGTCTCGATGTTATGTTTGGAAATCTCGGTGCTAAGAAGGGGTATTACATCACGCGCGACGTCGTTTAAGTCCACTGTTTTCAACGCGAGCGTGACCGGCCGTGCGTAATTAAGAATCTGTTCGGTGGTTGCAGTGAGATGGTTGATGGTCTCGATGATCTTGTCGACCAGTTGCACATCGCCGGCGGAAACTTTTCCATCGAGTTTGGCTTTGAGGTGTTCGGAATAAAGTAACAGACCGGCCAGTGGATTCCTGACTTCGTGGGCCACCTGCGCCGCAACTCGTCCCAGTGTCGCTATCTTCTCGCTGTGTGCAAGTTGTTCATTGGCCGCCATTAATCGCCGTTGTTTACGATTAACTATGCCCAGCAGAATGCTGACGACGATCACGTCGACAGTCATCGAGATGAAGAAGTGTTCAACTCTTTGCTCGAGCTTATTACGGTAGTCCGCGTTTTCGGTGCCGGGATAATTGCGCTCAACCCAACTGTAGTAAGGCGGCCGCAGCACTTGTTCCCACATTATGATTACGGTGGCCGTCAAGATGATCGTTAGCGCGGTAAAGAGGATAATCAGACCGAGATTGGAGCGTCTCGTTTCAGACACTACAAACGAACGTGGGACATTCGTAAACACTCTTGAAAGGACACTCATAGACGATTCCCGGTAAAAGGCTGTCTCCCCACAGCCTCCCTGAGAAGGGATCAACTCGCTTGTTTGGGTTCAGAAGTGGTTGTTAACTACAACACCCAAAAAACCTGCTTGAAGTCTGCAAGAGTCTCTGCAAATGGCGTGCACTGTGTTTCATAATGAGAAAAAGTTGCCCTTGCCAGAGGAATTGTGTCTCCCTGCGTCTTTCGAAGAAGGGGGATGTTTTCGCGCTTGTTGTGGATTTTTCCCGCGAACGATGAAGCTAGCGGAGAAGAAACTAGGAAAGCTGCTGTAGCACACCACTTGCAGATGCTGAACGACAGCGAGCTAACGACAACCTAATCGCGCACCGGGGAATAATACCACAATGCAAGGAGATTGAAATGCTGAGACCCACCTACGTACTTATACTTTTGAGTTTTGTCTTCACTTCGGCGGCCAAATCGCAAACGCCGCCGGTACAAGCTACGCCACCAAAACCAGTTGATTGCGCTTGTGAATCACAGGTTCTGCCTGAAACACTCGCGATCGTAAACGGCGTAAAGATCACCAGCTCCGATATTAAGAAGGCTACCGGCAACTCCGTTGGACCACTTCACGCGCAGATAGTTGACGCACGCAAACGCGAGCTCGACCTCTTGATCAACTCGAAACTACTCGCGATCGAAGCCAAAAACCGTGGGGTCAGCACCGTCAAACTACTCGAGCAGGAAGTGATGGCCAAAGTAAAACGGCCAACACAAACTGAAGCGCAAGTCTTTTATGATCAGAACAAGACGCGCATCAACCGAGAATTTAAAGACGTCGTTGACGACATCATCGCCTACCTGTTTGAGCAACGACAGCAACAGGAAGCGAAGAAGTTTGCGGACAGTTTGCGCGCCGCGAATGAAGTTAAAGTAAACGTCACTGAAATAACGCCGCCCGTTAACAACGCAGAACGCGCGCGTGTGTTCGCTACTATTAAGGACGAGAAGATCACTTCGGGCGACGTTGAAAACTCTCTGCTCCCGCTGGTCTTCGACGTGCAGGAGCAAGTCTATAAATTGCGCAAGGACGAACTCGAGCTCAGCATCAACGACACCCTCCTGACGCAGGAAGCAGCCAAGCGAAAGATCACGACGACTGCGCTGCTCGATGCCGAAGTGAAGCCAAAGCCGATCACGGACCAGCAAACGCAACTCTTCTACGACCAGAATAAGGAGCGTGTCAGCGGCGACTTTGCGCAAACAAAGGACGCGATCAGGCAGTATCTCGAACAGATGGAGTTACGCCAGGCGGAACGTGCGTTTGTTGAAAAGCTACGCGCGACTGCTTCGATTCAAGTATTTCTCGTCGCGCCTGAGTCGCCGGTCTTTTCGATCTCGACACACGATCAGCCTTCGCTCGGTAATGCGAATGCTCCCGTGACGATAGTGGCGTTCACTGATTACCAGTGTCCGAGTTGTGCGGCGATGCATCCGACATTGGAACGACTGGTGAATGAGTCGGGCGGCAAAGTGAAACTTGTCACGCGCGACTTTCCGCTCAGCCAGCACACGGAGGCGTTGAAGGCTGCGGAAGCTGCTGAAGCCGCTCGCGAACAAGGAAAGTATTGGGAGTACATCCACATTCTGCTTCGCAATCAGTCAGCGCTGACTGTCGACAAGTTGAAGGGTTACGCAACAGAGATCGCACTCGATCGAACTCGTTTTGACGCCGCTCTCGATTCCGGCAAGTTCTCCGAGTCAGTGCAGCGCGATCTGGAAGAGGGAATGAAACTCGGGATCAATGGCACGCCAACAATATTCATCAACGGCCGTCGAGTATCCGCAAAGAGCTACGAGGATCTAAAGACCACAATCGACGCCGCCCTGAAGTAGTTTTCTTTTGTGCTTTTTGTGCCTTTTTGTGGCTTAATGAGAGCCGATCATGAAGAACGGCTCTCCACATTATCGCGCTTGCAATCTTTGCGAAGCGATCTGTGGAATTGAGATCAAGGTCGAAGGGGACCGCCTCACTATTCGCGGTGACAAAGACGATCCATTCAGCCGCGGATACATCTGCCCGAAAGCCGTCGCTTTACAAGACATTCATTACGACAAAGATCGTCTGAAACATCCCGTCCGTCGCATTCCGGGCGGCTGGCAAAACATTAGTTGGGACGAAGCCTTTGACGAAGTAGAAAAGAATCTCAAAAGCGTTTATGCGAAGTATGGCCGAAACTCGATTGGCACTTATCTCGGCAATCCGACAGTTCACAACTATGGTGCGCTTCTCTTTGCGCCGAAATTTCTCCGCAGCCTGCACACGCGAAACAGATTCTCTGCAACTTCGGTAGATCAACTCGCGCATCACGTTGCTGGCTTTCTGATGTTTGGGCATCAACTCCTGCTTCCGATCCCCGATATCGATCGCACGAAATTCTTTCTTATCCTCGGTGCAAATCCGGCGGTCTCAAATGGAAGCTTGATGACGGCTCCTGGAATGGGTCGCAGGATGGAAGAGCTGCGTCGCCGCGGCGGCAAAGTAATACTGATCGATCCTCGTCAAAACGAAACCGCGCGTCTCGTTGATCAGCATCTGTTTATTCGTCCCGGTACAGATGTTCTCTTGTTGCTCGCGCTGCTGCACGTTGTTTTTGACGAAGGTTTGGTGCGGCCTGGTCCATTGGAGTCTTTCACAAAAGGACTCGAAACGGTTCGGAAGCTCGTGAAGGAGTTTCCGCCGGAACGAGTAGCACCGATTACTGGAATCGACTCGGAACAGATACGTCTGCTCGCGCGAGAATTTGCCGGCGCAGAGTCAGCGGTCTGTTATGGAAGAATCGGCGTCAGCACTCAGGAGTTTGGCGCTACGTGTCAGTGGCTGATCAACGTCCTGAATATCGTGACGGGAAATCTGGATCGAACGGGCGGGGCGATGTTTAACTTGCCGGCCTTTGATCCGATCACGGCCCCGGAGTCGTTAGCTCCACGCGGTAGTTTTGCGCGCTGGCACAGCCGCGTGCGGAAGTTACCGGAGTTTGCAGGCGAATTGCCCGTGGCCGCACTTGCCGAAGAGATTTTGACTCCGGGCCAGGGCCAAGTGAAAGCGCTTGTAACACTCGCCGGCAATCCGGTGCTTTCAACACCGAATGGGCGTGAGCTTGACGAGGCACTCGCAAGTCTCGAGTTCATGGTGTCAATCGACTTCTACATCAACGAGACAACGCGACACGCGCACATCATCCTGCCGCCCACGGCGCCGTTAGAGCGTGGCCACTACGACATTGCGTTTAATCTGCTGGCAGTTCGTAATACGACCAAATTCTCAACGCCGTTGTTTGAGCCCGAACCCGACACGCGAGCCGATTGGGAGATTCTCGCGGAGCTACAATCGCGGATGGACCACAAGCGAGGGGGCAACATCCTGCGCGGCGTACAGCAAAAGTTCACGAGAAAGTTCTTTGGTCCTGAAAGAATTCTCGACCTGGGTTTGCGTTTTGGACCATACGGAGCAAAGTTCAATCCTTTTTCCAAAGGGCTTACCCTGCGAAAGCTGCGGAAAGCTGTACACGGAATCGATCTTGGTCCGTTGACCCCTTGTTTGCCAAAACGCCTGCGTACTGCCGACAAGTGCATCGAGCTTGCGCCTGAAGTTCTTGTCAAAGACGTGGAGCGCGTGAAAGCAAAGTTCCTCGACAGCGCACCGCAGGATTTGAACGGGAATCTGTTACTGATCGGACGCCGGCATCTGCGCAGTAACAACTCGTGGATGCACAACATGCAAAGGTTGTTGAGAGACGACGAGACAAAGCCGCTTTGCACAATTCTCATGCACCCGAAGGATGCGGCACATCGGAATTTGAGCACGGGTCAAAACGTTCGCGTGGAGTCGAGGGTGGGATCGATCGTGATCCCGATCGAAGTGTCGGATGAGATGATGCCCGGAGTTGTGAGTATTCCACACGGTTGGGGTCATGATCGGCCCGGAAATCAACTGGCCGTGGCCCAACAACATCCGGGTCAGAGCATCAACGACCTGACTGACAATCAGGCCATCGATGCTCTGTGCGGTACGGCGGCTTTCAATGGAACACCAGTTACCGTCTCCGCCGCTGTGTGAGTTTACGCTCGCTGCGCAAAGATCCCCGAGAACGCGTTGCGGTGCGCATAAAACACGAGAAACCAGAGCGCGGTCACGAGGACTGCCATCGCCATGCCGGCTGGATTCAGGAACAAGTGATACAGAAGAATATTCACGATCACTGGTCCAAGTAACACCAGGCCGAGCGCCACATAACGATTCGCCAGCAACAACGCCCCGCCCGCGATTTGTAGCGCCGCCACAACCCAGAAGTAGTGCGACAATGCCAACGCGCGGATGAAATCTCCTGCCAAACCGGTTGGCATTGGTCCCATCGGGATGAACTGCAGGAACCCGTTCAGCCCGAACACCACGAAGATCAGTCCGAGCAAATAACGCGCGATCAACGCTGCTATTCTCATCTCATTTCCTCCGACGTCTGGGTTATCTCACCCATCTTTCCATTCTGATAATCTTCGATCGCCTGAATGATTTCTTCCCTCGTGTTCATCACGAATGGTCCATAGCGCGCGACGGGCTCATTGAGTGGAACACCGCCGATCAACAGGAGCTCTAGAGTGTCAGTCGCGTCAGACGGGTTCTCGATTCTCACCTCGTCACCATCCTGCGCGAACAAAATCATCTGACCGTCTTCTCCGCCCTCACGTTCTGAGCCAAACAACCCTCGGCCATCAACGATGTAGGCAAAGGTGTTGAAGTTATTCGGAACTGTTTGCGTCACGACGCCCCCGGGCTTGATGCTGTAGTGCAGGTACATGATCGGCGTGCGTGTTTCGATAATGGCTTTCTGGCCCATCGCCTCACCTGCAATCACCTTCACACTCACGAGATCGTCTTCCGAAGCGACCTTCGGAATCTGCGCGCCTGGAATTTCCTGGTAGCGTGGATTCATCATCTTGTCACGTTTTGGCAGGTTGACCCAAAGCTGAAAGCCATGCATTCGTCCGCCATTGCGCGCAAATTCGGCACTCGGCATTTCGGAGTGGACCACACCCGCACCGGCAGTCATCCACTGCACGTCGCCCGGCGTCAGACGTCCTGCGTGTCCGCGAGAATCCTTATGCTGCATCTCGCCTGACAACATGTAAGTCACTGTCTCAAATCCACGATGTGGATGATCCGGCGCGCCCTTCGCCTGGTTTGGTCCAAGCTCCATTGGTCCCATTTCATCAAGTAGTAAAAACGGATCGAATTCTGAAAATTGTGGCTTTGGAAACGGCCGCCGGACCAGAAAGCCCGCGCCTTCCAACGTTTCGATACTGTTCACCACACCCGCAATCGTGCGGGTCTTCGTCAACACTTCGTTAACCATTATTAGAATCTCCTTCTTCGAGGCGAGCTGCCGCCTCATAACCAATCTTCTTCAACAGGCGAATGAGCGTTTCGCGTTCGGCGCGGCTGAGAGAGGCGGCGGCGAGTCGCTCCATATCAGTCGCGTGAGCTGCGTAAATGCGTGTGATCAGCTCTTTGCCGTCCTTCGTCAGGTGCACGATTCGTGCCCGCCGATCAGTGCCCGATGCACGTCGCTCAACCAACTTCTTTGATTCCAATCGATCGACGGCCACGGTAATGGAGCCACTCGTCAGCAGCACTTTCTTTCCGATTTCGTTAATTGGTAGCGGCCCTTTGTGCAGCAGGGCTTCCAGGACGGCGAAATCGCTGCCGCACATCTCCAATTCGGCAATGCTGTTTATGCCATAAGCCTCAACCGCCCGCGCCGCCTTCCACAAAACCAGGAAGACGTGAACGCCACTGCCACCCTTCAACGACTGCTCTTTGCCTTTGCTCATAAGTATCTTGACATCAAGATACTTTAATTAGAGCGATTCGTCAAGGTGAGCAAGAGTAGCGCGGCGCCAAAAAGTCCACAGGAGAGCGGGTCACTCACGGTCCACCACAAAGGCATCCCCGCGCTGAGATCAATCAGAACGAACACGGGAGCGGCAACCAGGAAGGCGATGCCGTTGAAGATGATGAAGGGACGAAAGCGCTCAACGTCAGTGGCGAGCAGCCATAAAGATAGGCCATGCACGCCGTAGGTGTATGACGCCTGCCGGATCATGAACATGAGTAGTGGTCCATCAGGCATTTCGCCGAGCCCGACCGCAGCATTTGCGATCTCCATCCACGAACGCGGCATCACCACCGCGATAAACGCAAGTATTTCCGTGGCGCCGGCAATCCGCAACAACCATACAAGGAGCTTCTCTCTATTCATGGCGGAATTTTATCATTGACTGATCCATGTTCATCCGCGTAAATCTGTGGCATGAAAATACCGTTGGGCGCTGCGCTCGCGTGCATAATTGTGGCCAGCGCGGCTAATGCCCAAGCCATCAAGCACGCCGTACCAGACGCGGCGCGGCCGATTCCCCTGTCCTCTGTCCGTGTTACCGGTGGTCCATTGAAACGAGCGCAGGATCTGAATGCCGAGTATCTTCTCAAGCTCGAGCCTGACCGGATGATGGCCTACTACCGTAAACGCGCCGGTCTTGAGCCAAAAGCACAGGGCTATACGGGTTGGGATGGCGATGGAAGAAATCTTACGGGCCACATCGCCGGACATTATCTCTCCGGTGTGTCGTTGATGTTTGCCGCAACGGGCGATACGCGGTTCAAGGAACGAGCCGACTACATCGTGAAGGAGATGAAGGAAGTTCAGGACAAGAATGGCGATGGTTATCTCGGCGCGGTCGAGGGACTAAGAGAAAAATTTGCAGAGGTTGCCAGGGGAAATATCAAATCGACATTCTTCGATCTGAATGGTCTCTGGTCGCCGTGGTACACGTTACACAAAACCTACGCGGGACTTCGTGACGCTTATCGCTTCACCGGTAATCGCACCGCCCTCGAACTCGAAATCAAGTATGCCGCCTGGGCTGAGACGATCATGTCGAAACTCACACCCGAGCAAACTCAGCAGATGCTCAACACTGAGTTTGGCGGTATGAATGAAGTGTTCGCGGATCTTTACGCCGACACTGGAGATAAACGCTGGCTGAATCTCTCACGTCGTTTCGATCACAACGCGTTCGTCGATCCACTTAAACGTCGTGAAGACAAGCTGGCCGGGCAGCACGGCAACACGCAGGTGCCGAAGATGCTTGGGGTGTTGATGCAGTACATCTATACCGGTGAGACGTCGGACGGAGTTGCGGCCGAGTTTTTCTGGGACGCAGTGGTCAACGATCACAGTTATGCGACCGGCGGTCATGGCAAGGACGAATACTTTGGACCACCCGATCAGTTAGCAGAACGTGTTGACGGCCGGACTAACGAGACATGCAACGTCTACAACATGCTCAAGATGACGCGCCGGCTCTTCGCACTTCGTCCGGATATCAAGTACGCGGAGTTTGAAGAAAGGGCTTTGTTCAATCACATTCTTGCTTCGATCGATCCGGAGGATGGTCGCACCTGTTACATGGTCCCGGTCGGTCGCGGAGTGCGGCATGAATATCAGGACATGTTTCGCAGTTTCACCTGCTGTGTCGGCAGCGGGATGGAGAGTCACGGTTTACATGGCGATGGGATTTATTACGAAGCTGGCGATCGACTGTGGGTGAACATGTACGTACCGTCGACTGCGGCGTGGAAAGCCGCGGGCGCAACGGTGAGCATGGATACAACGTTTCCTGACGGCGATGCGGCGACCGTGAAGTTCACCTTGCAGAAACCAAAGAGTTTTACACTCGCGTTGCGACGACCTTCATGGGCCGGGAATGGTTTTGACGTGAAGGTGAACGGTAAGACTATGACGAACATGTCTGGTCCAGGATCTTATGTAGAAGTCAAACGAATGTGGAAGACTGGTGACACGGTTGCACTCGTCTTGCCTAAAACACTGCGCGTCGAAGGTTTGCCTGACAACAAAAACCGCGCTGCATTGATGTGGGGACCGTTAGTTCTGGCCGGTGATCTCGGACCTGAGCGGCGCGGTGGTCCAGCAGATCCGGTGCCCTCACTGGTAACAGCCGAAAAATCAGTGGGTGAGTGGTTACGACCGGTTCCCGACGGCCTTGGTGTTTTTCGTTCTGTGGGTGTTGGTCGTAAACCTGATGGTGAGGCGAATGAAGTTGAGTTTGTACCTTTCTATCGCCTTCACCGACGCACTTACGCCGTTTACTGGGATCTATACGACGCTGAGAGTTGGACCAGGAAATTGGAAGAGCTCGCAGCGGAAAAAGCTAAACGACAGCGACTCGAGGCGGCGACGGTGGCTTTTGTGCAGCCGGGAGATGCCGAGAAGGAAAAGGAGTTTAACCAGCAAGGCGAGGAGACTGCGCCCGATCGCATACTCGGCCGCGCGGGGCGACGATCGAAGAAATGGTTCTCGTTCGATCTGCCGGTCGAAGCAGCTAACCCGATGGCCGTTGTTTTAACTCTTAACCCGGAAGAACGCGCGAAGCGATCGTTTGAAATTCACGTCGACGGGCAGCGAATCGGAGAAGGAATGATCGAACGTTATCCACCGGGCAGCGCGACAGGAAGATTCTATGATCTGGAATACAAGATTCCAGTCGAGCTTGTTAAAGATAAGAAGAAGGTGACGGTACGATTTCAGGCTGCAGGTGGTAATGAGACCGCGACGATCTTTGGCGTTCGCATGGTTCGTGCAGACGAAAGATGAAGATTACTCCCGCAACGGCGCGGCGGCGCAACGTCAGACGACACAGTTTACGGCTCGCTCTTCTTTGCGTCTTACTTTGCGCCGTTGCGCCGTTGCGGGAGAAAACTTCTGCGAGCAACGCCCAGGCGTTTCTGGAATTTGATACACCCGATTTCAAACTGAGACTGTTGAAGGACTCCCAAACAGTCGCTGCCCTCGAACCAAAGACCACTCCCGGCTTCGACTTCACCCCCGGCGATCGTTTGGAACGACGCGCAGCAAATGGCTATCACCATCTCGGCGATCTCACTCTCCGAATTCGCATCGGCAACTCCGGACCATGGCAAAAGTACGATACCGCCGAATCGCGTCAACCAGTTGAATCATTGACTGCGTCTGGTCCAACACTCGCAGTCGCGAATCTGTCACTACCCGCCGGCATTCCTTTAGAAATTAAACGTTCATGGATTGTCGAGAACGGACATCTCGTCTTGCGCTTTGATCTGAAGAACAAAACCACGCAGCCCGTCCAACTCGGCGCCCTCGGCATTCCGATGATCTTCAACAACATGATCACCGACCGTAATCTGAAGGAAGCGCACGAGAAGTGTTCCTTCTCCGATCCTTACATCGGTCAGGATGCCGGATACTTGCAGGTGACTCGTCTAAGTGGTCAGGGACCTGCGCTGCTCGTCGTGCCGGACGGTGAAACGCCTTTCGAAGCCTACCAACTGCTCACTGAACCAACGCGGCCGAGCCAAACATTTGAAGGTGCATTTGCGTGGATGGTCCACACACAAGCGTACGCTGAAGACGAGTGGCGCGGTGTCAAGCAGTGGAACCCGCCAACGATGGCAGCAATTCCTCCTGGCGCCATAAAAACTTACGCGGTCAAGTTTCTGTTATCCACCGAGATACGAAAGATTGAGACCACGCTCGCGAACAACGATCGTCCGGTAGCGATCGGCATTCCGGGTTATGTACTGCCCATGGATATCGACGGCCGGCTTTTCTTAAAACACAAACGCAAAGTAGCGCAACTGACAGTCGATCCGGCCGGCGCCCTCGAAATTAAGAAAGACAAACCAAGCGCGCCATGGCAAGCCTATCGTGTTCGAGGCAAGACGTGGGGACGTGCGCGTCTCACGATCACGTACGATGATCGCTCGACACAATCCATCAGTTACTACGTAATCAAACCATCTGCCGAAGCAGTCTCGGATCTCGGGAACTTCCTTTTCACCAAGCAATGGTTCGAGGATCCGAACGATCCTTTTCATCGCAGCCCTTCAGTCATGAGTTTCGATCGCGAGACGAACAGGATCGTGACGCAAGACAGTCGTGTCTGGATCGCCGGACTCGGAGACGAAGGCGGTTCAGGTGCGTGGCTCGCCGCAGCCATGAAACAGTTTGGTCAACCACGAAAGGAAGAGATCGAAAAATTTGAGCAATTCATCGACAAGGTTTTGTGGGGCGGTCTGCAGTACAAAGAAGGGCCAAACAAGTTTGGAGTAAGGAAGAGCCTCTTTTACTACTCGCCACAGGAAGTTCCAAATTACAAATACGATCCTTCACTCGATTGGACCACCTGGACAAGCTGGAAGAAAACGGATGCCGAGTCGATCGGCCGCGGCTACAACTATCCGCACGTGATCGCTGCCTACTGGTCGATGTATCGACTCGCAAGAAATCACACCGGCTTAGTCACGAACCATTCATGGGATTGGTACCTGGACCAGGCGTATGAAACCGCGAAGTTCATGTTTGGCAGACAACCAAACGGCCGTCGTCGCGTCGGCTATGTTGAGCTCGGCTTGATGGAAGGCGACATCATCGTCGCAGTCCTTGAAGATCTCAAACGTGAAGCATGGAAGGAAAAAGCGGACGTTCTCGAAGGTCTGATGAAGGAACGCGCCGACCGCTGGAAGCAAGAGCCGTATCCTTTTGGCAGCGAGATGGCATGGGATTCGACAGGCCAGGAGGAAGTCTACGCGTGGTGTAAATATTTTGGTTACGACGACAAAGCTCTCGTTTCGCTAAACTCGATTCTTGGTTACATGCCGACCCTGCCGCACTGGGGTTACAACGGCAACGCGCGCCGTTATTGGGACTTTCTTTACGGCGGCAAGATCAGACGAATCGAACGACAGTTGCATCACTATGGATCGGGATTGAATGCCATTCCGGTTCTGTCGCATTTCCGTGAGCATCCTGAAGACGATTATCTGCTACGCGTCGGATATGGTGGCACGATGGGCGCACTCTCAAACATCGATCAGGAAGGATTCGCATCCGTTGCGTTTCACTCGTTCCCGTCGACCTTAAAGTGGGATCCTTACACAGGCGACTATGGACCAAACTTCTTTGGTCATGCTTTCAATGCGGCCACTTACGTAATCAAACATCCGGAGTTTGGGTGGCAATCGTTCGGGGGAAATGTGAGCGTGAACGGGAACTGGGTTAACGTTAAGCCGCTCGATTCGCTTCGGAAGCGTATTTACATTGCACCGCTTGGGTTATGGTTGACGCTCGACGCCGGAACATTCGAACAAGTAGGAATCAACACACGGACGAATGTCGTGCGTGTGAGTCTCTCGCCTGCGAATGAATTCACTCCGAATGCTCGACTGCGCGTGCAGCAGCCGGCGAAGGTCACAGGAGTGTTTGCTCCGCGACAGAAGTTTGTTAACGAGCGGGATGCGTTTATGATTCCGCTGCAATCCTCAGTCACTTCGATAGAACTTGCCACAGATTAAAGCGGATCTATGAACGGATTTGTTTCAGCACGACTTGTTAATCAAAAGCTGTCGTCATCAGGACTAAGGAAAGCTGTTGACGTAGTACGTTGGTTTGGCGCGGTTCAGGCGCAGGACTTTAATGCGGCCAAGTGGGCGCTGGGCCTGCGAATGCGCACGGCGACGGATGAAGTCATAGAGGAGGCTTTTAATAAAGGAGAGATCCTACGCACGCATGTTATGCGGCCCACCTGGCACTTCGTCGCGCCTGAAGATATTCGCTGGTTACTCCAGTTGACTGCGCCGCGTGTGAATCTTAAAGCTGGTTCAGCCTATCGCAGGTTTGAACTTACTGCTGCCATCTTCAACCGCTCAACTAAGATCTTTACGAAGGCTTTGCAGGGTGGGAGACATCTCACACGTCCGGCTTTGAAGTCGCTGCTGAACGCAGCCGGAATAGATGCGAATGATGGAGTGCGCCTCGGGCATATTCTTCTGCGTGCTGAACTCGACGGTGTTATTTGCAGTGGCCCACGAATAGGCAAGCAGTCTACGTATGCGCTGCTTGAGGAACGAGCACCCGCGGGCAAGACCTTCAATCGCGACGAAGCGTTGGCCGAGCTCACGCAACGCTATTTCAGAAGTCATGGACCAGCAACGTTGCAGGATTTCGTTTGGTGGTCCGGGCTAACGGTTGAAGATGCAAAGCGAGGTATTGCGCAAGTTGGGACTCCACGCTCGGCAGGAATTATCCAATCGTCAGCGCATCTCCTGCCTGCGTTCGACGAATACTTTGTTGCTTACAAAGACCGGCAAATAGCTGCCGGCTCTTTATCGACTTGGGACGTGCTTGGGCCAACGTTCATCATCGATGGGATTGCGGCGGGCAGGTGGAAACGAACGAACTCAGGAGGCATCGAATTCAACGCGTCAAGAGCTTTGAAAAAGTCGGAGACTCTTGCACTCAAACAAGCGGCTGAACGGTATACAGCTTACTTGGGCGATATATCTCGACGCAGGTAGAAGATCAGATCAGTTGCCGGTGGATCGATGCCGAGTTGTCGAATCATCCCGACGATCTGCCCGCGATGCATGGTCGCATGATTGACGACGTGCTGCATCTGATTAATCAGCAGCATTGAACTCGGGTCGCCACTGAGAAGTTTGAATGGCAGATCCTCCGCTAGTCGCGTCTCGTCCAACTGCGAAATAAATTGCGCGCGCTTGTTGATGAGATTGGTCCAATGATCTTTTAAGACAGCGAGATCCGAACATTCTTCGACTGACCAACGCGACCACGCCTCAGCTTTCGTAGGTGAACGACCATGCCAGCGCTCCAACCAGATCCACTCGGCACCGGCCATGTGCACGAGTGTTCCAAAGATCGACCGGTGACTAATTCCCACATCACGCCGTAGTCCTTCGTCGGGAAGTTTGTGTGCCGCATCGAAGGCGAGGTCGTTGGCCCATTCCGTGTAATCAAAAAGGCTTTTAATGTCTGTTAAGTTCACAAGGCGTCTCCGAACGTACTGTAGGGGCGGCCCTCCGTGGCCGCCCGTGGTTTGAGCTAAAGTGGTTCAAGTAGCGACGACCTCCGATTTGGTGAACACGA
>DATEIS010000498.1:0-12370 GCA_035278765.1 Pyrinomonadaceae bacterium | reverse complement strand
GGCCCTCCGTGGCCGCCCGTGGTTTAGTAACGGGTTCAAGCCACGGGCGTTGTCGTTTTCGGCGTCGTGATCAAAGCCACGGGCGGCCACGGAGGGCCGCCCCTACAGTACGTTCCCTGGGATTAAATTATGCGCGTCGCGCTCACACTCCTCGGCATTGCGTTGTGCCTGTTCTTGATTCAGACGTCTGCGCGGTTTGGGTTTGCGAGGATGCTTGCGAGATTTGCGCTCATCGAGAACTCGATCGCCGCCGCGGATCAAGCTGTTCAACTCACTCCGTCCGATCCCGAAGCACATCGATCACGAGCAACGCTTCTCAACCGTTCGCAAAAACCTGAAGACGCTGCAACCTCACTCGCAAACGCGGTCACCCTGCGCTACCGCGACGACATACTCTGGATCGAACTCGGCAACACACGCGAAGAACTCGGCGACACTAACGGCGCGCTTGCCGCCTTGGACCAAGCCGTCCGTTGGGCGCCACACTACGCGCATACGCACTGGCAGCGCGGTAATCTTCTCCTGCGCATGCGAAGACCCGTCGACGCCTTCAACGAACTCCGTCTCGCCACGACTGCGAATCCAGCCTACACACCAAACTTGATCGATCTCGCCTGGGGCATCTCCGGCGAAGACCTCAACACAACCGAATCCATCCTCGAAATAAAAGACGACACAACACGTCTCGCTCTAATTCGTTTCCTCGCACGAAAAGGAAAGGGCAGAGAAGTCGCAAATCAAATCGCATCACTAACCACTCCTCCGTCCGACGAAACACAAAACGAACTTGCTCGTCTGCTCTTCAGTGCAAAGGCCTATCGTGAAGCATTTGATCTCTGGCGCGTCGGAAACAAAGCGCAACTACCAATCAACGGCGGCTTCGAAGAACCAGTCGCATTCAACGACAATAGTTTCGGATGGATCATCGCTGCTGATCAAAAGAACCGTGCCGCAATCGACGTTTCAGAAAAGTTCGGCGGCGCAAAGAGTCTCCAGATCAACTTCGACGGCGCATGGGCCCCCGGCACTTCTTTCCTGTCTCAGACAGTCGTCATCGACTCCAGCAAGTCATATCGTCTTTCCTTCGCTGTCAGAACAAAAGATCTGGTGACGGGCGGTCCGCCAGTGATTCTCGTCATCGATGCCAACAGCCATCAAATATTGGGACGATCAGAAAACCTGCCCACTGCGACAACACCCTGGCGCACGCTAAACCTAAACTTCAACACCACCGCAACCTCACAAGCGGTTATCATTCGCCTACAGCGCAACAACTGCGACTCGTCACCGTGCCCGATCTTCGGTACTCTTTGGCTGGATGAGTTCCGTATCGAGCAGACTGAACCGGTGACCCAGAGGTAGCTTAGCAGGCATGTCCGAACAGAGAACCGCTCCCGATCTCGCGGAAATCTATATCGAACGCATGTCCGAGCATGATCTGCTCGAAGTCGTTCAGATAGAAGAACTATCCGGGCTGAGTCGTTGGGGCTGGGCCGCATATTACGCAGAATTGCAGGGCGCGAATCGCGACCTGATGCTCGTGGCACGGCCTTCAAAGTCTCCAACATTGGACTCGCCGCCGATCGCGGGTTACATCGTGGCTCGGGAAACTGCCGGGGAGTTGCACATTAATAATTTTGCCGTCCGAACTGAGTTCAGGCGTCGCGGCATCGGAGCGACGCTACTCAATCAGGTGCTTGATGAGGCTCGTCAACGCAAAGCAAATGCGGCTTTTCTTGAGGTTCGGAGCACAAATCACGTGGCCCAGGCGCTTTACGAAAAGTGTGGTTTTCGGGCGATTGCGAGGCGTGCGAATTATTATTCGGAACCGATTGAAGACGCCGTCGTGATGAGCCTGGACCTGGGGTGAAATACCCGCTTGATTTGGCCAGTCCGTTGGGCTACCATTTTTCCCGTGCGACACAATCACATGGAGGTCCCAGGCCTTGACCTCTCATCACCATCCTGCCCACTTTCATTCGTCTGAAAGGAGACATGCACGAACATGGATATGGCAACTACGGATAGTCTGAAAGAAGAGTTGATAAACAGAGACCCAGAATTTCGCGAATTAGCCAGAGAACATCATAAGTATGAAGAACGCCTTAGTGAATTATCATCTCTTTCCTATCCGAGCGACGAAGAACAGCTGGAGGAGATTACTCTCAAGAAGAAGAAGTTAGCGTTGAAAGATCAGATGTATTCAATGATGTTGCAGTACCAGAAGACGCAGAGCTTGAGTCACTGAAACTGCGGCGCAGCTTCTCCGAGCTAAAAGAATTTGAAGGGGGACGTAGAACCAAGAGTTTGCGTCCCCTTTAACATATCAAAGGAACACTTTGTGCTTTGTCCTTTGTGCTTTGAAGAACAAAGAACAAAGCTCTAAGAACAAAGTACAGATTCGGTAACTTCGTTGCGAATAGTTAAGGAAAGCATCCCGTATATCGTTGTTCCCGTGCTGCTGGGCGTGGCAGCGGCTGCTTTGGGCTTTTGGTGGGTTGCCGGATTTCTCTTTCTGTTGACGCTTTTTATGGCGTTCTTCTTTCGCGATCCAAAACGAGTGCCTCCGTCGGATCCGGATGTGGTTGTTTCGCCTGCTGATGGACGTGTGACGCGCGTTGGGCCGATGGCTGCTGAAGCGGACGCGCCGACTGTAGTCAGCATCTTCTTGTCGCCATTTGACGTGCATATTAATCGCTCGCCGATTCCCGGGAAGATCGTTGATGTGAAGTATTCGCCGGGCAAGTTTTTAATGGCGACAAATGAGAAGGCGAGTCTTGTGAACGAGCAAAATGCGTTGACGATTCAGGGCGAGAAGATTACGGTTGTTTGTAAGCAGATCGCCGGGATACTTGCGCGACGGGTGGTTTGTTGGAAAGGGAAGGGCGATAATCTGACGTTAGGCGAGCGCTTTGGGATGATCAAGTTTAGTTCGCGTACTGATGTGTTGCTCCCCGCGAATGTGCAGGTACTGGTTAAGGAAGGGCAGCGCGTGCGTGGGGGGACGACGGTGATTGGGAGAATCTCATGAGTCTGACAACAGATGAAGTTGAGCGTCCGAATCCCCCGCGTAGAGGAGTGAAGAAGGGGCTTTATCTGATTCCTTCTGCGTTTACCGCGGGCAACATCGGTATGGGATTCCTTTCGGTGATGGAGTCGCTACGCGGGTTTCAGTTGCTTGGTAAGACTACTCCGGATCTTTTGGCTGCCAGAGATCATTTCGACATCGCGGCAATCGCGATTGGGTTCGCGTTGTTGTTTGACATGCTTGACGGTCGTATCGCGCGGCTTACTAAGACCACAACTGAGATCGGTGTTCAGTTGGATTCGATTGCAGATGTGATCACATTTGGTCTCGCACCGGCGGTACTCGCTTACGTTTGGGGATATGGATCCACACTGGCAGAAGGAACCGATCTTCATCGCTTCGCTTTCTTTCTTTCCTTTATGTATTTGATCTGCGGTGCGTTTCGTCTCGCGCGCTATAACGTCCAGGCATCGCGCCCACGCGTACTCGCCGAAGGCACGATCAAGGTTGATAAGAAAAGCTTTGTTGGTTTACCCATTCCCGTTGCCGGCGGCTTGATCGCAGCGCTCGTTCACTTCTCACCTGTGCCTCTGATTTATTTTGGAACCGAGCGAGCCCGAATTTATTCAGCACTTCTAATGATCCTCGTTGGGTTCCTGAGTCTGATGATGGTGAGTACGTGGCGCTTCTCGAGCTTCAAGCAAGTTGGGACGAGTAGTCGCAGCATGCGTCCCATCATCCTCGCGCTCTCAGTGATATTGCTGATCATCCTGTACTCGCAGTACGTACTCCTCGCGATCGTCGTCGGCTACATTCTCTATGGTTTACTCTCACGGATGTTCGGAATCTTCTTCCGCCGTGGTGAGTCTGCGGAAGGTAAGATCGAACCTAATCCGGTGAGCCGGCATTAGGTAGTTACACAAAAGCACAAACGCGACTTCACTCCTCCGGAGGCCGCCTCATGTCCGAAGTCTTCATCAGCTATCGTCAAACCAACGACGATCAGAAACAACGCGTCCGCACGTTCGCTGAGCGCCTTCGTGACGCTGGCATCGACGTAATCTTCGATCAATTCTTCCGTGACAAGAAAGCTGGCGGTCCAAACGAAGGGTGGCCTAAATGGAGCAGCGATAATGCGCTGAACACTGAGTTTGTTCTTGTCATCGGTTCCCAAGGTTGGTTCGAATGCTTTGAGGGTACTCAGAAATCAGGCACTGGCATGGGAGCTGCTTGCGAAGCTGCGGATATTCGTACCCGCCTCTATGACGCAGCCGGTGTGATCGAAAACATTCGCGTCGTCTTATTTGATGATGCTGATCAAATCCGCATTCCCGGCAGACTTCGTCCCTACCATCACTTTCACGCAGGGCGTGATTTTGAAGATATAGTTCGTTGGCTCGGCGGGGCTCTCATCGTCATCACGCCGCAGACGTCCATACCGCACAATCTTCCTTCGCTTCAGCCTTTCTTCGGACGTGAATACGAACTACGAAAAATCGCTGAGGCTCTTCATCCAGAAAGACGCACATGGGGCGCACTCGTCGATGGACCCGGTGGCATGGGTAAGACGTCTCTTGCAGTCCGAGCTGCCTATGATGCGTCGCAAGACGCGTTTGACAGAATTGCATTCGTGTCGCTTAAGTCTCGCGAACTCGATGATGATGGAGTGCGTGATTTAAGCGGCTTCCTTGTCAGTGGTCTAGCGGAACTCCTCAACGAACTCGCCCGAGAACTTGGACATGCTCAGATTGCCAAGGTCCCGGAAGACCAGCGTGCTCGTAGACTTCTTGATACTCTTCGCGGTACGCGTACGCTGCTTATTCTAGACAATCTGGAAAGCCTTCTTAAGACCGAGCGCGATACGGTTTTCACCTTCGTGAATAGGTTGCCGCCAGGCTGTAAGGCCATTCTGACTTCGCGTGGCCGTATTGGCTCAGGCGCTGAAGAACTAATCTTGGAAAAACTTAGCGAAGAAGCCGCACTCGCGACACTTGAGAGTCTGGCTGAGAGCAACCCAGCGCTTGCAAATACTAGCGGTTCTGAGCGCCTTAAACTCTATACTGAGACAGCTGGCAAGCCACTATTGCTACGTTGGACTGCCGGCCAGATTGGCCGGGGGAACTGCGTTACATTTACAGACGCCATCGAGTACCTGCGCTCCTGTCCGGAAGATAATGATCCACTTGAGTTCATTTTCGGCGATCTAGTTGAGGATTTTACGGAATCAGAGACCTCTCTCCTCTGTGCGCTAACTTACTTTACCCTGCCGGCAAAAGTTGAACATCTTGTGGAGGTCTCTGAATGCTCCCAATCTGACGCCAATCGTGCTTTGCGCAGCCTTGTTAACCGTTCACTCGTCGTGCCAAGTGAAGAATTCAAAACCTTTGCTCTCGTACCGCTTGTCGCGGACTTTTTGCGAAAGAAAAAGCCCGAGGTTGTTATTGAAACAGGAGATCAACTTGAGAACCGTGCTTACGGACTCGTCGTTGAAAACGGTTATGAAAAGTACGACCGATTTCCAGTGCTCGACGCTGCTTGGCCCACGGTCGCAGCTGCTATGTCGCGTTTTATTTCCGGCAATAATGAGCGACTCCAGACAATATGTGTTGCACTTGATGATTTTCTCCATTTCACGGGACGCTGGGATGAATGGCTTGCCTTATCGCGCGATCGGGAGGTAAGGGCTTTGGCCGTGAAGGATTTCTTGAATGCTGGTTGGGGTGCTTATAAAGCTGGCTTTATCCACGTTATGCGCGGTCAGTCGTCGGAAGTGTTCGTCTGTGCTGATCGCGCTGAGAGTCACTGGCGGGATGCACAAGCGGATGTCGGCGAGGGCGCGTTAGCTATCCAATTGCGAGGCATGGGCCATAGACTGACAAAGAATTACGGAGCCGCCATAACCGCATATTGCATCGCTTTAAATCTCTTTACTGCAACGGGACGCGAAACCGAGAATGTTATTGTTGTTCTACTTAACCTTGCCAATGCAAAGCGATTATCCGGTGATCTCGACAGCGCAGAGCGTGACTACCAAGAGGCCCTCCAGATCGCACGCGCGATAGACTCCCTTCAATGTGTAACTGCTTCGACGGGTAGTCTGGCCCGTCTGGAACTCAGTCGCGGCGAATGGCTATGCGCAGAAGCATTCGCCGTGGAGGCTCTTAGCCTTTCAGAAAAGCTCGGGAGAATCGATTTTGTCGGTGTGAACTCTTACTTTTTAGCCGCAGCCCTTGTTGGGCAGGGCAGAAAGATCGAGGCCTTTCCTCATGCTCAGCGCGCCGTAGAAATTTTCACCGCTCTTGACGATGCTGATCTCGACGAAGCGTGCAAAATTCTCTGGGAATGTGAGATCTAAAAACTTATCTGAAATCTGAGGTTCCTCTCTAATGACCTTTTGGTCTTAACGCTGCGTCTGATGGGCGGGCAAAAGCCAGCAGACCGTGTTCGGTTGTCAGAATTACGGCGTCGCCGACGATGATTGGGGATGCTGAGCTCGTTAGTTCGTCGCCGGCGGGAAGTGTGTTGACCTGCTTGCCATCTTTTAATCCGAGTACTACGCCTTCGGAACTCGAGAGTGGTGTGAACAACGCGGTTTCGGCGACGGCGAGGGGTTGGGCGGAGATGCGGCCGGGGAGTTGTTTTTTCCAGAGCATCGCGCCTTTGAGATTGAGTAAGTAAGCGAAGTTGTCGAGCGAGGCGGCGAGTAATGAGTCGCCGGCGAGGACAACAGAATTAACGCCGGCGCCGGTTCGCTTACGCCATTGAAGTTTTCCCTTGTCGCTGCTCACTGAATAAACGTATCCATCACCCGACCCGAAGAAGACGTCCTTCTTACTAACTGCGACTGGTCCATGTATCGCGCCTTTGGTTCGGTAGCGCCAGAGAAGCGTGCCGGAGGCTTCGTCGAGCGCCAAAAGAGTTCCGTCTTCGCTGCCTAGATAAACTTTCCCGTCTTTAACAACTGCCTGGCCACTGAACTCCAACGCAAACGGTATCGACCACAACACACCACCGGTTCGCTTATCAAACGCATACGCTCGGCCATCGAGTCCGCCGGCAAATATTTTTCCGTGACTGAGTGCGAGTGCACCGCGCAGTGGCCGCACTAACGGTGTCATCCATTGCGTGACACCACCTTCACGACCGATCGCACGCAGTGCGCCGGAAGGTTTCTGTGATCCGTTTGCTTCCACTTTAGTTTCGGACGCGACGTAGATCGCATTTTCATCTGCAACAGGCGACGCAGAAAGTTCACCTCCGATTTCCGACCGCCAGAAAAGCTGTCCGTCTTTAGCTTTCAGCGCAACGATCTGACCGCCAGCTAGAGGTAGATAGATTCGTTCGTTGTCGAAAGCTGGGGTGAGATTTGTTACGTTCGACTCATATCGCCAACGCACCGTGAGTGGTTGAGACAAAAGAGCGTCGTTCGGCACGCCACGCGTCGAGATTGTAAAAAGCGAGATGAGGATTAAAAAACTAACTACGGATTTCACAGATTTTGCGTTCGCTCCCGACGAAAGTATAATCAATCACTCTTTCCAATCCATGACCCAGAATCATGAAACCGTAATAATACTTGACTTCGGATCGCAGTACACCCAACTCATCGCTCGTCGCGTTAGAGAAGCCGGTGTTTACTGCGAAATACTTCCTTTCAACACACCGATCGAAGCAATCAACGCGAAATCACCGAAAGGACTGATCTTTTCCGGTGGTCCTTCGTCAGTGTACGACAACGCCGCGCCCAAGCCTCATCCGCAACTGTTGCAGTCCGTCGACTGTCCCACGCTCGGCATCTGCTACGGGTTCCAGGTCTTTGCGCGCGAGCTTGGCGGAGATGTGGCGGCGTCACCCAATCGCGAGTTTGGTTACGCGCGATTGAAAGTCCTCGATGTGACGAGCCGATTGTTCCAGGGGTTGCCCCCGGAGCTAGACGTTTGGATGAGTCATGGCGATCACGTCACGGAAGTGCCGCCCGGTTTTCAGGTCACTGCACTGACTGACGACGCGCTGAACGCTATGGAAGACGAGTCGCGCGGAATCTATGGCGTGCAGTTTCACCCCGAAGTGGCCCACACGCCACTGGGTGCGCAAGTGTTGCGCAATTTCTTGTTCTCGGTTTGCGGCTGTCGAGGTGATTGGTCGCCGGAAGCAGTTATTGAAGATCAAATAGAACGCATTCGTACCCAAGTCGGTGACGGGGGACGTGTTGTCACGGGATTGTCTGGTGGAGTTGATTCCACTGTCGCCGCGGCGCTCGTACACAAAGCCGTCGGTGATCGACAGACGTGCATCTTTGTCGACAATGGCCTCTTGCGTGAAGGTGAGTTTGAATCGACTCTGGCGCTGTTGCAACAGAGTATGAAGTTGAACATCTCCGGTGTGCGTGCGGGTCAACTGTTTCTCGAAGCGCTAAAGGGTGTCACCGACCCGGAAGAGAAGCGCAAACGCATCGGCAAAGTTTTCATCGATGTATTTGAGGATGAAGCAAAGCGTTTGGGTGATGTCGCTTACCTGGTGCAGGGAACACTGTATCCCGACGTCATCGAGTCTGTTTCCGTACGTGGCCCATCGGCAGTGATCAAGAGTCATCACAACGTCGGTGGATTGCCGGAGAAAATGAATCTCAAACTGATCGAGCCGCTGCGTGAGTTGTTCAAAGACGAAGTGCGACTGATCGGAAGAGAATTAGGAGTTCCGGAAGAGATCCTTGGGCGCCATCCATTCCCGGGTCCTGGTTTGGCTGTGCGCATTCTGGGTGACATCACCGAGGAGAAGATTCGGCTTGTGCAAGCTGCGGATCGAATTCTCGATGAGGAGTTGCGACTCGCCGAACTTTACAACGCGGTCTGGCAAGCGTTTCCGGTGTTGTTGCCTGTCTCGACTGTTGGTGTAATGGGAGACGAGCGCACATACGAACGCGTTGTCGCAATTCGCGCGGTCACGAGCGTTGATGGAATGACCGCCGACTGGGCGCGACTTCCACACGATCTACTGGCTCGAGTTTCGGCGCGAATCGTTTCCGAGATTCGCGGCATTAATAGAGTTGTTTACGACATCAGCTCGAAACCACCATCAACCATTGAATGGGAATAATAGTACTTTGAACTTGGTACTTAGTGCTTTGTTCTAGCAACAAAGTACAAAGCACAAAGAACGAAGCTCACAAAGAATCATGCAGGACCGACAATTCGTACACCTTCATCTTCATACAGATTACAGTCTTCTTGACGGCGCCATTCAAATCAAACCGCTCTCCAAACGTGTTGAAGAATTGAAAATGCCCGCGTGTGCCATGACCGATCATGGCAACATGTACGGCGCGATCTCTTTCTACAACGCGATGAAGAGTAAAGGTGTGAAACCGATTATCGGTTGCGAGACTTACATTGCGCGTGGCAACCGCAAAGAGAAGGCCGCCAGTGCACCCGGTGAGAAGGCAAACCATCATCTGATACTTCTGGCCCAGAACTACGAGGGTTATCAGAATCTCGTGCGGCTGACTTCGAAAGCCTACACCGAAGGTTTCTATTACAAGCCCCGCATCGATAAAGAACTGCTCGCCGAGCACAGTAAAGGCTTGATTGGTCTTTCGGCATGCATGTCGGGTGTTCCGTCGGCATTGCTGGCACAGGACAAGTGCGAAGAGGCTGCGAAAGCGGCGATCGAGTTTGAAGAGATTCTTGGAAAGGGGAACTACTTCCTCGAGATCCAGGAACATGGTCTCGACGCTCAGAAGCGCATTCGGAAGTCGCTGGTGGACCTTTCAAAACGAACCGGTGTTCCTCTGGTTGCGACCAACGATGCGCACTACCTGATGCCTGACGATTCGAGGGCTCATGACGTATTGCTGTGCATCGGGTCGGGCAAGACCGTTAACGACACAAATCGGCTTCGCTACCAGAGCCCGTATTTCTACGTCCGCTCGCAGGACGAGATGTGGAACATCTTTGGCAACGAGTTACCGGAAGCATTGACGCGGACGGTCGATATCGCAGAGCGCTGTGAGCTGAAGCTGCCAGAGAACGTCAATTATCTGCCGCAGTATCCGATTCCGGAGTCGGAGCAGGGGCTCTCATCGGACGACTACTTCGAGAAGGTCGTCCGCAATGGTTTTGAGCGACGCCGCCAACAGGTGTGGGATACGCTATCGGCCAGAGGCGAATTGAAGCAGCCGTTCACGGATTATCAGACTCGACTGACGAACGAGATCCAGATGATCAAGCAGATGGGCTTCGCCGGCTACTTCCTGATCGTCTGGGACTTCGTTCGGTACGCCAAAGAGCACTCCATTCCGGTCGGCCCGGGCCGAGGTTCTGCCGCCGGCTCGCTCGTCGCTTATTGCCTCGAAATCACGGACGTCGATCCCCTTGAGTACGATCTTCTATTCGAGCGCTTTCTGAACCCTGGTCGCGTCAGCATGCCTGACATCGACATCGACTTCTGTGTCCGTGGCCGAGGGGACGTCATCAACCATGTGGCCGGCCTCTATGGGCGCGACTCCGTTTGCCAGATCATCACGTTCGGAACGCTCGCCTCAAAGGCTGCCATCAAGGATGTCGGCAGGGCTCTCGAAGTGCCTTACGCCGACGTTGAGCGGATCGCCAAGCTGATACCCCCACCAGTCCGTGGCCGCAATGTGAGCATCAGTCAGGCACTTGAACAAGTACCTGAGCTCCGCAAGGAGGTTGAAACCAACCCGCAGGTTAAAGAAATACTTGAGATTGCGCAGCGGCTCGAAGGCTGTGCCCGGCACTCTTCGGTGCACGCGGCGGGCGTCGTCATCTCGCCGCTTCCGCTTCAGGAATTAATCCCGGTCGCCGTCTCGGGTAAGGAAGAGCTTACGACTCAATATGTCATGTCGGACCTTGAAAAGACCGGCATGCTTAAGATGGACTTTTTAGCGCTTACCGCTTTAACCGTTATAAATGACTGCTTAATCAGCATTAAACAGCTGCTTGGTAAAGAGATTAAGTGGTCGGAGATAGCGCTTAACGATGCTAAGGCGCTTAATGTGTTTGCGGATGGAAGGACTGAAGCGGTCTTTCAATTTGAGTCTTCAGGGATGCAGGAGATCTGCCGGAAGCTGAAGCCGAAAGGTATTGAAGACCTCGCGGCACTCAACGCTCTTTATCGTCCGGGACCGCTGGACGGGGGCATGGTTGATGAGTTCATCCAGCGACACCACGGGAAGAAGAAAGTTAGTTACATGGTGCCGCAGATGAAGGAGATCCTTAACAACACTTACGGCATCATCGTCTACCAGGAGCAGATAATGCAGCTCGCACAGATGCTTGCGGGCTATACACTTAGTGAAGCGGATCTCATGCGTCGCGCGATGGGTAAGAAGAAGCGCGAAGAGATGGCTGTGCATGAGGAGAAGTTCATCAAGGGCGCAGTCGAGCGCGGCATCAAGCAGGAGAAGGCCGAGAAGATCTTTTCGTTGATGGCCCAGTTCTCAGATTATGGCTTCAACCGCAGCCACAGCGTTGCCTATGCCTATCTCGCCTTCCAGACTGCTTATTTGAAGGCGCATTATCCGGAACACTTTTACGCTGCGGTTCTTTCGAGCGAAGCTCAGGATGCCGCTAAAGTGTTTAAGTACTCGAAGGAGCTGCGCGCCCAAAAGATCGCCCTCCTGCCTCCTGATGTTAATGAAAGCTATTCCGGCTTTACTCCCTTAAGCGGCGCCATTCGATACGGGCTTACTGCGATTAAGGGGCTCGGGCAGTCCATCGTTAAAGCAATTTGTGAAGCGCGCGAGAGCGGTCCGTTCCGGTCGTTTTTCGACTTCGCCGAACGTGTGGAGTCAACCACTCTCAACAAGCGTGTCTTTGAAAGTCTGGTCAGCGCAGGAGCCTTTGACTCGCTTAAGGACGGGCGTCCGATTGAAGCCTGGCGTGGTGGTCTCTTCAACTCGATCGACGCCGCACTGTCGCGAGCCCAACGTGCAAAACGCGAAAAGCTCATCGGCCAGAACGGTCTTTTCGGCGCAATGCCGGAAGAGATCGACTACGCCAACGAGCTGTCACCGACAGCAAAGGGCTGGACTTCAAGTGAAACTTTAGCGGCAGAAAAGGCGGCTCTCGGCTTCTATATCAGCGGCCACCCGCTAGAGCGCTATCTCGAAACGCTGCAACGAGTGAAGGCGGTGCGGTCAACCGAACTCGCGGATCTTACTAGCGGAATCCGAGTTACCTCGGGCGGGATCATTGGCGACCTCCAGATCCGTACCACCAAGAAGGGCGACAAATTCGCACTCTTCAGACTTGAAGACGAAGCAGGCAGCACCAAGTGCGTCCTATGGCCCGAGGGCTACCGCAAATACGCCACCCTGGCACA
>DATEIS010000497.1:0-13410 GCA_035278765.1 Pyrinomonadaceae bacterium | reverse complement strand
GTACCAAAAGTTGTTTCATAAATCTGCGTAATCTGTGGATTAGTCTTTGAACGCAAGCCGCGCGGCGCCCAGAAGCCCCGCATCATCTCCGCACTTGGCCCTCTCGATCTTCACTCTCAGCAACGGAAACGCGCGTTCCTCGACCTGCTGGTGCATGTGCTTCTCAAACAGATCCCAACCATTCACCACACCGCCGCCAATCACGATCATTTCGGGATTCAAAATATTGATCAGGTTCGCGATACCGATCCCTAGATAAACACCCATGCGCCGGAAAATCTCGAGCGCGAGTTCGTCGCCCTGTTGACCCGCCTCAAAGATCATCTCAGCAGTGCGATCATCTCGACCCTGCAACACCGAATCCGGATAGCGTGGGCTCGCCTCACGCGTCATGCGCACAATCGCGGTCGCCGACGCAAAGACTTCGAGACAACCGCGACTTCCGCACGTACACGCCACGCCTCCAAAAGGATCGACACACATATGTCCAATCTCCGCCGCCGCGCCATCCATCCCACGCCACAACTTGCCGTCGAGAATGATCCCGCCACCAACGCCGGTGCCAAGTGTCACGCAAATAATCGTCTTGCAACCAACACCCGCTCCCTGCCACATCTCGCCAACTGCCGCTGCATTCGCATCGTTTTCGAGAATCGCAGGAAGATCGAGCTGTTCAGTCAATGCCGCAGCCAGACGAAACCCATCGAGACACGGAAGATTTGGCGCCGTCACGACCGATCCTTCTTCGACGTTGACGGTTCCGGGCACAACCAGCGACACAGCAGAAATCTCAGCCGCTTTCTGAAATTCGCGAACAGCAGTCACAATCGTATCAACAATCGCGTCGGCGTCATTGCCCTGCGGCGTGTTCTGTTTGAACCGAGCGTGAACATGCCCCTTCTGATCCACCGTTGCGGCACGGAGATGCGTTCCACCAAGATCGGCAGCAAAAATCAGCTTCTTATCTGTTTTATCCGCGGCTTCCATACCGTTCCCACACGACTTTCGGTGTCTCAATATTCCTCCCACGCTCAATACTCATCGCGAGGCGAATAAACTGGGCCATGGACCACGCGAGCGGTGTCGCCGATCCGGTTCCGGCGCCAAAGCGAAGACTCGGATTCGGACTGTCTTGTCGATCCCAAACCTGTTCGGGAATCATGAGCCCATCGTTCGCGAATCGCGCCAGCGTATCTAAACGACTTCGCGCCGCTGCGATATCTCCCAACGCGAGTTCATACTCGCCACGCTCGCCGGTCAACAACGTCCACAGACGCCCGATACCCGTGCGCGCATCGTAGTTTCCGCCGGCTGGAGTTTCCCCGTAGGCGTCGTGATTGTATCGGTACCACGCGTCACCAACAGGTGTCTTAACTTTTATTAATTGGTCGATAAGCTTGAGCGAGTCGACGATCAACGGATCTCGTGGTCGTTTAATACCAAGACGGACCAGTTCGAGAAAGCCTGCATCAACAATCTTACGCTCATCAACCACCAGACTGCTGCTGTTGATCTCCATCTTCGCGCCGTCGTTCGGATTGTCGTTCGCTGTGATTCGCAGGTAGTAGCCAGAGGAGTTTCCTTCTTTAGTTACTGTCCACTTTTCGACGTTCTGTGTCCAGTTATCGGCCGTTTCGAGATACTTTCTGGCGCTTACAGCGTCGCCGTTGAGTTTTGCGATCTCAGCAGCACAGACCAGTCCCGCAATCTGAGAGGCGATCGTCGCTGGCGAGTAGCCGGATTTTTCTTCCCAGCGGTCCTGATTCGTTTGTGGTCCAAATTTGATAATGAAATCAGCGGCTGGTTTGAGGTGATTGAGCCAGGATTTTCTGTCGTAACGCCGCAACTGGTAAGCAAGGACGAGCGGCCAGGCCACCTGGTCCATCTGTGACACTCTTCCGATTGGACTGCCATGAACCCACGAGTTTTGTGGGAAGCTGCCGTCAGGCTTTTGCTGCACGCTCAAGAGGTAGTCGAGCAATCGATTGGCCCCGGCACGATCACCAATGGCATCGAGCGCTGTGGCTACGTGATAGAGATCGCGTGACCAAACGGCGTGATAACCAGTGGTTGTCGGTTCGTTGGCGTTTGGACCACCACCCCACGGCGTCGAGGGCGACGCAATTACAGCACCACGATAAGTCTTGTCCTCGAGTCCCTTGAGGACCATCGCAGCCATGTTGAACTGGCGCTGGTGTTTCGCGATCCGCGGCAGCGTCGCAACGTACCTCTCCCATCCGGCTTCGTATTCGCGTCTCGTTGCTACAAATCCACGAGAGAGAGATGAACGCGCATTGTGCATTGCCTGTGCGGTTGTTTCACCAAAACCCAGCGCAAGCGTGCAGCGCTTTCCGTCAAGAGTGATTTCCTGAACGAGGTTAGGATTTGGAGGCATAATTGTCGACGCGCCCCGAATGCCGCAACTCGACATCAACGCAGACGAGATATTTTTATCTTTCGCCAGTACTGCATCTCGCACCATGCTCCCGGAATCGTGCCAGCCACTGTTGTTAAGAGAGGGATCGTAGATGACAATTGCGAGCAGATTGTTTCTCGAATGGATGTCGATATCGATCAAAACCGTGTTGCGTCGAGGGTCAGTGATGTACGTTTTGGTGATGGTGTAAGCACCACTCTTCGCGGTGTTGATCTGTCGAAAAGTCAGGGCAGCCGGATTGGGCAGTTCGAGTCGATGAATCGTGTCGTCGATTTCAGTCTCAACACGTTCACCTGTGTGTACATGAACCTGGAGAGTTTGGACGTTGGGCAGATCGACTGTTGGATAAAAAACCTCCGTCATCACGCCATTCGCAAGCGTGAACCAAACCTTCGAAGACAGCGTCGTCGACGTTCCAAACCCATTCTTCGCCGCGGTGGCCCAATGCGCATCTTTGTCCTGCGCCATCACCACATGGCTGGCAAGTACAATAAAGAGCGCAATCCTGATCATCCTGTTAATCCTGTCTAAAAATACGATAGCCCCACGCATCCAACGACAACACCGGCAACCCTTCCACTCGCTTCATCCCACTCGAGACTTCAACCATCCCAAAGAACGGACGACTCGAAAAGTTGATCGCAACTAAAACTTCCTCGCTGCCCGCACGACGAACAAATGTCACCACACGCGACTCATCCGAGTTCTTCAACCACTCCAGCGTCCCACGCCGTAGCGCCGTGCTCCCACGCCGCAACGCCATCATCTTTTTATAGAACTGCGGAAACTCCTTACGGCGCTCGGCAATCGGCCAGAAGATCGGCAACTTCTCAAACAACGCAGGCGCACCCGACTCGGTCGTATCACCGACCTCCATGCCGTTGTAGAGCATCGGCACGCCATCAAGCGTAAACACAAATGCTGACGCAGCGAGCGCCGCCGGTTCGCCAAAACGCGCAATCGCACGTCGCTCGTCGTGATTGTCGGAAAAACGCATGTGCAGCGCCCCCTTGGGCCACTCTTTCACTTCCTTCTCCCACTCGTCACGCAGATCCGAAGCACGGCCGCGTCCCTGCAACACGTTCGTCAAAGCGCTGTGCAGCGGCCACGAATAATCGAGTTCAAAGGCATTCACCAACAATTCCGCTTTGTGAGCTTCGGCAAGCATCACGATGTCAGGTTTGATCTGCTCCAATTCTCGACGCGCGTTTTCCCAGAAGTCGGTAGGCACTTCGCCGGCGACGTCGCAACGAAATCCGTCGAGATCAAACTCGCGGATCCAGTGCTTGAGCATATCCGTCATGTAACGTCGCAACTGCTGGTTGCCGTAGTTCAATGCCGCGATGTCATACCAGTCGTATGGATAAGTAATGTTGCCTTTCGCATCACGCTTGTAAAACTCGGGATGCTTCATCAGCACGCTGTCCCACGAAGTGTGATTCGCAACGATGTCGATGATGACTTTCAAACCTCGCGCGTGTGCTTCGCGCACAAGTCGTTTCAGGTCATCCGCAGTGCCGTAATCAGGATTGATCGCGTAATAGTCGCGAACGGCATAAGGGCTACCGATCGTTCCCTTCTTCTTTTCCTGTCCAATCGGATGAATCGGCATTAACCAAAGAATCGTAACGCCGAGTTCCTTCAATTCATCGAGTCGCGCCGTAATCGCATTAAAATTTCCCTGCTGCGAAAACGCGCGCGGGTAAATCTCATAAATCACCCCATCGCGCACCCAGTCGCGTACTGGTCGTTGCCCAAGCGCCGTTGAAACGCTGAGGATCGCAACACAAAATCCGAAAACAATCCGTCTAATCAGCGTGCACATCATGCACTCCCCTCACCGTCGCGGCCGCTATCAACAAACTGATACCACCGAGCACTACTACATTTCGCGGATCACCACCAAGCAAGTTGTTAAAAATATTCGGTACGATCAGCGACATCACGATCTGTGGAATCACAATGAAGAGATTAAACACGCCCATATACACACCCATGCGCGCCGGTGGCACCGCGGTGGAAAGCATTACGTAAGGCATCGACAAGATCGACGCCCATGCAATTCCAACACCCGCCATACTCACGAACAACATATACTTATTCGAAATGAAGTTGACCGCGATCAAACCGATGCCGCCACATATCAACGCAATTGTGTGAACCGTTTTCCGGCTCGTTTGCTGCGCGAATGCCGGCAGCAGGAAGGCAACTCCGAAGCAGACCACGTTATAAGCCGCGAAACATAAACCACCCCACTCAGTTCCTTCCGCAAACAGTGGCGAGCCTTCATTTGGCGCAAGAAAAACGTGGCGGGCAACCGCGATTCCGAAGAACTGCCACATACAAGGCAAAGCAAACCAGGTGAAGAATTGGACCACCGCAAGTTGTTTCATCGTCGGCGGCATTTCAGTCACTGATGAAAAGATCTCTGCAAATCCCGCGAGGATTCCTTTCCTCTCGCGTTTCATGCGCTGAAAAGCTTCGATGTCTTCAGGCGGATATTCTTTCGTTGTTACGACAGTCCACAACACTGCCACGAGAAAAACTACGGCGCCGATCTTGAACGAGTACTCAACCGAGAGCGGAATCCCACTCGCCATAACTCCGACAACACCGAGCATGGTGAACAGGTAGGGCAACGCATTCGCGAGCGTCTGACCAATGCCAATGAAGAAACTCTGCATCACGAACCCGAGCGTGCGCTGTTCTTCCGGCAGTTTGTCGGCCACAAACGCGCGAAACGGCTCCATCGTGATGTTGATGCTCGCGTCGAGTATCCAAAGCAGACCTGCCGCCATCCACACCGCGGATGAATCAGGCATGAAGAAGAGCGCGATGCTCGCGAGAATCGCACCGACGAGGAAATACGGACGGCGGCGACCGAGTCGGTTCCAGGTGCGGTCGCTCATCGAGCCGATGATGGGCTGAATTATCAAACCCGTGATTGGACCAGCGAGCCAGAGATACGGCAGTGAGCTTTCTTCGGCGTGCAGGTACTTGTAAATCGGGCTCATGTTGGCGAGCTGCAATCCCCAGCCAAACTGAATCCCGAGAAATCCGAAACTCATGTTCCAGATCTGCCAGAAGCTCAAGCGTGGTTTATTCATCTCAGGTTCCTTTACCTGCCGGCAAAGATTGCTACAGAACGCTTCGGTAGATTGACGCGTAACTTGTTGTCCCGAACGGTAACGTCGCGGACGGTCGCAAGACGATCGTGCAACAGAGATCCATTTCTAAAACCGGCACGTGAAACATCGAATTCGATCTCCGCTCCCTTATCGTCATTATTAAATACGATCACAACAGCACTATTCCGAAGCGTGCGCGCGTATGCGTACTGCTGCTCAGCGACGTAGAGGTTAACGAGTGAGCCAGTCCTTAGTGGTTCCAGCTCGCGACGCATAGCTGTGAGCCGTCGAATAAATTCAAATAACTCCTGCTCATCTTTAGAGCGACCCCCGGCGGTAAAGGCGTCTCGTTTGTCGCCTCGAAAACCGCCGGGGAAGTCGCCACGCGTTGTTGGCTCGTCACCGCCTTCCAACGCGATCTCGTCGCCGTAATAGAGTTGGGGCACGCCGCGCGTCGTTAACACGAACGCATTCGCCAGTTTGAGACCAGCGATGGTCGCGCCCTTCTCACTCATAAAACGGCCGTCATCGTGTCCGCCTAATAACGTCACCAGGATTTCCGAATTTGTATAGAGATAATCTTTCGCGAGAGTCTTCGGAATCGCGTCGATTGGCTTGCCTTCGGCAAATGCATGACGAATCGGGTAGAAGAGTGGAAAGTCCAACAGCGAATCGAGACCTGAATCGACTCCGTCAAAGCGCACTCTGCCGCCCTGGAAGAACGACGTATGGACCACGTCGCCATCCTTCACCTCACCGACCACTTTGAAATTCGGGAACTCCCGCTTAACCGCCTTCGTCCAATCACGCCAGAAGGAGTTTGGCACGTATTGCCATGTGTCCATCCGTATGCCGTCAAGGCCGGTGGTGCCAATCCACCAGAGCGTATTTTGAATGAGATAACGCGAGACTTCCGGGTCGTGTTGGTTGAGATCGGGCAGGAAGTCGAGAAACCAGCCGTCCATTGTTTCTCGTTTTAGCGAGTCGACGGCGCGTGGATCGTGCAACACCCACGTTTGAAAAACATTTTTCAGATGCTTGTCTTTGGTGCCGTTGAACCAGGTCGGCGTTGGAGGATCGGCAACCCACGGATGATATGGACCAGTGTGATTCATTACCTGGTCCTGAATGATCTTTATACCGGAGCGATGCGCAGTCTCGACAAGCTCGCGCAACTTCGCGTGAGTGCCGAAGTGTTCCTCGACGGCGTAGAAGTCCTGTGGATTGTAGCCGTGAAATCCGGTACTCGGTTTATCTTCCTTCAACTCGATTTGGTTGAGGCGATCGTAGTTGTCGTACCAGGGTGTGAGCCAGATAGCTGTGACGCCGAGATCTTTCAAATAAGGCAGGCGATCGATGACACCCTGGAGGTCGCCGCCGTGGTAGTAAAACTTGTTCTTACGATCGTAGAGGGGTTCGTTATTTGACGGATCGCCGTCTGCAAAGCGATCGAGCATGATCAGATACATGACGTCGGCCGGCGAGAACCCCTGAAAGCGACCGGTGCGGTTCAATGGTCGAAGCACTTCGAACGACGCGCGCGCTGAGCCAACGGAAATAGCGCGTTCTCCGGGCAGCGCGTTCGGTGGAATGAAGACATCAACAAAGATGTGTGTGCCTTGAGCATTGATCTTAGGAGTGCCTATCATCCCTTCAACCCGGACCCTTGCACCCTGAAAATTCTTACCCCGAATCATAAGCCGCACCGGATTCACGGAACTCCTGGTCCACCAGCTTGGCGGATCCACTTTGAGAATCTCAGGCGCCTGCGCACTAACCACCAGTGTTAGCCACAGATTTACACAGATGACACGGATAAGAATTTTTAAAGAGTTGCTTTTCTTTCTTCTGATCTGTGTCATCCGTGTAATCCGTGGCTTAAATTTCTTCCATAGAGTTTTGAGAGCTCGTTAAGTCGGACACCTAATTCTTGATCCAATGATTTGAACCGCCAGGCCCAATTTCCCTCCGTGCTGTTCGGAAGATTCATGCGCGCTTCCGTTCCCAGCCCAAGCAGATCCTGAAGCGGAATCACCGCGGTGTTGGCGACAGACGCAAGCACGCCGCGGATGAAGTCCCAGTGGATCTCTTCGCCGCCGGTATTCAGATAGTCCATGCAAAACTTCCGCTCGCGTTCGATCTGCGTCGCCGTACGCGTTGACCCTTCACCTGCCACACTCTGAAACCAACCCACCGTCGTGTCGTTGTCGTGTGTGCCTGTATAAGCGACGACATTCGGAACGTAGTTGTGCGGCAGATCGATGTTCTTTGAATCGCTGCCGAAGCCGAACTGAAGAATTCGCATCCCGGGAAAGCCAAAGTCATCGCGCAACGCAACGACGTCGGGTGTGATCACGCCGAGGTCTTCAGCGATGATCGGTAACTCGCCGAGCGTCTTGCGAATCGCCGTGAACAATTCCCTTCCCGGTGCTTCGACCCATTGCCCGCGTTCCGCAGTCTTATCGCCACCGGGAATCTCCCAGCATGCAGCAAAGCCACGAAAGTGATCGACACGCGCGATATCGACGACTGTGAATGTTGCGCGCACGCGCTCGATCCACCATTTGAAACCGTCGGCGAGCATGCGTTCCCAGTTGTAAAGCGGATTGCCCCAAAGCTGTCCGGTACTGCTGAAGTAATCCGGGGGCACGCCTGCAACAACCACTGGTTTTCCGTCCTTGTCTAACTTGAATTGCTCCGGGTTGGTCCAAACGTCAGCGGAGTCCTGCGCCACAAAAATCGGGAGGTCGCCAACGATGCTAATGCCGCGGTCGTTACAATAACCTTTCAGCGCGAACCACTGCCGGAAGAAGAGAAACTGATAGAACATTTGTGCTTCGACTTCTTCGCGAAGTTCTTCACGAGCGCGTTCGAGTGCGGCAGGTGTGCGGCGGACGAGCGATGGTTCCCACTCATTCCACGCCACACCGCCGTGCGCGTCTTTCAAGGCACGAAAGAGGGCGTAGTCTTCAAGCCAGTGCGCTTGTTCTTGTGCGAATGTTTCAAAGGCACTGCGGAGATTAGTATCGGTAGTCTTCGTGTAACGTTCATAAGCGCGCCGCAGGATCTGATCTTTAAGACTGTGTGCTTCGCCAAAATCAATCTTGTCTTGCGAGCCCGACGATTGTGGCGCAGTATCCAGTAGTCCTTCTTTGATTAACTGGTCCGGGCTGACGAGCAGAGTATTGCCGGCGAAAGCCGAATAGCACGCATAAGGTGAATCGCCATAGCCTGTTGGTCCAAGTGGCAATACTTGCCAAAGACTTTGCCCCGCCGCAACGAGAAAGTCAGCGAACTTGTAAGCCTCCGGTCCAAGATCACCGATACCGTAAGGACCCGGCAGTGAAGTAGGGTGAAGCAATATCCCACTCACGCGATTCATCTTGTTAATCATGTAAATCCTGTCTAAAACCTACCGAGCGCCATCGCACTCTGCGGGGGCAGACCGATCACCGCCACCCCATTCTCAACACGCGCGCTAGTTTTTACACCAATCAACGTCTTCAACGTCGCGTAATCCGTCAACCCTATCGAGCCGACGGGAATGCTCAAATGCTTCGTCTTATTCTCACGATTAATCGCCACGATGATCGTCTCCTGCTCGAGTTGTCGTGCAAACACGTAAACCTCATCATCAAAATAGAGATCGATCAAACGCCCCGAACGCATCGCCGCATGCTCACGCCGGAGGCGTATCCACTCGCGTGTCCACCAAAACATCCGCTGCTGCTTCTCCGTTCGCCCTTCAACCGTGAACGCCTCACGCGGAAAATCGCGACGATTATCAGGATCCTCGCCGCCTTCCATCGCGATCTCTTCACCTGCATAAAGTTGCGGGATGCCACGCACGCTCAGAATAAACGCCGTGTGCATCATTGCACCCTCAGTCGTCGCGCCCTGGAGCGACAGGAATCGCGTCGTGTCGTGATTGTTTGCCAGAACCGTAAGCTTCGACGCGTCCGGATAAAGCCCGTCGTACTTCAACTGAGACTGGAGAGACCGAACCGGCGACTTGTTGGTAAATGCCAGCAGCGATGCATTCCACAACGCAAAGTCGAAAACAGAATCGAGTTTCGTATCGATCCCGTCCCAACCCGTGTGCCCGCCGATGAAAAACGCAGTGTGTGCAGCATCGCGCTCGAATACTTCTCCCACCATCCACAGCTTTGGATACTGCCGGTGCAGCGCGTTTGTGAGATCGCGAATAAAAAAGCGAGGCATGTACTGGATCGTGTCCTGACGAATGCCGTCGATGCCCGTCACGCCCGCCCACCACAACGCATTTTGAATTTCGTAGCGCGCGACTTCCGGCTCTTCCTGATTCATGTCAGGCAGATCGTCGTTGAACCAGCCGTCCAGAGTGTTACGAACATCGATCTGATTCGAATGCGGCGACAGCAACACGCTGTTTTTAAATCTGTTGAGCTGGTGCTGCTTGAGGGTTCCGTGAAACCACGTGCTGAGCGGCGGATCGTTGATCCACGGATGCTGCGAGCCAACGTGATTCGCAACCTGATCCTGGATGACTTTTATGCCTAGCGCGTGTGCCTTTTGGACCAGTTCGCGGAGTGTCACGAGATCACCGAAGCGATCTTCAACGGCGTAGTAATCGATCGCGTGATAGCCGTGGTAATACGTGTTCGGGCACCACGGCTTGTCGCAGCGATTCACGCCGTTCCAGTTGTCGTACCAGGGTGTTAACCAAATCGCCGTGATGCCGAGGTCTTTCAGATAAGGAAGATTGTTGATAACGCCACGCAAATCGCCGCCGTGAAAGCCACGCGGGTTGTTGCGATCGTTTGCTTCGGGCGGTGAATCTTTTGGGGCGTTGTTCGACGGGTCTCCGTCGGCGAAGCGATCGGTCATGATCAGGTAGATCACGTCGTCGTTGTTGATGCCCTGAAAATTGTTACGCGCGTCGAGTGGCGCTTCGATGTTGAATGGGATCGAAGCGCGGCCACTTGAAGTTTCAATCGCCAATGAATACTTGCCGGGCGACGTCGAACGATCGATATCGACGTCAACAAAAAGATAAGTGCCTCGTTCGTTGACGCGAACGTTCGAAGTGCGTAACGACGCATTCGCAGCGCTCACGCGCGCGCCACTGAGATTCTTGCCACGAACAAGAAGCCGGACTGGATTAATAGAGTGATTGGCCCACCATGATGGCGGATCGACTTTCGTGACAGACGGCGCCTGGCTAAAACCGGCAACAAAAAAGCACAAAAGACACAAAAGGCTTGCCGGAAATGTTTTGTACCTTTTTGTGGCTGACATTTTGGTTAGTCTTTGGGCGTGCGTGGCTTTGCGCTGTCGCCGGCGGCTGAGACCGGCAAAGGCGGCAAAGCCTCTCCATCCTTCGTACCCATCAGCGGTGTGGCGCCGTGGCGGTTCACTTCATCGAGCCGCTTAAACTCCGCCAACTCCTTGTCCGCTTCATCCTTGCGCTTGAGTCTCGAGTACGCGAGAAACAGTTGATAGTGAACACCCGGATCTTTGTCGTTCAACGCCACGCCGCGCGTCAGTAACGGCACCGCTTCTTCATACCGCTTCAGCTTCACGAGCAAACGACCAAGGTCGTGATACGAAGGAAAACTCTTCGGATCGAGCTCGATGGCCCGTCTCAACAAACGTTCGGCTTCAACGTTCTCACCACGCTGGCTCGCGATGTATCCGAGGCTCGCAAACGCATCCGGCATATCAGGCTGTAACTTAAGCGCCTGCCGAAACGCCGCGACTGCCTGGTCGTACTGTCCTACCGCTCGGGCGGCGTAACCAAGCAAAAAATAGAGGCTCGCACTATCCGGATAGCGCTCAACCGCTTTCGTAAAAATTTCGCGGGCAGGTTCGTAGCGCTTGCTACGCAGATTCGCTACCCCGAACCGCAGGTAATAGACCGCCTGACCCTGCGACAGCTCCAGAGCCTTCTCATAAAACGGAAGCGATTTTTCAGCGGCCTGGTTCTTGAGCAACTCTTCGCCGATCATGAAATTGACTTCAGCAAACGCGGGCCGCAGTTCGAGCGCCCTGGCCCAGTGCGTCAGCGCTGCTTTCGTGTCGCCCTTCGCAGAAGAGATCAATCCGAGACGGTAATAAGGCTCCGCTTCGTTCGGTTTTAGCGCCGACGCGGACGACAATGTTTGCAGCGCTTCATCGAGACGATCGAGGTTATAGAGCGCTATCCCGAGGTTATATAAAACTTCGTAAGTTTGCGGTCGCAGCTCATTGGTCCGCTGAAACAAACGCACTGCATCGGCATACTCGTGCGCTTCAGCCAGCCGCAGCCCAAGCGTAAATAGCATCCGTGGATCCTGTCCGGCTGCCTTTTCCAGGAGGGGGACCGCGCGTTTGTAATCTCCACGCGCTGCGTACAAAGCACCAAGGTTGAAAATGGCCCCGTCGTGCTTTGGGTCGATGCGCAACACCTCTTCAAATTTTGCAATCGCGTCAGTGGCGCGATTGGTCTTCGCCAATAAGACACCGAGATTCGACAGTGCACTCACGAGCTTCGGCTTCAGACGCAGTGCCGCGTCGTATTCCTTTTCGGCGTCGGCAGTCTGCCCGCGCTGATCGAGAATCACACCCAGCAGGCTATGCGCTTCGGCATTACGCGGATGCGTTGTCAGAATCTTGCGCGTAGCCGCTTCCGCTTCCTGAAGCCGCCCGGCCTGAACCAGTGCGCCCGCCTCGCTTAACAACGTGTCGACGTTCGGCGCCGCGCGTTGCGGCATAGCACCAACGACGAGCGACACTGAGCAGAGAAAAAGAAACGCGCGCAGTAAACCCATTGCCATGAATTCTAGCCACAAGAAGCACAAAAGGCACAAACGCTCCAGTTCAAACGTTTGTGCTTTCTGTGCCTCTGTGATCCAACTACGTTAGAAGATGAACTTGAGGGAGAACTCCATCTGCCGGCGCCGCTGCTCGTTTACGTCGCGCCCAAAATCGTTCGAGTTGTTTATGTCGCCATTCGGAAACGAACGATTCACTCGGTTCAGCACGTTGTAAGCCTGAAACCTGAACTGAATATTGAACGCTTCGCTAATTGCCGTAATCGGGAAGTTCTTGAAGAACGAAGCGTCCCAATAAAACTGCGGGCGTCCGCGGAAAACGTTGCGACCCAGCGTACCAATATTGGGGAACGACCCCCTGTTGCTCAGGTCGGGAAGAACAGCCGGATCACCCGGGAATATTCTTGTAGTCGAACATCGAAACGCGGCGCGATTCAGTTCGAGTCCCTGAGCCCTTTGGGCCTCAGTCGGATTGGGATCCCCAATCAGATCAACGCGACCGCCGTCGCAGGTGACGTTAAATACCGGGCCACTCTGCCAGGTCACGATGTTGTTGTACTGCCACCCACCGATGACTGCGTCAACGCCGCGATTCATATCGGCGCCATAACGCCGTCCTCTGCCAATCGGCAGATCCCAAACATTAGAGAAAGTGAAACGATGTCTGACGTCTGTATCCGAGCTGCCACGATCGAGATCGGGTCGCGTTGGATCGTCAAAACCGCAATCGCGCGCACTTGCACCATTGGCGCAAATACCACCGGGTGAATTGTCGATGGCGTGGGCCCATGTGTATGACGAGAGGATCGACAGTCCCTTGACGAAGCGTTTTTCGAGTTTGGTTTGAAGCGAATCATACCTGGAGCTACCGGTATACCGCTGCGCAAGAATTTCTCTTTTATCTGGAATGGTGGTGAGTATTATCTCGCGCGAGCCCGGGCCGCCCTGGTCATTACCGGTGCCGATGTTTTGCAGTACCAAAAGATTTCGGCCCAACGATCCCACATATGCGGCTTCGGCCAGCCAATTGGGGGCAAACTCATACTGCCAGGTC
>DATEIS010000496.1:0-16511 GCA_035278765.1 Pyrinomonadaceae bacterium | reverse complement strand
GTACTTGGAAGAGGTCAGTACCGTAACGCGGTAGCGTCGGGTTGAGTGTGTTCCTGGCGCCGTGACGCGAACATTGACCCGACGCTACCGCGTTACGGTACTGACCTCATCCAAGTTTGGGGCGAAGTTGAGGAGGAACGTAACGATGCGCGAGTTTGATCGCCGGCCCTGGGGAACTTACACAGTCCTTGAGGAAGATCGAAATTTCAAGGTCAAGCGTATTGAAGTCTTGCCCGGACAAAGACTCAGCTACCAGAAACACGCTCAACGAGCTGAGCACTGGTTCGTCGTAGAAGGCACTGCGAAAGTGACTCTCGATGGGCAAGAGATCACTGTTAACGCCGGCGAGGCGATCGACATTCCTATCGGCACGGCCCATCGCGTCGAGAACCCAGGCGACGTAGATCTGGTATTCATAGAAGTGCAGCGAGGAACTTATCTCGGCGAAGACGACATCGTCCGTCTTCAAGATGACTACGGCAGATAAGATATTTTAGCCGTGTAAATCTGTGGCCTTTTGAGGTTTTATGTCAGATACAGTGGCGCCTCCCCAGGAAGACTCACAGAGCCTGTGGTCTGCCGTTAAGGAATCGATCCGGGGCTCGCATCGCGACTACACCACCGGACCGATTGGACGTTCAATTCTGCTGCTCGCAATACCCATGGTCCTCGAGATGATCATGGAAAGCGTTTTCGCCGTAGTCGACATTTTCTGGGTATCACATCTCGGCACTGACGCCGCCGCAACCGTTGGTCTCACCGAATCTTTACTCACACTCATTTACGCACTCGCGATCGGATTGAGCATCGGCGCGATGGCGATGATCGCGCGCCGTATCGGCGAAGGGAATCCGGAAGGCGCGGCACGTGCGGCAGTGCAGGCGATCGTGTTGGCATTGATCGTTTCGATCGTGATCGGTGCAGTTGGTGCTCCATTCGCGCCACAGTTGCTGAAACTGATGGGTGGTTCACCGTGGGTAGTCGAGCACGGTGCGGCATTCACGCGTGTGATGTTGGCTGGAAACGTCACCGTCGTGATGCTCTTCATGATCAACGCGATCTTTCGCGGCGCGGGCGACGCCGCCATCGCAATGCGCACGTTGTGGTTCGCAAACTGGATCAACATCGTGCTTGGTCCATGTTTGATCTTTGGACTTGGACCATTTCCGAAGCTCGGGATTGTCGGCGCCGCCATCGCTACAAATATCGGACGCGGAACGGGCGCACTCTTCGCACTCAGCAAACTGATTCGTGAAGGTGGACGATTCAATATTGAACGACGTCACCTTCGCATCGAGCCGGCAATCATCGGGCGTTTGATTCGCTTATCTGCGACCGGAACGTTTCAAGTTTTCATCGGCATGGCGAGTTGGATCGGACTGGTCCGCATCATCTCGAGTTTCGGCAGCAACGCTGTCGCTGGTTACACTTTCGGGATTCGCGTAATTCTCTTTGCGCTTTTGCCGTCGTGGGGAATGGCAAACGCAGCGGCGACGATGGTTGGTCAGGCACTCGGGGCCAGGAATCCGGAACGTGCCGAACGCGCGGTTTGGAAGGCCGGCTTCTATAACATGATCTTCCTCGGGATTGTCGGCCTGTGTTTCATCTTCTTTGCGCCACAGATCATCTGGTTTTACACCGACGATCCCAACGTCGCTCAATACGGTGTCGACTGTCTGCGGATCGTAGCCTATGGCTTTTTGTTTTATGCCTACGGAATGGTGCTGGGGCAGTCGTTCAACGGCGCCGGCGACGCGTGGACGCCGACGATTATCAACCTGTTCGTGTTTTGGTTGTGGGAAATACCGCTTGCTTACGTCCTGGGCGTTCTTCTGGGATGGGGACCGCGCGGCGTTTTCATCTCAATGACCATTGCTTTTTCGACTCTGGCGGTGGTGAGTGGTTTGGTATTCCGGCGCGGCCGCTGGAAGCACCGAGTAGTCTAAATCTATCCACCGGTTACACAGGTTCTTTTCCGAACACTTCTGTCGGACTTCATTACGTTTTTATTCCATTTCAGCCCTCACTTATCCACGGTACGCTCAAATACATAGCGGCATCTGTATTGCCTAGCTCAGGTTGGGTAGATTTCGAAGAACAAGGAGGAGGACCTCATGGAGAAGAAACTAACGGGGAAGAAAGTAGCCATTCTGGTTGCCGACGGCTTCGAGCAGGTTGAACTGACCGAGCCAAAAAGGGCGCTGGAAGAAGCTGGTGCGATAACGGAGATTGTGTCCCCCGCGGAAAACGAAGTTCAGGGATGGAATCACGACGAGAAGGCAGACACATTTCATGTAGATATGCCCTTGAGCCGGGCACGTTCTGATGATTATGACGCGCTTTTATTGCCGGGTGGTGTGCGAAATCCTGACCAATTGAGAATGATGATCAGAGCCGTGGAATTTGTGGACGGATTCTTTGTAACGGGCAAGCCTGTCGCAGCTATTTGTCATGCACCGTGGACGCTGATCGATTCGGAAGTAGTAAAAGGCAGGACGATTACTTCGTGGCCTTCTTTGAAAAACGATCTGATAAATGCAGGTGCACGTTGGGTTGATCGAGATGTGGTTGTTGATAATGGATTAATAACCAGTCGGAAGCCTGCCGATATACCCGCGTTCAATAAGAAGATGATCGAGGAGTTTGCCGAAGGTCGTCACGCGCGGCAACGAGCCGCTTAATATTAGCCACAGATTACACGGATAAACACAGATTGATTTCTTATCGGCGTTAATCCGTGCAATCCGTGGCTAAATTTTTTTCGCGGTTTGGCCCACTTTGACTGTCCCTGCCTGGACCACCTTCGCGTTGATGCCGCGCAGACAAAGTTCCTTACCGACTTCTGAATTAACGAACTTCATTGCGTCGAGTCCAAAACGCGCGACGAATTTGTGGCAGCCGGTGTGTGGCTGAGGACTGACTTCGAGCACCGCTGAGCCAACCTGAATACGCGATCCAGCCGGCAGGTTTTCTTTACTCAGGTCCATGTCGATATAGAGTTGATCGCCGGCGAGTGACCAGCGCTCTTTCTCCTGAGCGACCAGGGCAGTCACACGAGCATTCATGATGTTGATCTGCATGTCCGGATGCGGAGATCCATCCACAGTTCTTCTGCTGCCACGAAGGATCCAGTTGTCGCCAATCAATCCCTTCGCCGGATCCAACTCAGCCTCATTCATTTCCTCTCGCTGGTCCTCTTCCGGACGGCACACGATCAGTTGCACAACACCATCGTTTTTTGGCGCCTGTCGCAGGTGGTCCAGCGCCGCTTCCAGCTCCTGCATCGTTAAATGTTTCACGATCGACTCCATGGGGTAAATTCGGAACGCGATACTATAACCGAGTTTGTCGGGCAAGGTTAAATTCTTGTAATCTCTTGCGTCAAATGCTTCCCCAAGCCCCCCAGTGTGATCTCTCTGATGAGCGCGACCGCTTGCGCCTCCTGCTGGACGTCAATAACGCCGTAGTCTCAAATCTCAGTTTGAAAGAGCTGCTTTATGTGGTCTCCGGATGGCTGCGAAAGTTGATGTCGTTTGACTTAGCCAGCATGGTGATCAGAGACGAAGAGAGCGGCATGCTGAAAGTTCACGCCCTCGATGCACCTGCTCCGGGCGGGGTGTTGGCTGAAGGTGCAATACTTCCACTCGAGGGGACGCCGCCGGGAATCGCGATTGCCACGCGCAAAACGGTCCTGCGTGATCGTATAGACCTCAATGAATTCTATTCGCCCATCATGCGTGAAGCTTACAAAGCAGGTTTGCGCTGCGGTTGTTCCGTGCCGTTGATCTGTCACGATCAGGTGCTGGGCACAATCAACGTTGGGAGTATGAAAGAGGCTACGTTCACACCTAAAGATGCGGAGCTGCTCGAACAGATCGCGGGACAAGTGGCGATCGCGGTTCAGAACGCGCTCAACTTTGAGCGTGCCGAACGTGCGATTCGCGAGCTGTCGGCGCTCAAGAATAAGCTCGTAAGCGAGAAGCTCTACCTCGAAGAAGAGATCCAAACCGAGTACAACTTCGAAGAGATCATCGGGCAGAGCGCGGCGCTTAAGAAGATCCTGCAACAAGTGGCGACAGTCGCGCCGACCGATTCCGCGGTTTTGCTTTGCGGTGAAACCGGCACCGGCAAGGAGTTAATCGCGCGTGCGATTCACAATCTGAGTAATCGTCGCGAGCGTACGCTTGTGAAACTCAACTGCGCTGCGATACCGACGGGCTTACTTGAAAGCGAGTTGTTTGGACACGAGAAAGGTGCGTTCACGGGTGCTATCGCACAGCGAGTCGGTCGTTTCGAACTGGCTAATAAGGGGACGTTGTTGCTTGATGAAGTCGGCGAGATACCACTCGACTTACAGCCCAAGCTGTTACGCGTTTTGCAGGAACACGAATTTGAGCGACTCGGAAGTTCGCGGACGATCAAGACTGACGCGCGGATGATCGCCGCGACGAATGTCGATCTGCCGCAGATGGTGGCTGAGAAGAAGTTTCGTAGCGATCTTTATTACCGTCTCAACGTGTTTCCGATCACGATTCCGCCCTTGCGCGAACGAGTCGACGATATTCCTTTGTTGATTGGTTACTTTGCGCAAAAGCACGCGCTAAGAATGAATAAACGGATCGACACGATTCCAAAAGATACGGTTGACGCACTCTGTAATTATCCATGGCCCGGGAATGTGCGTGAGCTGGAAAATTTTATGGAGCGTTCGGTGATTCTCTCTAGCGGCTCGGAGTTGCAGGCGCCGTTGGGTGAGCTCAAGTTAACGACATCGATACCGGTATCGATCGCACCCACGGCCTCAGGTCCGAAATCGCTCGAAGACGTCGAGCGGCAGCATATTGTTGAAACTTTAGAACAAACACGCGGAGTTATCGGCGGCAAAGGCGGCGCGGCAGAAATCCTGGGACTCCCGACCTCGACCCTCCGTAACCGCATGAAGAAATTAGGTTTGAAGTAATCCACAGATTACGCAGATTACTGAGAAAATCTGTGTAATCTGTGGATAGTTCACAACTCTTAACAAATTTTTACCTGAGCTTGACACAGCCCCGGCGGCTCAGGCGTATCCTCTGCCCGCAATGAAGTCGAAAAGAGAAGCTAACACTCGTTTTCGTCTCGTCCTTACGCTCGGTTTGGCCGTCGTTCTGCCTGCTTTGACTCTGATCTTCGTTAACTTTCAGCACGTCAAATCGATCCAGCGTGACAAGAAGATCGAAGCGATTATCCATCGTGATTTTCAATACCTGCTGGTGATCGCGGGGAAGAAGATCAACGGAAAAGCCTACGAGCTGACTGAAGAAGCGCGAAGTTCCTTCCCATCCGAAACCGACTCAGACGAGGAGAAGCGCCGCAAGTTTGATCTACTGCTTTCGAAGAGCCCCTGGTTCGCGCATGCATTTCTTTTCGACGATAAAAAGGTACTGACGCTCAGGACTCAACCCGGCTCAATGAGCGAAAAGGAAATTGCCGATTTGAGCAAGATGTATAGCGGTTGGATGGGTCTCGAGGGACCGTTCCTCGTCGAGCAGTTGTGCAAGAAAACAAAACCGATCACGTGGTACAGCGGCGAGTCGGATGAAGGTGATGGTCCTGTTTATAGAACGACCGCCATCTTCACGTTTCCAGATCTCTACGGCAAGCGGACAGTGCTCGGAGCCGTAAGCTTCGATCCGGATTACATGAAGAACACCTTCTTCCCGCAAATGCTTGAAGAAGTGACCTCACAAAAGTTCAGTGAGGATCAGGAACAGCGTGGTAATCCATTGTTTCGCGAGTTGTCGCCAAACGAAACAAGCGATCACGAAGACCAGCGTCTCGCGATGACGCTCTATCCAGCCGACGCATTCAAGGCAGAACCTGATCGGCCGTTAGCGGTGTCGGCTGGTTGGACTGGCGGCAAGCCCGAGATCTCGCAGAACCTCGACGATCCTTTCCGTGGTCTCGCGTTGGGTATCAAGTTCCAGGGCACAACTGCTCAGGCAATCGGACAGAAGTGGGTGTGGCAGAGTTTTTTGATACTTGGTGTGTTGTCAGTTTTGATGATAGGTGGATTGGTTTTGACGTATCGCAGTGTTAACAAGCAAGTCGCTCTCGCGCGTTTGAAGTCTGACTTTGTTTCCAATGTCTCGCACGAGTTGCGAACACCGCTCGCTTTGATTCGACTGTACGCCGAGACACTCGAGCTCGGTCGTATCACAACGCCGGAAAAGAAAAACGAGTACTACGGCATCATTCGTAAAGAGAGTGAACGGCTGAGCGCGCTAATCAACAACATCCTCGATTTCTCTCGCATTGAAGCGGGGCGCAAGGAATACGACTTCCGCGAGACTGACATCGCCGAGCTCGTGCGCAACACGCTCGACTCGTATCGCTATCAGATCGAGCAGCAGGGATTCGCGCTTGAAGAACAAATCGACCCGACCATTCCCGCGGTGAAAGTCGATCGCGAAGCAATCGCGCGTGCGCTTGTTAACCTCGTTAACAATGCATTGAAATATTCGGACAGTGAAAAATTCCTGACTGTCAGACTTTATCGCGATCAGAGTGTGCTTAAACTCGAAGTCAGCGATCGCGGCATCGGCATCGAACGACACGAGCAAGCGAGAATCTTCGAAAAGTTTTATCGCACCTGCGATCCGCTCGTGCATAACACGAAGGGCAGCGGACTCGGGTTGTCCCTCGTGCGTCATATAACTCAGGCGCACGGCGGCGACGTCGAAGTTGAAAGCACCCCTGGACGCGGCAGCAAATTCACTGTGTGGCTGCCACTGGCAAGCCAATCTGCATGAGGGTTTATGAAATCCAAAATTCTAATCGTTGAAGATGAACCGGCGATGGTTGCGGGGTTGCGCGATAACTTCGAGTACGAAGGTTACGAAGTGATCAGCGCTGAAGACGGCGTTAGCGGGCTTGATCGGGCGCTGTCTGACAATCCCGATCTCGTTGTGCTCGACGTGATGATGCCGCGTATGAGTGGTCTCGACGTTTGCAAACAGTTGAAAGCGAAGCGGCCGTCAGTTCCGATCATTATGCTGACTGCGCGTGGACAGGAGATCGACAAAGTTGTCGGTCTCGAGTTGGGCGCAGACGATTACGTTACCAAACCGTTTTCAATACGTGAGCTGATGGCCCGTGTTAAGGCCGTGTTGAGACGAGCTTCAGCACCAGCGCCCGCTCCCGAGATCTATAAATTCAGTGACGTTGAAGTCAACATTCGCAGTAACGAAGTGCGTCGTGCCGGAAACGTGATCGATCTCTCGGCGAAAGAGTTTGCTTTACTGGCCTATTTCATTGCTCATCCTGTGGAAACACTCAGTCGTGATCGACTGCTCGATGCAGTTTGGGGATATGAAAATTATCCAACCACTCGTACGGTCGATACACACATTGTTCACTTAAGACAAAAGCTCGAACCGAATCCCGAAGAACCACGTTTTATTCTTACCGTTCACGGAAGTGGCTATAAGTTTGTCGGATGAGGTCTTGTTATGACTCTCCCAGCATTCGATGTCCAGTCGTCTCCCCAGTCTGCGGTTGTATCGCCTTCCGCCGCGCCGTCAGTCACACTTGAGCAACGACTGGAGAAGCTACAGCAGGATTACGCTGAGCTGAACACTGCGATCTTCGAAGCGGCACAGGTGCATCGGCGTTTGTGTGCACCGAGTCTGGTCCGTCACGGCGGCTTCGATGTAGCGAGTGAAATCTTTGCAGTTCGTCACTTGCCGGGTGACTTCTTTAGTGTCGAGGAGACGAGTGAAGGTCTGATCATTGCGCTTGGCGATATCGGCGGCAAAGGTCTGGCAGCAGGGATGTGGGTTACACATCTTGTTGGTCTCATTCGCACACACACCGCGAAGAGTAGCAATCCGGAAACGATTGTCGCCGGTGTCAATCGCGACATTGCTCGATTTGCAGGCATCGAGCCGTTGAGCAGTTTGTTTGTTGCCAGACTCAATTCGATTGCGGAACAACTCGATTACTGCAGCGCCGGACATCCACCTGCGTTGTTGTTGCGCAAAAACGGACAACTCGAATTACTTTCTGACGGTGGACCAGTGCTCGGCGCAGTGCCGGAAGCATCATTTGATTGCGGCACTGTCACCCTGGCCCGCGGCGACCTGCTATTAGCGTGCTCTGATGGTATCCTTGAGTCATTCAACGAAGCGGAGCAGGAGTTTGGCAACATGCGACTCCAAACCGAGTTACGCCGTGCCCAGGGCGGCTCGGCGGAGGCAGTGCTGTTTTCAGTGCTCGGCGCAGTGCAGGATTTTGCAGCGCCACGCCCGCTCACAGACGATATGACGCTCGTTGTCGTCAAAAACAACGGCAGAAAAATTTTCAGAATTCACTAAAGACGCTTAACTAACGAAAGGGGAATTGTTATGGCAGATGTGAAACCGATTCCGGAGGGATACCACTCTTTAACGCCCTATCTGGTTATCGATGGCGCGGCTGACGCAATGGAGTATTACAAGAAAGCATTCGGCGCAACCGAACTGTTTCGTATGGAACACGAAGGAAAGATTGGCCACGCCGAAATGAAGATCGGCGATTCGCCGTTCATGCTGGCTGATGCGAGCGAGCAGTTCAAGGGAGTAAAAGCATACGGTGGCACACCCGTAAGCCTGATGATTTACGTTGACGACGTTGACACGATCTATCCGCAGGCGATTGCCGCCGGCGGCACTGAGATGAAGCCTTTGCAGGATCAGTTTTACGGTGATCGTTCCGGTACGTTGACCGATCCCTTCGGCCACGTTTGGACCGTAGCGACTCACAAGGAAGACGTTTCACCAGAAGAGATCGACAAGCGTCTCGCTGCGATGGCCGCAGGCGGCGGAGCTTAGCCACAAAGAAGAAAGGTAGCCACAAAAAGGCACATAAAGCACAAAATAATTCAGCAAAGCACTCATGATTTTTCTTTTGTGCTTTATGTGCCTTTTTGTGGCAAAAATTTATTGTGGCAACGATCGGACTTCGCGGAGGCGGCGTTCGAGGAAGCGACGCTCGCTGTCGTTGGTGACCAATCGCAAAGCTGTTTCGTAACTCTCAGCGGCTTCTTCATTGGATCCCAGACGACGAAGCATGTCGGCGCGCGCTGCGTGTAAGAGGTGATAGTCGTCGAGCTCGCCCGATGCGGCGAGCTCGTCAATTAACTCCAGTGACTTTTGTGGTCCACGGGCCATCGCGACAGCCACGGCACGATTTAACGACACGATCGGAGAAGGCATCAGGTCGGCGAGAAGATCGTAGAGTTTGACCATCTCTTCCCAGTTCGTGTCTTCAGCGCGAGCGGCTTTACAGTGTTCAGCAGCAAGGGCCGCCTCCAAGGCAAATGGACCAGGCCGGCCGGCGAGTGCCTCATCAACTAAAACGAGTGCTTCGTCAATTTGAGCTCTGTTCCAAAGTGAGCGATCCTGCTCTTCGAGTGTCACCAGATCGCCATCATCGGCCAGTCGAGCCTCGCGTCGTGAGTCGTGTAACAACATGAGGGCAACAAGTGCAGTCGCTTCAGAAGGCGGTCTTGGACCAAGCAGTGTTTTGAGTAGACGGCCAAGTCGAATTGCTTCCGCACAGAGATCGGCTCGCACGAGTGGTGCGCCTCTCGTAGGGGCGTAGCCTTCGGTGAAGATGAGATAGATGGCGGTCAAAACCCCGTCCAGGCGCGCGGGCATCTCAGTCGTGTCTGGAACACTGAAAGGTATTCCGGCGTCGCGTATTTTCCGTTTCGCGCGCACCAGTCGCTGGGCCATCGTGGCGGTAGGAACCAGGAACGAACGCGCGATTTCATCGGTCTGAAGACCGCCTAAAGTACGCAACGTCAGGGCGACTTGTGCTTCGAGAGACAATGCTGGATGGCAACAAGTAAAGATCAGTCGTAAACGATCGTCGGGGATTTCTTCGAAATCGAGTTTTGGACCCTCGACGATTGGTTCTGAAGCGAAGTCCGGATCAGCTTCGAGTTTTTCCTGAAGTCGGACTTGGCGTCGCAACCGATCGATGGCTTTATGCTTTGCCGTCTGGATGATCCAGGCACGCGGTGACTCGGGAATGCCGTCGGTTGGCCACTGGTCTACGGCAGCAATGAACGCGTCTTGTGCGGCGTCTTCGGCGAGTTCGAAATCGCCAAACTGACGTATGAGAGTTGCAACAATCCGGCCCCAGTCGGATCGGTAAACTGCGTCGACGGTGACATTAGCGTTTGGAAGCACGTTTGATAATAAAAAAATCCGGTTGAGGTGTCGATTCTGAAACTCGCCGTTCGATTTAGCAGTGGAGGCGCGAAATTATGAAATACATGTTACTGGTTTACCTCGCCGAAGACGCCATGACCGACAGCGAGCGCGAGCATTGTTACGTTGAATCGGCCCAACTCGCACAGGATCTCGACGCTTCAGGCAAATACCTGGCGGCTAGTCCTTTACATCCGGTCGCAACCGCCACGAGCGTTCGCGTACGAAGTGGAAAACGGCTGGTCACTGATGGTCCATTTGCTGAAACTCGTGAGGCACTCGGCGGCTATTACCTAATCGATGCGCGTGATCTCGACGAGGCGATGAGTATTGCAGAACGCATTCCGGGTGCGAAGTACGGCACGATTGAGATTCGTCCGGTGTTGGAGATCAAAGGGCTGCCGCAGCAGTAAAGATTGGAGGAGCGATGGAACAAACTGTTTCGAAGAAGAGCGTCTGGATCGGACGCATCGTGAGTGGGCTGCCCGCATTGTTTCTTCTGGTTGACGGCGCGATGAAGCTCGTGAAGCCGGCGGTGGTGGTGGAGGCAACGACCAAACTCGGATACTCCGAAAGTGCGATTATTCCGATCGGAATCGTCTTGATTGTCTGCACGATTCTTTATTTGATCCCAACGACGGCGGTGCTCGGTGCGATCCTGTTGACCGGATATCTCGGTGGCGCCGTGGCGACGCACGTGCGCGCTGCTGAAGGTGTATTCCCAATTGTTTTTCCAATCATCTTTGGAGCGTTGCTCTGGCTGGGACTCTATTTAAATGACACGCGTTTGCGTGCCCTCATTCCTTTGCGAAGTAGTAATCGATCTTAATTCTTGAAGGACACTAAACATGAACATCTTACTTTGGATAATTCAGATACTTTTAGGGTTACTATTCTTGTTTGCCGGCGGCACGAAGTTCTATTACACGATTGAGCAAATGAGAAGTATGGGATCGCCGAACCAGATCCTGTTTCCGGGATGGTTTATTCATTTCATCGGCGTGTGTGAAATACTTGGTGGACTCGGACTGCTACTTCCGGGTCTCTTGCGGATAAAGCCATATCTGACGGTGCTTGCGGCAATTGGATTAACGATCATTATGATCGGTGCAACGGTCGTAGTGGCGATGGGCGACGGTTTTGGAGCGGCTTTTCCGAATTTGATAATTGCTTTGCTGTGCGCGTTCGTCGCGTATGGCAGGACTAAGTTGAGACCATTTAACCCATGAGCACAATCTTACGACGCATTAACTGGCCGCTGTGGGTGGGCTTACTGCTCACCATTGCGGCCTTTATGAGTTACTTCTTCATCTTCGTCTGGTTCCCGATTACGCGCGACTTTCCGTGGGCCAACTTTGTGCTCTTCCTGCTTGCGGGAGTGTTGTTATTCATGGGACTGCGACGTGGCTTTGCAGCGGATCGCCCGCACCCCACGCGTTCGAAGATCGTCAGCGTGATCGTAAGTGCATTTTGCGTACTCGTGATTGGCTTGTTTGCCTTCGCGTACTTCGTTGGCGGCCGTATGCTGCCCGCGTCAAAAGGCGCCCCGCAAGTCGGCCAGCGAGTGCCGGATTTTACTCTGCCTGATACCACAGGCAAGCAGGTTTCACTCAACGAATTGATGACTACGCCGATCAACGGCAAAGCGCCGAGAGGCGTGTTGCTGATCTTTTATAGAGGTTATTGGTGACCTTTGTGCAACTCCGAGTTGCGGGGTATAGAACGGAGTTTGGATAAGTTGAATGAAGCGGGAATACGTCCGGTTGCGATCAGCGTTGATCCCCCTGAGGTGTCACGCGATCTCGCGCAGCAACAAGGTTACACTTTCCCGTTCCTCTCCGATCAGAACGTTGAAGTGATCAAACGCTACGATCTGGTTCATGCGGGTGCAGGTGAGAATGGTCATGACATTGCACGCCCGGCGGAGCTTTTGCTCGATTCAACTGGAACAGTGCGATGGATCAATCTGACTGAGAACTACTGGGTGCGAGCGAGACCCGAGCAAGTGCTCGAGGTTTCGGATTTGTTGAAGTAAAAACCTTGGACAGGATGAACAGGATTATTCAGGACATATCTTGTAAGTCCTGAAAAAATCCTGTCCATTCTGTCCACATCAGTTCAGGTGTTAGCCTACCCGACCAGCACCTTCCCTGTAACCATCCTGGTAACCTCTTTCGAAGCTTGGCCGGTAAACATCAGCGAAGTTTCCGAAACCCGCTTCCTTGAAGTAGTGAGAGCGCTGGGGATCGTAACTCTTGTCCTTCTTACCATCGTCCTTACCGGTCTTGAAACCATCCTTGTATCCCTGACTCGTAGCCTTTTCGCTGTTGTCAAAGACGTAATGGTTGTACCGGAAGTCGTAACCCCAGGGATCGTATCCCCATCCGTACGGATATCCCCAGCTTCTAAATCCAAACGGACGATATATGCGATAGGGGTACGGACGAACGATGATTACCCTGCGGCGTCGCTGTGCCTGCACATCGCTGGTCGAGACGAACACGATGCCAAATAACATCAACGCGCTGAGAGCAACACCACCAATCCTTCGCAAATATTTTCCTTTCATTTCTTGCCCTTCCTTGTTCTAAGTCGCACTTAGCGTCTATTAACTAACGCGAGTGCGGCTAATCAATCGGGTGTCTGTACGGCCGTTGGGCCAGTAAGTCACCACATATGTTTCACGATAGAGACGTCGTCCATAACGGACCAGTCGTGTTCGTCTCACTGAACGACGGCGGTTGTTATAGCGCCGGCCATATCGGTCGCGCTGCCACTGCGGCGCGGAGTTCGCAGCCGTAGTCACAGTGCTGTTCTGGTTCGATACCTCGGCTGCTTCAGCCGCCGGAACAACAAAACCTAAGGAGAGAATTGCCAATGTGATTCCCAGTACTCTTTTCATCGTTTTTTCCCCTTTAACACTAAAAACTAATCGGGCTCCTCCGTTGTCCTGGAGAGAGCCCGACCTATTTATAAGACACCAGAGGGTCCTGCCTGGTTACATGCAGTAACTATTCCACACCGCCATGTTCCTCAATCAGCCGCATAGCGGGCTCATTTACAAAAGCCTTCGCGTGGAACTGTCTGCCCCAGCCCAAAGGTGTAACATCCCGATACTCATAAGTTGTCTCAACGTCGTACTTAGGGCCGTAACCCGGATGCAATTTTTTTCGCAATGAGGCACGGACATTTGGATCTGCCCCATGTGCGAAGAGCAATTCCGTAAATGGTGCAACTGGTGCTTGGCGCCATTTATTCATCCAATAAGCAGGTTGCGAGACGACGGTGGCGAAGAGTGCGGTATGACCGCCAAATCCTTTTACATCAAGAGCAGCCTTCACGTTTGGATCCATTCCTCGTTCGAGTAGCCAGCGCGCGATTTCGAGCTCGTCGTAGTCGACGCACATGTGCAGGAGTGTCGTGCCTGCGAGTGGGGTTCCCTGAGTGGCGAGTACTTCGTCGTGACATCCGAGTTCCGGAGGATAGATCTCTTCGTGCGTGAATGTTCTTTGCAGTAGTTGTGGATCGCGATGGAGATGTGCTTCAAGTAGATCGATGCGACCACGATGCAGAGCCATCACCGGTGTGTCAGGCAACTCGACGCCATGCTGAACGTAGAGCTCGAGGATGCGGTGTTTCTCGGCTGGTTTACGACTGTCAGTTTCGAGCACGACGTCGACTGGAGCCAGTCGTTTGCCGTTTTCGTCGATTACTTTGCCGCCGAGCTCGAGGATGAGCGCGGTACCTGACGAACTCAGTGTGTAAGCTGGTCCACCGAGTGAGCCTTCCGGTGGCTTAGGCGAGCCCATCAACTCATGAAGTAGTCGTGCCGTGTCGATCTTGCTCTGAAGTGCTGCGCGATCGATAGCCGTTTCGAGATCGCGTGCGCCGAGATCGTAGAGCATGCGGATGATCTCGTTGCGGCCGACATTCGCTGCGTAAGTCATGGGTGGTCCCCAGTTCTTGTTACGAATGCCTGCATTCTCGTGCAACAGGTTGGGATGCTTCGTTACGAGAGCGCGAACTGCTTCGATGTCGTCGCGCCAGATTGCATCTATAAGTTGGCACGACTGGACCAGTCGCGGCCAGCTTGGCGCTCCATAACTTCGAGCCAGAGCAAACTGAGCATCGGCCAGTTTCGCATTCGGGTTATCGTGCCGAATTTCGCGCAACAGATCCTTTGCCTGGTGTTTAAGTTGATTTAGATTTGGGCGAACTGGAAAGAAACGTGCAGGATTACTTTGATCAGACATACGAGCCTCCTCATTCTGTGCCCGCTGTCCGCTATTTCGGGCGAAAGGAGGTTCGCATTGGAACCTGGAGTCGATGTTAATCAGGTGGACTCGGTCCTGCCCGCGGACGGGTGGCGCCCTGTACGCCGCCACGAAGATAGATCCAGTCACAAAAAAGCACAAGAAGCACAAATGCATTTTTGCGCCTTTTGTGCTTTTTTGTGCCTATCGTATGCTTGTGGCATGGAGCAAGAGCTAACCTTTCGAATCGTTCTGGAAAGTCCGCCACCGGGTGTTGATTTTGGGTTGCAGAAGGGTAAGGGGCACGACTACGAGATTGTGCAGAAGCAACGATCAGGCAAAGGGAACCTGAACTTCGAGTTTGATGTGCGCGTCAAAGAGGGCAAAGATGGATCGCCGACACTGCTTGGTCCATTCGTCCAGGGGCCGACTCAAGAGCGTTTCGTTTACATCGGCATCGGAACTTATGCAGGACAGGCGGACACACCATGGAGTCGCCGGTTGAAAGTTCCATTCCGTGATATCACGTGGGATGTTGTGAACGAGGCAACACGAGGAAAGAAAGTTCTCGAAGCGCGCTTACCGGGAACGGCGAAGGATGGTAGCCCCACTTGCGCGACTGTGAAGCCCTTTTCAGGTTGGAAGTTGAGCAAGTAGTCAGCGCGGTTTTTTGTAAACAACTCCGCCCTTCATCACAAATACCACGCGCCGCACCGCCGTAATGTCCTTTAAAGGATCACCTTCGAGCGCGATGATGTCGGCTTCCAGACCTGGCGCGATCGAGCCGATCTGATTTCCCATTCCCACTGCTTCAGCCCCGAGTGAGTTGGCGGAAACCATCGCCGCCATCGGCTCTACTCCTCCGTCACGCACACGATCGATAAATTCCTCTGCATTTCTTCCGTGCGAGCCGGCGAGAGCGTCGGATCCAAAGACGATCTTCAGACCCTGAACCTTCAACGCTTGTTTCAGAAACGCGTGATACGAAGGGATTATTTCTTTGATGACTGTAAACACTTCTTCCGAAAAGCCCGGCGTGCCGACGAACTTATCCTTATTCAATAGATAGTTTTCCATCACCAGTCCTGCCTGTGGATCGAGCCACACGCCTTTCTGGACCAGTAACTTCAAATCGTCGTCACTCGCAAGCGTTCCGTGTTCAACTTGAGTGCATCCGGCGCGTGCGGCAGCGCCAACTGCGTCCTTGTAAGCATGAACAAGCGTGCGCAAACCTACTTTCTTTGCTTCATCACAGGCGGCATTCAGTTGTTCCTGGGATAACAACATCTGCGGGCGTCGAACACTTCCGGCAGCGAAGATTTTGATTATATCAGCGCCCGCTTCCTTCTGTTTTCTAACAAAGGCGCGAATCCCGTCGGGCGTACCGGTTTGATCGCCCTGGCCCATTAGCACTTGACCTGAGGTGAGAATTCGCGGACCAGGCAGAGTTCCTTTTGCGATCGCGTCACGCAGCGGCAGATCGTTTGGCGATCCGACACTCTGTACAGTGGTGAAACCTGCCAGCAGTGTCGCTTTTGCATTAGCGGCGGCTGCATCGGTGAAGAATTGTGACGTTTCTGCGGCGCCGGCGTTCTTTCCGTCAGGACCAAAACTCCACGTGATGTGGACGTGACCATCGATCCATCCCGGCAATACAGTAAGCCCGCGCAGATCGTAGTCGACTGGTCCGGCTTTCGGATCGATGCGAACGATCTTCGAGCCTTCAATAACGATGCGCGTGTTGTGAACGACACTGCCCTTGCCGTCAAACACGGTACTTGCAGCGATGACGATCCTTTTCTTTTGCTCCTGCGCGCTAACACTGCAAGCGCAAATCAAAAGCAGAAGGCATACAACGAATCTTTTCATTTTGCGCGTTCGAATGCGCCTTCGAAATAAACCGGCTCCAAACCAGTGGCCCAGTATTCAACCGCGACCCGATTCGGTTGTGATGTTTCCTGATCAGTCAGCAGTGTTGGTTTACTCGCATCATCCGGCTCAAATTCAATCCAGCCAATCCACG
>DATEIS010000495.1:0-16960 GCA_035278765.1 Pyrinomonadaceae bacterium | reverse complement strand
ATAAGGGCAATAGGCCAATAAGTAATCTCATAACGTCGTCTCCAAATCAATAAGGGATTCGCGATGGTTGAGGAATCCGCGTTCGATGCAGGTTTTCCGTTGCCTATCAGCGGGTTTAGAAATTTAGTTTAGCATCGCAGGGAAAGCGGATGGTTACTACTTGATTAGATTCTCCATCCAAATTGATTGCTAAATCCGTCCAAGCCGCAAGTTACCCGCACAATCGAGTCGGAAGCCCCCGTCAGTTGGGAGACACATTTCGGCGAAATCTGTCATTACTTATTAGAGAACATCGCCCAGAACCCTCTGGCAAGCTCGAGCCGGATGACGCGGCCGTCTGTCGCGGCCCTGAAACCGGCAGTTTAGTTAGACCAAGAATAATCTTCTAACTTCGGAAAGGACCTCACTATGAGACTCAGCATGAAAAAGACATTCCTGGTGCTCATTTCGCTTATTGGGCTCGCCTTTTCTGTAGAGGCAATCGCCCAATGCCCAGTTGGGTGGTCACTAACATCTGTCAGAACAAAGTTATATTTGTATTTTGCCACTGCGTCCGATGCATCGTTTCCTGAATACGATGTAGACGCCCAAACGTCTCCGCTGGAACCCTTCAACGTTTCCGATCTCGACTCGGGTATCGGCACGACAGCCGCATTGCGCGATCGGATCACTAACTTTGTCAAAGAGGATTACTGCGAGTTTGACGTTGAAGTGGTTTCCACTACGACCGCGCCAACACCTACAGAAACTTTCTGGCAAGTGGTCGGTATAGGCACAGACGACGAGTCTATATCAGGCAACGAGCTCTTTGGTGTGGCTCAGGCCGTGGATCTGAATAATGCTGATCCGCAGGATTTCTCGCGCGTCTACGGTAGATCTTTTCTCAATGCCTATGGGCCGGGTGAAGCTGAACCTGCCCTTGCCGGCGCCAGTTCCACGCTCGAGAGGTGGGCCACGGCGATAGGGCATACTGCTTCTCATGAGGCGGGACATAACTTTGGCCTCTCTCATAGTGACTCCGCACCGAGGACTGGTGAGGATGAACAAAACAACCACATCATGGCAACTGGCGGCACCGGCTTGACTGGAGAAATGAGAGCCGGAAGAAATCGCCACTTTAGTGATCGCGAGTACGAGATACTGGGACACAACATCGGACTGCGCTTCAAAACACTTACCAACTGGGATTTTGTTAATCCCAACGCCGAAGACGCGCACCAGTTGGTCCTAACTCTCCTTACTCCCGCCTCATCACTCACGTTGAATTGGTTCTACACTGGTACGACGAGCCCCTGGACGAATCCCACCGTCGCGCCTGCCGGCACCCAGAGTTTTCAGGGCACCACGTACAACAGGTTCACTTTGACATTCAGCTCACCAAAAGCATGGAGTGGTGGGCCCAACGGCGTCGTCCCCGGAGGTGTTGAATTCCATACTGGCGCCACTTTCTCTGAAACTGACCTCGTGATTGTCTTCGAGACACGACTCAAAGGCAGTGGAGGAGGAAATCTAAATCTGCATCCGCGGTTGATTGGCTTTAATGCCGGTACTGCGGATTTGAACACCGGCGACTTCAACATCCGAGCGTTCAATGTTGGCAACGCCATGATCATCGAAGATCTGCAGGTGCAGTTTCTGCCGCGTATGCTAAGTATTGAAAGCATGATCAACGGCGCGCACTTGCTTGATGTCCGTGGTAATACCGTAGCGGCAACGAGACCAAGGGATTCTTATAGACCGGTAAGATCGCTCGAGGTGAGAGATTTTGCTGATATACGCATCGCCACATTTCGCGAACCGCGCACGGTTGATGTTTTTTATGACAAGACTAAGTGTAAACCTCGCGGCCAGGGTCAGCCCGGTGGCTCGCCGCAACCCAGTGCCTCGAGTCCTCGTGGTCCCGGTGATACAAAGACAGGTGAAATTGATTACTGCCCTGATGGATGGGCACTGAGTCTGTTTCCGTCAACGTATGTGTATTTGGTGGCGACGATTGTCGATCCCAACGCCAGATTCTGGGACCGAGCTCAAGGCAGGTATGTTAATGGTCCGATACGAACGAAGGTGTTTCACCAATTCGCCGGCATGCTTCCGGACTTCAATCGAAACGGGATTGATGATTTAATTGACATCAGAACAAATACCTCCCCAGACGGAAACCAGAACGGGATCATAGACAGTGTTGAAGGAACTCAATTACAGCCACCCGCTGGCAAGAGTTTCAAGTGGTGGTGGTGGATTTTAATCCTTCTGATACTGTTGATTCTCTTGATCTGGTGGTTGCTAAAGAGACGTCGCCGCCGTCCGTAGCGAGAACACGCGGGCGTAGTTGTGAACCGAGGAAGCATGATTTCGGTAGTGATAGCGCTGGTGCTGCTTACCGGCTGTAACAGCGTTGCGCCTAAACAAGAGGAATTGGCTCCAGCGAAAAGTGGGGCCAATTCCTCAAACGCCCCAGGTGCGAACCCTAACGAATCGCCACCCGAAATCAAGTCAGCCACGATGTCAGACTACGCACTTATCCCGCTGGATCGAATGATCGGAACTGCCGAAATTATCGTTGCCGGTGAAGTGGTTTCGGTGAATGATGCGACTTTTACGGCTCGCGTAGATAGCGCGGTGGTGGGAGACGTTTCCTTAAAGCAACTGGAAATAGCTCAATACATTCCCAACCGTTTTGAAGGAACTCCGCGGCCCGCGCCTTACGCAGCGGGTCAAACGTTTCTGTGGTTTCTGGTCAAAGACGAAAAGCTCGGCCCGAATGTTTGGCGAATAATGGGCGTCGGAGGCGAAGGCGAGATGCCGATTGCCGAGAACTTTGTTTACTTTCCTGCAAGACATATCGACGGATTGAAGGCCGAATCCTACCGTGTTCACGGCGCTCTCCGCACGACTGAGCGCTTCGAGCTCCCAGCATTTCTTGATGCGGTGAAGAATTATCGCAAGTGCTTTAAGTGGGAACCGGCGAGAGCCGAGCGACCTAAACCCGTTCTTAGCTGCGATCAGGCAACCCTGGACCAACTTTCAAAGGCCTCTCTGGTCCATAAGTATCTGGTCACTACTACTCGCAACCGCAGCAAGACTAATTAACCGACTTTCCAGTCACCCGCTCCGCGTGCACCTGGAAGAGCAATCCCCGAACACCGTTCCGCGAACATCACTTTCACCAACCTCGATATTTCTTCCACCGCTCTTTCAGGAGTTTTACCGCGGCGATGAATCCCACAAACAGCAGTCGTCAACGAATGATCAAATCCTGATGCCAAACCCCAACGCGATTGCCCCTTCTCATCCAAACCATAGGTTAAGTATGCCGAAAGCGTATTGATCCCAGTCCCAGGTCGCTCGCCGATCAAATGAATGATCATTTCAGTCTCCAGCAGCGAACCGACGTGATAACCCGCCCGCACTCTCCCATTCTCAATGACTATGTCTATCTCGCTAACATGAGGCCCGGTCGCTTGCAGCTCGCGCCGTATGCCCGGTAACACCGAACGCAGATTCTCATTGACTGCGTTTGCATTGAGACCATCCGAAACGACAACCTGCACTTGCGGCCGGCGCGCGGGATAGAGTGACTGGATACGAACCGTATCTTCGTCGTCGATCAGCTCGCCCGTTGCCGGGTGGGCCAGGTAGTCATCTCGGTCCGAAGATCTTGTGTGCACTCGAACATAACGTGGCGACGAGGTAGAGATCACTGCCTCATCCATTGTCGCGTAGAGCGCGCGTCTTGCATTTGAGTAGATTGCCGTAATTCGAGCGTTCGCTTCAGGTGGGTCACCGTAGTTTTCGTCGCAGCCGTAACCAAGATCGAATCCTCGTTCGGCAAGTGCTCTGATCTTTTTTGTTCCCTCGTCGCGGAGCGTATCGAGCGAACGAGTGTCGCCGCCGGCTTTGTGATAGACCGCATACAGTGCATCCGCGCCGGATCCCGTCATCGCGCACAACTCGATTAATCTCTGCTGCATTGCGGAGGCTACGTGGCGTCCAGTCTGGCGACGCAACCTCGGATGCTCGCGAAAGGAAGTAGTCATATAGCCGAGCATCGGATCCGCGTTTCCCGCTACCGCCATCAGATACGCTGGGGCAGCCTGGCCCACGATGAGTTCCGTCAGGGTCCGCAATTCGGCAGGTCCAATGCCCATATGAAAAGTGGCGCAGACATCGAGTCCCATTGTTATTCCGTGGAGCTTCGCCATTGCGGTGTCTTCAAGACACGCCCGTAGCAATTGCTCTCCGGTGCGGAAGACTTCTGGTCCGATGAATCCGGCTACATCGTTCACAATCATCCAACTACCTGTCCGTTGATAAATGAGTCGTGCCACACCGTAAGCTCGCGCTTCCAGCGTAACCATATCGACACCTTCGGCCGCCTGATTAGTGACTGCGGAACCCTGGCCCGTCTCGAAGTAAAGCCCGTCAAATCCAGGCGCAAGTGCGAGTAATCCATCAACATCGAGTCCCACCATCCCCAATATTGCCTTCGAGGTTCCGGCAAGACTTTGAAAGCCGACATCCACTTTTGTTTGTGAGCGCGCGGTGGTCTGCTTAACGATGTCCGACAGTACGCAGAATCGAGTAGGTAACTGAAGTCGCTCGACTACACTCTGCAGCAACTGCTCGAGTCTAATTATCGTGTCGACATCGTCGCTGGCAGGATTAAGACCGAGAATCACATCGCCGCAACCGTAGGCGAGCCCTTCGAGAATTGAAAGCAAAATCTCAGTTTCATCGTCGCCGGGTGAATTAGGCTGAATTCGCGAGCCGAAGTGTCCCGGGGATCCGACGGCGACATCCTTTCCCGGCAGCGGATTGAAGAGCTTGCAAGAAAGCGTCCCCAGCTCTCCATTAGTCATAATTTTCACCACTGCGGCAATAGCTTCGCTGGAGACGCCATTTCGATAACGTTCGATCCAACTCGCGCCTTGGGGCGAAAGGAGAATTTGCTTGAGTTCAGCGACAGTAAGGTGGACCACTTTGCCGGCCAGTTGCGGATCCAAAGACCGATGAAGAGCCTCGGTGACCTGATCTTCAACGAAGTCTGCTCTGGCAATTTCTCCGAGCGACAGATCGGCGAGGGCGTTGCGTGCTTCCCGGCGCACGTGGTCATCGCGCGTGCCGCCGACGTTCAGATCGCCCTCTTTGAATTCGTTGGCGAGTACAAATAATTGGCTAAGCTGGTTGCGAGCCATGGTGAGGAATTATTCTAAACCGGCGATGAAGTGGGCACAAAAAAATCGCGCCCCTCGAAGGGGCGCGATTTTTATCCTGGATAGAAACCTCTTATTCCTTCTCCCGTCTGTAGCAGGTCTCGACGCCTGCGTCGTTCAGGCAGATAAAATCTTTGCCGAACTCGTCAAACCTAAGCCTGAAGCAAACGTGGCCGAGTGGATCGAGAGTACTGACGAGTCGCTGCTGTACTTAAGTGTTTTGACGTTGGGTGAGATTCGGCGCGGGATCGCGGCTCTTCCTCAATCGCGACGTCGAGTAACCTTGGAGGCTTGGCTTGATAAGGATCTCCGTGCACGTTTTGAAGACCGAATCCTAGCCATTGATGAGGAAGTGGCCGATCGCTGGGGCTTGCTAACCGCGGACGCTCGCAATAAGAGGATAGTATTGCCGGTCATTGATGGTCTACTGGCAGCAACCGCGTTGGAGCATAACCTGACGTTGGTTACTCGAGATACTGGACAGATTCCGTCGATGGGCGTAGCAGTCTTTAATCCGTGGCAGAAAAACTGAACTGGCCTTGATTATGTGGACTATCTCGACTTGAAACAATTCGAACTATTGATGACGAGAGTTGAGGCGACTCGGATCCTGATGTTGTCATCCTTCAAAAGGCCGAGTTCCAGACAGATATTGAAGTTATTAACTTCTTTTGGGAGTGCAGGTCTCACGTTTGAAGCGCAGCCCCCTCGTGTCAAGGCGCCGCTTACCCTATGAAAAGCCCAATAATACCGCAGTTCTTCGAGTTTTGGCCTCAGCCCGACCACTTATTCGACCACACGCACAGTTACCCGCACAATTCATCTCATTTTAGCGTTTACTTGTCTGGTCCCCTTTCTCAGCAAGTAGCAGAGGCGTGCAGCGATGATGCAAATCATAGAGATGGCGTGTGGCCCGGCAGCTTCGTCTTTCCTTGGATATTGACAAGACCATTCTCCGCAACGACGATGTGTCCCCCGCTTCAACAGCTCAGTGAACATTCTCTCTTTGTCGCCATCGGAAATGCCGCCTTGAAACTGAAACATGACAGCAATTGAGTTGAAGAGCGCCTCTTTCCTGGACGGTTTTAGTTTCCTCAATCTATCAGCGAGAAATTGAACCGGCTCTGAGTCAAGCAGTAGTTTCTTGCGCCTGGTTCGGTTAGACGCATAAAAGATCCGAGCCTGAATCAATTTTTTTCATCGAGAACCCTGCGGAAGATTCTGAATTCGTCGATCACTCTCTTGTGCGTTCGCCTGACCCGCACAATATAGAAGAGTAGCCGTCCGGACTCGAAGAGCCAGACCATGTAAAGAAACAGCAAACATTTCATCAGCAGCGCGAAATCGATAAGCACTACCGCCAATTCCTGGCGTTCTTCAAGGAAGAAAAATAGGGACTGAATCAATGTATAGACAAAAAGCAAAACGACCAGCCACCTCGGGGCTCCAAGAAATACGCTTTGCAGTCTGCCGAAATATAGGGCCATGGTAACCCCGGCGAAGAATCCACTTCCGTAACTCCATGCCTGGAGTACTTCGTACCTGCTTTCGGATGAACTGTAAATGACTAGCAGGCCTTCGGCAAAAGACACAAGAGACACGAGCGCGACGCCGGCGTATAGGTATGCGTTACTCACCCTCCCTGTTCCGGACTTTAACTTTGTGGGCTCGTTCAGAATGTTAAAGCAGAGGAAGATCAGCAATGTTGAGACATTATTGAATAAGGTGGTTAATATCCGGAGGCCGATGGAATAATTGCGCTTGGATACATCCTGTGCGCTCTCACGATAGGTCTTTAACAGGAGCGCTCGGTTCAGGCTCACCAACTCTTGATCCAGTAAGTTATGCCTCTTTTCTAGGTTCTCGCTCATCTCCTTCGACAAAGGCAGCTTGCCAAAGTGATCGCTATCTATATTGACCAGCGCTCTGTCCGTTAACGTCTTATTTAATACATCAACGATGGCGCGTTCAAGCTCGACCGAAGGCGGCTGCGAGCCGCGATAGTCGTTCAATTCCTGCCACACCCCGTCTGGGAGCTTCCGGGATAGATAAATCGATACCTTACTTTGGCCCTGTAGACTGACCGCCAAATCCGCCGGTTTTTGCATGCCGCCTGCGCAGAAACGCGAGCCGTCGATGGGACAGTTTAAGCCGAGGCCGGGGAGGCCGGTTAAAGTTAAACTGACGTATAAAAAAAACCACACCAAAAGCACTCCCCACCAATAGCCCTTATACCGCTTTAGGACGCTTTCCGCGATACGACTCGCTTCACACCATTCGTCAGGATCGTCGTAGCCGGTAGAAGTTTTAATGTCCTCTGTTAAAGTCGACCCCGCTGGTTTGAATGTGCGCGCCCCACCGAGCGGATAAAGAAGCGCAATGAAAAGCAGAACGAGTTGCGCGCCGCTAGCCACCGCATTGAGTCCCTCCCACCCGCCTCTGTACCCCTTCGCCGATATAACAAAAACCGCAATCACACAAAGGAAGGCGATAACACTCACGAACATCCCCGAGCCCCGTGTCCATTCCCCAAATGTCTTCATGCCATTGTTTGAATCGGTGAGCGGCTGTACCTCGATAACCGGAGGCGGAGTGGGCAGCGGAGTTGGCGGATCTATGCTCGCACGAAAAGCCTCATAAGACTCGGGCCAGGCATCCGCTACAAACCGATAACCTTGACCCCGCTCAGTCTTGATGATTCGGCCTTCTTCTCGTGGGTCGTTCAGCGCTTTTCGAAGTTCGAGAACTATTTTCCTGAGAACCTGCTCATCCTTTTCATTGGTGCCAAGTAACTCCAGCAACGTCGCCTTATTAACGAGACTCTTGCGGTTCTCAAAAAGTTTCTGTAGTACGCGAGCCTCGTCAGGCCTGAGCTGTTTTTGATGGCGTCCAGAGTAGAGCTTGATTTCGTTACCACTGATGTTCAGGTGGTAATCATCAAACGCGTAGTACTCGCCTGTAAAGGTGGTCATTTTTACGTCCGGTCCTCCCCGGTGTATCCGAATAATTGAGCGCGGGTTCCCAAAAGCTGCAGCAGCGTGAGTTACAGCCCGTGGACATTTCGATGAGGCACGAAATATTCGCACGAAGAGTTCTCGAAGATTCTCATAGAGTTCATGGTTGCAATAGGAGTAAGGTCTGCCTTCGTAAGGAACTTGATAAGCCTTGCGGCACGAATTCTAATCCACGCCGCGTGCCAGAACAAGGAAAAGGCAAGGGTAGTTAACTTCAACCTGCCGACCGTTTGGCCCATAGCACTTGCGAGTGGAGGAGATGTTTATGAAACGCATTGTCTTACTGATCATCGCCGCCTGCGTCTTCAGCGTGTTCCATGCAGCCGTCGTAAGTGTATCAGCGAACTGCTTGCAGGCTGGTCCGTCCGCCTCTCCGCGTGAAGGTACCCCGCCCGATGGCGTCACGACTTCACAGTCATCCGCCTCGGGAGATGTGCCAGTGGTACCCGGAGAAATAAGCGTTGGAAACCGTTACCTCAGCTCGAAGGAATTCCTCCTCGCTATTCTGGTAACGGCGATGCTGTTCATCACCCTTTTGCTGCAGTTCGCCCTCCTCAGAAAAATACAGAGGCTTAAGCCTGAGGATACACTCCGCAGTTTCGGGTTGACGCTAGTCATAGTGGGGACGGTCTTTTTTATAGTTGCTGGTTTCGATTCGGAGCAAATCGCCCCAGCAATAGGGCTCTTCGGCACTATCGCTGGATACATGCTCGGTAAGACCGAGCGAAGGGGGAACGGACAAAATGAATAAGCACATCGGACGATTTCTACTACCTCCACTTGTGTTGATAACGCTGCTACTACAGTTTTCGATTTCGATCTCTGGGCAGCGTTCAAAGGGAATAATCGGCAGGCACGAAGTACTCGTCATCAACAATAGTGGCAGACTACTCTGGATAGAGGCATGGACGCCTCGGAGCTATCGGCGATTCCCACTACCAGCCGAGGACGATGTAATCCTCGAAAGCGTGAAAGTCATCCGGGTCGCGGGCACCGCTTACTCATTGAATTTCAAGAACAGGTACACGCTGCTCTGGGACGAGCAGGGCGCACGGCCGTATGTGATGAGGCTCGACACGAAGTAGTTGAGCATCGGTTATGGGTTGAGGTGTCACATGTTGAAGACTACTTTGCGAAAACTTGCGGCCATCGGCCTTGTGGTTCTTCTCGCGTCTGCTCAGGCGCAAGCGGCATACAAGAGTAGAGGTTGTTCCGCTTACAACGGCGACGACCTGAACGGGACTCCCCTGGCGGGCAAACTCGGCAGCGGCATCGACGTGGCCATCTTTCAAGACGGCAGCGAGTTGGGCCGGTTGCTCAGAGTGTACCCTGCTATCTTCTACCTGCGGGAGAAGGGAGGCCCGAACGCCATGGCTTACTGGGCGACCTACCACGACCTCTTGCGGCAGCAGGGACTGTCGTCATCGTGTTGCCCTGATGGTACAGTGTTCATAGGGCTAGCTCTGCTCAGGAGCGAGTGGAGGGCGACCTACGGAACAGGCCTTTCGATTCCCGGAATCGTCGCACACGAGTACGCCCACATCGCTCAATTCAAGTACAACTTCCCGTGGACGGAAGGCAAGTGGCCCGAACTACATGCAGATTTCATAGCAGGTTGGTTCATAGCGCACCGCGGCCGTTTTCCAATCGCTACCGATGCTTATCAGGCTGCGGCCAGTCTCTATTATAAGGGCGATTATGATTTTAACGACCGCGATCATCACGGTACCCCAGAAGAGCGTCTGAAGGCATTCCGTGCGGGTTTCGAGTTCAATTTGCGCAGCAACATTCCGTCGGGGGCACTCGCTTACCAAGCTGGCATAAACTATATAAAGAGTCTATAAAAACCGATCCGGTAGCGGGTGCCACCAAAGTTTACCGACTTTCTCCTGGGAGAATCGATGATCCTGCTATGAATGATCAGTTTATTGGTGGGCATGTGGGATTTGAACCGCAGACCCTACCGTGTCAATAGTGCTTTACTGTATCGCGCCTGTGCGAGTTGTCAAAAGATTCGAAGAATCGAACGTACTGAAGGAGACGGAAGTGACAAGAAGCGTAATCGTTCCAGCTATTCTATTTCCGATTATTGCTAGTCAACCCGCCGTGTTCTTATCGCAGGCTACATTGACTCACGATGAGATCACGGCTGCGCGGGCGTTGGTCGAGCAAATGGTTAAGCAAGATTTCAGCACAGCCGTAGCAACATTTGACGACACGATGAAGTCTGCCATGCCCGCCGCGAAGTTGCAGGAAACGTGGGACGCCGTTCTAAAAGAGATTGGGCCATTCAAACAAGTCCGCAGAACCAGAACTGAAAAGCAGGGACCGTACGCGATCGTCTTCGTGACTTGCTCCTTTCAAAAGGCGATCATTGACATCAAAGTCGTCTTAGATCAATCGAAACGTATCGCCGGTTTGTTCTTCGTTCCAACCACAGGCTACGACTACCTACCTCCCGGATACCTGAAGTCAGCCTCGGTTCGCGACAAGGAGATCACGGTTGGAACTAACGAGTGGGCGCTACCAGGTACTCTTAGTACTCCCGTAGGCGCTGGTCCGTTTCCCGCGGTGGTTCTTGTTCCGGGCTCTGGTCCACACGATCGCGACGAAACTATCGGCGCCAACAAGCCCTTGAGGGATTTGGCCTGGGGACTGGCATCAAATGGAATTGCTGTGTTGCGTTATGAGAAACGCACGAAACAACACGGCGCCAAGCTTGCCTCAATTCCCGCCTTTACTGTCAAAGAAGAAGTGGTCGACGATGTTCTTGCGGCGGTAGAACTTCTACGCAGGACGGAGGGGATCGATGCGAAACGTGTCTTTGTGCTGGGCCACAGCCTCGGTGGGATGTTGATTCCACGGATTGGACGACTCGATCCAAACATTGCCGGCCTGATCTCTCTGGCAGGAGCAACGCGACCGCTGGAAGACGTGATACCCGCACAGCTCGCTTATATCTTTGCCGCCGACGGAAATATTTCGCCAGAGGAGCAAAAGCACATTGATCAGGCCAAGGAGTTAGTGGCGAAGATAAAAGCATTGAAGCGTGAGGATCTGGCCTCTCCTGCTCTCCTATATGGGGCGCCCGCCTCGTACTGGCTCGATCTGCGTGGCTACGATCCACCCGAGGCCGCCAAACAACTCAAACAGCCACTGCTGATTCTTCAAGGTGAACGCGATTATCAAGTGACGATGGAAGACTACAAAAGATGGACCGCAGCGTTGGCGACCAAAAGCAATGTCACGCTAAAGTCGTACCCAACGCTCAACCATCTGTTCATGCCGGGCACTGGTCCAAGCATGCCGTCAGAATACGAACAGCCCGGTCACGTCGAAGTGCGTGTGATCGAAGATATTGCAGCGTGGATCAAGAAACACTAAAGCATTGTACGCTGCTGTACAGTGATGACACGTAATTGTGTCGGGCGTGAAAGAAACGCGACGGGCTGTTCACGTTTTTGGGATTGCTCTTCAGTAGAAGCGTACGTCTTTCGCGTTTAGAACGAACAGGGGGAGGGTAATAAATGCCTACCGACAGGTTTGCGGTTCCTTTTCTAATCCTCAAAACTGCACTCAGTTTCACCACTGACATCCTCGGTCGCAGTAAACGCACGCGAAATTGGACTTCAGTGTCGTTTGCCCGAGGCTGATGTTCTGTGAAGACGCTGCTATCGAGTAGCGAGGGAGTGTCGATCTGTTTTATTCGGGCCTGAGTTTTCAGGCTCCTGAGGAGGACAAGGACGAATACATGCACTTTAGAAAAGTCTTGATGCCGATGTTGTGCGCCGGAATTTTGGCGTTTTCGGCAGCGGCAGCTAAAGCCGATCCGGTAACGTTTAGTACCACTGGAGTTTTCAGCCTGAGTGGCACAAACGTTGTCAATTTTACGAACATCTTTGGTACGAGCACGATCACCTTCAATGGCACCACGAATCCCGTCAACACCCCGGCTGGTGCGAGCTTTGGCGATCTCGTGGTGACCACAACTATCCCGGCTAATCAGATAGGACCGGCGATCGCCGGAACTTTCACGTTGAATTTCTTTCAGGTTTCGCCAGCCGGCACCGGCAGTCTGATCGGTACGCTTGGAGGAACACTTGGCTTTAACACTGGTGTGGCGACACTGACGTTTTCAACCACATCAATAAACATCGCCGGATTTACTTATACAGTGAACCCGGTGTACACGATTGCGTTGCCGGTGACTGGCGTCGGTGGAGGAGCCGGAACGGGAACAACAACGCTACAAGGAACTATTACAGGCAGTGCCGCCGCCGTTCCAGAACCGACCAGCATGTTTCTACTCGGAACTGGATTACTAGGAGCAGCGGGCGCTTTCAGGCGTCGAATGAGACGTAAATAACTCTTTCGCAGTTCGCTGCGATCGAGAATCAGTGTACGTGGGGCTACCCGAGGCCCACACGTCACTTACCGTTCGGGAACACAGCTCCATTTCTCCTCTACACACAGATCGAATAGACTGATCGCGCAATGATTACAGTTCTTTATCTTGCGCTGGTCTTCTTCCTGGTTTTTGCAAATGGATTTTTTGTGGCGTCGGAGTTTGCCCTCGTCGGCGTGCGCCGGTCACGTATCGAGATGCTTGCGCAAAGCGGCAGCTCGAAAGCAAAGCGATTGTTGCGCCTGCTCAGCAACCTCAACGGCTACATTTCCGCAACGCAATTGGGCATCACGATGGCTTCGCTCGCACTCGGCTGGGTCGGTGAGCCGGTCTTTGCCCACATGCTTGAAGCGCCGTTAAAAGGGCGAGTGTCGGAAGTAACACTTCACACTGTCGCGTTCATTGTAGCTTTCACGATCATCACGTTTCTGCACATCGTGCTCGGAGAACTCGCGCCGAAGACACTCGCTCTTGAACGTGCGGAAAAAGTGGCGCTCGCAATTTCCTGGCCCATGGAGGCGTTTTACAAGATCTTTCGTTGGCCCATACGTGTTCTCGATTGGGCAGGCATCCGGACCGTAAGACTCTTTGGATTACACCCTTCAGGCGAGCACGCATCCGTTTACACTGAAGCCGAGCTCCGCCACTTGGTCGATATTTCTCAAAAGAGCGGACACGTTGACGCAGAAGAGCGCCAACTGATTCATCGTGTATTCGAGTTTTCCGAAGTCAGCGTGCGAGAGGCTATGGTGCCTCGCACGCAGATCCAGGCACTAGCTGTCACTGCTTCGTTAGAGGAAACACGAGAGGCATTTCGCTCTTCGGGAATTTCGCGGCTGCCAGTTTATCGACAAAACTTCGACGACATTGTTGGTGTTCTCTATCGCAAGGACGTCGATATGGGCCGGCTGGACGCAAAGTCGTTTCGTCTCGAGGGTCTGGCACGGCCGCCGGCGTTTATTCCCGAAACTGTTTCAGCAGGCGAGGCGTTGAAACACATGCAAGCAACCAGAGTGCATTTTGTTTTTGTAGTAAACGAACACGGCGGCGTCGAGGGCATTCTTACCCTGGAGGATCTGTTGGAAGAGATTGTCGGCGAGATCGACGACGAGTTTGACGAAGAAACGAAATCGCAGATCAAACGGGACCGGGAAAGCTTTGTTTTGGACGGTATGCTGGCCGTGCGTGCCGCGAATCAGCAACTCGGCCTGGCACTTCCCGAGCGCGACGGGTACACGACGATCGCAGGTTTCCTGATGACCAGAGCTGGCAGAGTTTTGAATGTTGGCGATGAGGTCGATCACGAAAGCGGAACGTTTCATGTCGAGCGAGTCGACGGCCGGCGCATTCTTCGCGTGCGATTTCAGCCGCGGGAGAAGGAAGCCTTTCAGGTTCAGGCACTCATTCCACTCTTCAGCGCTGTCGGCTCCAGTTTGATGTAGCTTGCCTCAATGTCGGGATCCCGGCTTGGAGGAGGTCAGTACCGTAACGCGGTAGCGTCGGGTCTACGATATTCCTCGATTATGTAGGCCCAACCTCGACCCGACGCTACCGCGTTACGGTACTGACCCCGATCCACAGTGACGTTCTACTCGTAACGCAATGCGATCAGCGGGTCAACTTTGGTCGCGCGTCTTGCCGGAATGTAACAGGCGAGCAGCGCGGCGAGGATCACGGAAAGCGCCACGGCGGCAAATGTGATCGGATCCGTCGGCGAAACTTCAAACAGCAACGTGTTCATCAGGCGAGTTAGTGCCAACGCGCCTGCAAGACCAAGCACCAAACCCACGACGACAAGCGACATCCCACTTCTCAAAATCAGCGTCAGCACGTCACGCCATTGGGCGCCGAGCGCTATTCGCACACCAATCTCCCGAGTGCGTTGAGTTACGAAATACGCCATCACTCCATAGATACCCGCGGCCGCCATCACGAGGGCAATGCCCGAGAAGATGGCGAACAACAGTCCCCAAACTCGTGATTGCCAAACCGTGTTCTGCGACAACATCGTCACCGGCATCACATTGAAGACGCCCGTATCGGGAGCAGCTTGCCAGATCGCTCGCTGGATTTCTTTCGCACGCATCATCGGATCGCCATGCGTGCGTGCCACAAAGTGAGTTTGCTTGCTGTAACTCTGATAGCATGCAAAATAAATATCGTAACCGACGTCGTCGACCAGACTGTTGTGCTTAACATCACCGACGATGCCAATGATTTCGCCACATCCACTTCCGTCGTCATCACAATTGATTCGCTTGCCTATCGGATCAACGTTGGGCCACATCCGCTCTGCTAACTGCTTGCTAACGATGGCAACTTCGCGATGACCGCCGGGCTTGAAATTATCGTTGTCATTAAAGACGCGGCCACGAAGCACGGGGATCTGCATCACTTCAAAATAGTCAGGCGAAACTGCCTGGTAATTCACCAGCGGATTCTGCTTTTGTTCTTCCGCGCTCTGGCCTTGAATCGAAAACTCGCCTCTATACCATGGCTTCTGGCCAACAAACGGCAAATCACTGTTAGCCGCGACAGCAATCACACCCGGCACCTGCGCCACTTGCTGAAGCAACTGTTGATAGCGTCGCGACATGAACTCGACGCGGTAATCTTCACGGCGCTGATAGGTTGGATTGATTTCGAGATGAAGCACACCTTCGGCTGTGAAACCGGGTGATGTGCTCTGCAAACGCATGAAACTTCGCAGCATCAGTCCTGCGCCGGCGAGCAACACGACAGCCAACGCGATTTCTGTTACCACTAACAACCCTCGAACGCGTTGCAGGCCTGCGCCGGTGCTGGATTTGCCGCCTTCTCTGAGCGACTGGTCCAGATCGATAGACGCGGATCGTAACGCCGGGATGAGACCAACCAATAGGGCCGTTACAACTGAGATTAGCAACGTAAAGATCAATGCCCGGCCGTCGAGTTCGATCTTCACAAAGAAGGGCAACAGTTCTTGTGGCAACAGTGCAACGAGGGCTCGTAAACTCAAGGCGCCGAGAAGCAGTCCACTGACACCGCCAATAGAAACGAACAGAAAAGCTTCTGAAATCGATTGCCGGATCAGACGTCCCTGGCTGGCGCCGAGTGCCGCGCGTACTGCCAGCTCACGCTCGCGTACCGTCGCCTGCGTCATCAGTAAGTTCGCGACATTGGCGCACGCAATCAACAACACGAAGCCACACGCGCCGAAGAGCAGCCAGAAGGAGCGTCGCAATTTTCCGAACCAGAAATCTCTCAATGAGACGACACTTGCGGTGACTTCGGTGTTGGTGTCGGGATAGGTTTGAGCAAGGCGCGCTGCGATTTCACGCATCTCTGCTTGCGCCTGTGCGGGCGAAACGCCGGACTTCAGGCGGCCGATCGTCTGATCGATACGCATGCCGCGATTCTCGCGATTGAAGTAGCGATCGTTTAGCCACCACAGGTCACTCTGAAAAGGAAAGCGAAAGCCGGCTGGCATCACGCCAATCACGGTCAGACTTTGACCGTCGATGCGCAACTGCCGGCCAACGATCGATGGATCACTGCCGAAGCGTCGTTGCCACAAGCCGTGGCTCAGGATGACTGTGTCGTTATTTCCCGCTGTTGGACCCTGGCCGAGCATGGGCGCTACTTGCAGAGTTGAAAACAGATTGGCGGTGCCGAAGGTTAGATTAAGGGTTTCAGTTTCGTTACCGAAGTCGAGGTTTGCATTCCAACGCAGATTGAAGAATGCGAGGTTGTCGAAGACGCTGTTCTGTCGCAGCCAATCCTGGTAGTCGACATAGGAAACTCCCATTGATTGACCGCGTTGCTGTGAATCCACCATCACGAGGCGGTCCGGATCGCCGTAAGGCAAAGGGCGCAGGAGAAATGCATTGACGACACTGAAGATCGCAGTGTTGGCGCCGATGCCGAGCGCGAGCGTTACGATGGCTATGAGGGTGACGCCGGGATTCTTCGCGAGGAGTCGTGCGCCGTACCGCAGGTCTTGCACAAACTCATGGACCAGCCGCACGCCACGCGCGTCACGGGATTCTTCTTTCGATCGTTCGAGCGGACCAAAGGATTTGAGTGCGGCGTAGTGCGCGTCATCATGGCTCATTCCGTCTCGCCGGTTCCGATCGGCGTCGCGTTCGAGATGAAAGCGCAGTTCGTCGTCGAGCTCTCGCTCCACTTGTTCCCTGCGAAATAACGCCCGCAAGCGCATCTTGATCCAGTCGAACATGCTCGCGCAATATATTGCCCTTCCTATCGGCTGTCAATAGGAAAGAATTGGACGTACTGTAGGGGCGGCCCTCCGTGGCCGCCCGTGGTTTTGGATCGGATTCACGTATCGA
>DATEIS010000494.1:0-5612 GCA_035278765.1 Pyrinomonadaceae bacterium | reverse complement strand
TTGACCGCGCGTCAGTTTTGAATAAAATCCTCTCCAACGGTGAATGTGGTTGCCGGGGTGAGGACGGTAACCAATCGAGGCTGAATGCCTCCGCCAACCTTGAGAGGCCGGTCCAAAACCGGCCTTTCGGTTTTTAGCCACGATTATTAGCCACAATAAGGCACAAAAAGCACATAAAAGAAATGATTTCAGTTGCGGAGGCTATCGAGATTGTTAGGCAGCAGACGCTAAGGCTGCCGACTGAGCGAGTGAGACTCGATGAGGTTTTGGGAAGAGTACTGGCGGAAGATGTCGTTGCCGATTCTGACCTGCCGCCTTTCGACCGCTCGCAGATGGATGGTTATGCTGTTCGTGCGGAGGATGTGAAAACGGCGCCGGTCCGCTTGCGTATCGCGGGTGAGTCGGCCGCGGGCAGAGGTTGGCACAATCAGTTGGAAGAAGGACAGGCCGTGCGCATCATGACCGGCGCACCGGTTCCCGCAGGCGCTGACAGCGTCCAGCAGGTTGAATTAACTCACGAACTCAAAGACGGCACAGTAGTCGAACTGCTCGAGACGGTCGAACTCGGAAAGTCGATCGTCAAACGCGGCGCTGAGATCAAAGCAGGCGAAGTGGTTCTGAATGCCGGGACCGTTATCAATGCTGCAATGATGGCAGTGCTCGCGGCATTTGGTTATGCGAACGTGGAAGTATTTCGCAGGCCGCGCGTCGCAGTTCTCGCCACGGGAACTGAACTGGTTTCAGTCGATCAAACACCTGGACAAGATCAGATTCGTGATTCGAATAACTATTCGATCAGTGCTTACGCAGCGTTGGCAGGCGCTACTGTCGAACGCATGCCGCTTACGGGCGATGAAACGTCGCTGTTGAAAAAACAAATCGGCGAAGCTGCCGAGCGTTGTGATGTGATAGTGACTTCGGGCGGCGTCTCGATGGGTGTTTATGACGTTACGAAGTCCGCACTCAAAGAACTCGATGCGGAGATCTTTTTTGAGCGCGTTGCGCTTCGTCCCGGCAAACCAACAGTGTTCGCGCGTTTGCCAACCGGAACTCTCGTCTTTGGACTGCCCGGCAATCCCGTGTCAGTGGCAGTGACGTTCAATCTATTTGCACGAACAGCACTACTCACGATGCAGGGCGCAACGGACCCCACGTTGAAGCGTGAAACCGCCGCAGTGGCGCGAAGTGTTAAGGGAACGGCAGACCGAGATAGTTACTTACCTGCGCAGTTAACGACAAACGACGATGCAGAGCTCATCGCGTTTCCGTTGAAGTGGGGTGGCTCTTCGGATTTTGTCGCGTTTGCGTTAACGACCGCACTGCTAATCGTTCCCGCAAATCTTAAATCGATCGAAGCCGGATCGATCGTTAACGTGCTTCGCCTGCACTAGCTGTTACTTAGCAAAGCCACAACGAAGCACACAACGCACCAACAACGTTCACCGTCGCACATTTCTGCACGATCGGAGCGACACGTGCGGTCAACCCTTTGAATCCAAGGAAGCCCGGCAAACGTTCGATGCGACTGGCAATTTTCTGATCGAATAGTTCCAGACCTTCTTTACCGGGCCAGAGCGTCGCCATAACATAGTCTGCCTCGCCCTTGGGCTTGGCTCCGTTCCCCACCGGCGACCAGAACTTTCCGATAATGAAGCGCGCCAGCTTTTTCGAAAACTCAGTTTCACGAAGTTTCACGCGCGCGACGTTCCAGTAGAAACTCGAATGGATCGATTCTTCCTGCACGATTCCGATCAAGAGTTGTTCCAACACGGGATGACCAGCGAGTTCTGAAAGTCGCCGGTAAGCGTTCATCGCCGTGATCTCGTTGATCGCACCCCAAACCATGTGCGCCCCGTGAAAATATTTTCCGAATGGTCGGGACGCATGGTCCACCAGGTAGCTGCCGATGGTGTAGAGCCGCGGAATCTTACGCGTCGCTTCAACCTGCCAGTTCTTTCCAGTTGGATATCCAGACTCTTCCAAAAAGCGATTCAGCAGGTTGCCGTGATGGAGTTCTTCGATACTCCAGCGATCCATAAACTTTCTGATAATCGGATCTTTGCCCGTCGGCGTGCGTCGCAACTCCTGATAGTACATATCAGTGAAGTACTCGATATCGCGCATGTAAACCAGCACTGGTATAAAGGCGGGATTTACTTCGTAGTTCTTGATCTCATTCCATTTAATGCTGTTGACGTACTCCCTTGATAGAGCGCGGGGCTGCTTCTCATACCAGTCAAGTACTTCTTTATCCGTCTCAAACACAGGGAACCTCCGAGTCAAAAGTCGAATGAGCGATCTAATTCCTATAATTAATGCCTATTAAAGTACGCCACGCACGGCAAATCGGTTTTTCTAACCGTTGATTTACTACTAGAACAACCCAGGCTCGAGATTTGGGAAGGAGCACAGCACATGAGAGCAATCCTGAATGAGGCTCTCGTCCCGGAACGCATGAGGATAGACGCAAACATGGTCAGATGTCGAGATCTACTTGCCTGTCAAAAGTTTTTGTTATCTACTTCCGGCCATGCCAAACCTTTCGCACGTTGACGATCAGGGGCGCGTTCGCATGGTCGATACGGGAAGTAAAGAGGTCACGTCGCGACGCGCGGTCGCGTCCGCACGAGTTTTGATGACGAACGACACTGTGGCGGCTTTGCGCCAACATCGAACTCCGAAAGGCGATCCGCTGGAAACAGCGCGTCTCGCGGGAATTATGGCGGCAAAACGGACTTCCGATCTGATTCCGCTTTGTCACCCATTGCCGATAACACATGTCGACGTGCAGGCACGGCTTGAGGACGATGGCGTTTCGCTCGAAGCAGAAGTGTCGACACATGCGCAAACAGGCGTGGAAATGGAGGCGCTGACCGCCGTCTCCGTCGCCGCCCTGACGGTTTACGACATGTGCAAAGCCCTCGAAAAAGGGATGACGATTACGGACGTGCGGCTGGAGAGTAAAACCGGGGGCAAGTCAGGCGACTACGCGCGGGAATCTGCGTAATCTGCGGATGCTTCTGGAACCTCCCGCCAATGTTGTGCGTTATTCATCCCGGTACTAGAATAAGGCCACAAATTTCCGCCGACTTACCGGAGTGTTGAAATGAGATTAAGGCTTTCACAAGACGCACGACCTCAGGCAATGACGCTGCTCATCGCCGCCACGATTTCCGTGGTGCTTTGGTTCATCCCCTTTGCCGAGTTTTTAACCTATCCTTTCCGAATTTTCGTGACGTTCATACATGAAGGCGGACACGCTCTAGCGGCTTTGCTGACCGGAAATTCAGTCGCGAGCCTGAGCGTTGCGACAGACGCCAGCGGGGAAACCTATGCGACGCAAGGCGGACTAATCTCACAAATCTTCATTTCGAGTGCAGGCTATCTCGGTGCGATGGCCTTTGGCGCGTTGTTGCTGGTTCTGATTCGCAAAGCCGTGGCGGCGCGAATCGTCCTGCTGAGCTGCGCAATTTTTATTTTCGGCCTGACGATGATTTTCGGACTTATCAAGCCACTCTTCTGGATTAATGCCTGGTCGGGAATCCCGTTTACACTTTTCGCGGGCCTCTTCATTTCAGCCGGTCTGGTTTTGATTGCACGGTTCGCCAGTGCACGCGTGGCAACGTTCTTCGTGAGCTTCCTGGCAGTGCAAAGCGTCTTGAATGCACTCTTTGATTTAAAGACAGTCTTCTTCCTCGCGAATCCATTGGGACCAACAGTTCCTACTGACGCTGTGAACATGGCAAACGCCACGGGCGTTCCAGCGATTTTCTGGACCGTCCTCTGGATCGCCGTAGCGCTCGGAATTCTGTGGTTCGTGATGCGACTCTACGTCGCCGGCCGCGACAAGAGCTACCAACCCGATCTTCCCTTCGAAGACGTACCACCAACAGTTTAGTTCAGCCACGGATTTTCACGGATTCACACGGATTTATTTTTAACTGTGTGAATCCGTGTAATCTGTGGCTTAAAAAACGAAGCGCGCCTGCAACTGAAACATTCGTGGCGGATCTATATTCGCAAACGCCGGGATAGCATTCGCGGACGTTCCAACACCCGCCGCGAACTGTCCAAACGTCGGCGCTGCGGTTGTCCCCGTCCCGAAAGTCGTCACGCCTCGCCCGAGGAAGTTCCCGTGATTGAAAAGATTGAATCCCTCAACCCTCAACAACAGCGCTTTGCTTTCTGAAAACTTGAAGCGCTTCTCAACAAACGCCGCCACATCCGACGTTGCCGTCCCGCGAAACGCCGACTTCCTAAGCACCGCGCCATTGATGAAGGGCCGATCGTTATTGATGCCGTCGCCGTTGTTGTCGATACCGGTCGTGGCATTAAACGGACGCGCCGACGCAAACATCGACACCGTGCCGCCCGTGATGTCGAACGGGAAACGATAATGGAAGGTGATCACAGCGCGATGGCGTTGATCGACGACACTTGGACCACGTTCAATCTCACCCAGTGCGCTGATGTGACTCTCGTTGGGACCGATGCCGTTCCCGTCAGGCTCGAAAGTGTTCGTTGCTTTCGCCAAGGTGTAGCTCACTGACGCGTAAATTTTTCGATTGCCACGATAGCTAAACTGAGTCTGTAAACCATCGTAATCAGCCACACCGAGATTCATGATCACGTTAACCTGCCGCACACCTCCGTTAACTGGAAGAATTGGTCGCGTCAAGTTAGCGGCAGCAACCGTTCGAGTCGGCGTTGTGGCCCGATCGATTGGCGCAGGCGCATTCAGATCAACAGTGCGATCGAGATTGGTCCAATGCTGATGGACGTAATCGGCGCCGAAAAATAATCCCTTAAAAAATTCTCGCTCAGCGCCGAGTGTAATGACCTGGCTCCGCGGATTCACGAGCTTGTCCGGATAATTCGGTAGCCGGTCGAAGTTCAATCCGAATCGTGCAAATTGCTCGCGATAAAAGTCCCGCAAACCGGCCCTGATGGTGATGTCGCGGGCGGGTAATTGCGAAGCTGGAATGGTTTTCGGATCGAGCGCAACCGGAAGACAAGAGCCGACGAGACAAGTTGGGAAACCGGTCTGTCCCGGGTTAGCGGTGTAGGTGGTCAAACCGTCGAGACCGTTCACGAGATAACCCGCGACAGCATTCGCACGAATCTGCGTGTAGTACATCGCGTAACCACCTCGAATAGAGGTTCGTGAATCGCCACCTGGGTGCCAACCAAAACCGATACGCGGGGCAAAGTCATTTTTAGAGTCGGTGAGAGTTTGGCGGTCATAGCGGAGACCAACGTCAAGTGTGAAATCGCGGTGCAGGTGAATGTTGTCCTGCACAAAGACGGTATTGAGCCATTGCGGCAACTCGTAACTGCTGATGCCGAAATTGATCGGCTGCGTGTAGCTCTGCACATCGGCGAGTGTTAATTGATCGAATGGCTTGGTGCCATTAACGAAAGTAAACGTACCGAGGATTGCAGTGCCGGGTTCGCTTCCCGTACCACCGGAAGTGTGATGAACGATGCTGCCGCCAAATCGCAGGTAGTGTTTTCCAGTTGACCACGACACAGTGTCGGAAAACTGCACCTGATGGCCCCATAGATCAGAGGCACGTGATTGACCGATTGTAAATTGTGCAGCGCCTTGCGTT
>DATEIS010000493.1:0-4768 GCA_035278765.1 Pyrinomonadaceae bacterium | reverse complement strand
GTGCGGTAGTTGATTGTTTCTGGTTTGGTCACCTCACCATGCGACCATTGCCGGATTTTTTCCGGTGACGCAAGTGAGATACGAATAGCCTCAAAGTCTGGAGCCAGTTGCGTCTTTTCTTGTTGGAATCGAAACACTTTAATTTCTCCGTTGTTCAATTACACGAAACAACTATTTTGATCTTTGTTCTTGGAGCTTTGTGCTTTGCAAAGAACAAAGTACAAAGCTCCAAGTTCAGCCTTAGGCTTCTACCGCACTGGTAACGATCGCTTCACCAACGCCCTCTTCCGCGCCAGTGCCATCGCCTGCTGCCTTCTTATTGATCAACTCAACATCGAGACAGAGCGACTGTAGTTCGCGCACGAGCACGTTGAACGACTCCGGCAGACCTGGATCGAAGTCGGCTTCCCCTTTCACGATCGCCTCGTAGATCTTCGAGCGACCGGCAACGTCGTCAGACTTGGCCGTCAACAACTCCTGAAGAATGTGTGCCGCGCCGTAAGCTTCGAGCGCCCACACCTCCATTTCTCCAAAGCGCTGACCACCAAACTGCGCCTTACCACCGAGCGGCTGCTGCGTGATCAAGCTGTACGGTCCAATCGAGCGGGCGTGGATCTTGTCGTCGACGAGGTGCGACAGCTTCAACATGTAGATGTATCCGACCGTCACTTTCTGCTCGAAGGGATCGCCACTTAGACCGTCGTACAACACTGCTTTGCCTGACTCGTTAACAATCTCAGGCAATCCGAGTTCGCGTGCGCGTTCACCGGACAGTTGCAGCTTCTTCTTGATCTCGTTTTCCGTGGCGCCGTCGAACACTGGCGTCGCGAAGTGCATTCCCAGCACGCGCGCGGCCCAGCCAAGATGCGTCTCGAGGATCTGGCCCACGTTCATGCGCGAAGGCACGCCGAGGGGATTCAGAACGATCTCCACCGGGGTTCCATCGGGCAGGTAAGGCATGTCCTCTTCCGGAAGTATGCGTGCGATGACACCCTTGTTTCCGTGACGACCGGCCATCTTGTCGCCGACTGACAGCTTGCGCTTCATGGCGATGAACACCTTCACCATCTTGATCACGCCCGGTGAAAGCTCGTCGCCCTGTCGCAGCTTCGCGATCTTCTCTTCGTAGATGTCGGAGAGGATCTTGATCTGACGTTCGGTGCGATCTTCGTATTCTTTGATCTCCGCGCCGATGTCCAAACGCGAAGAAGCGAGTTGCACCTTACGCAATGCTTTCGGCTCGACGGCCTTCAGCATCTCGCGTGTGATTGGAATATTCTTCTCAATTACTACTTCGCGATTCGATGTCAGATCCGCTGAGAGTTTGCGACCTTCGAGCAGTTCGTAAATTCGCTCGTCGCGCTGCTCGCGCAGGATACGAATTTCGTCTTCAAGGTCGCGTCGCAGGCGATCTTCTTCGTCCTGTTCGATAGCGAGTGAACGTTGATCTTTCTCCTGACCCTTGCGGGTGAAGACCTGGACGTCAACGACCGTGCCATCGATTCCCGGCGGGCTGACGAGCGAAGCATCCTTCACGTCGCCGGCCTTCTCGCCGAAGATTGCGCGCAACAGTTTCTCTTCCGCCGTCAGTTGGGTTTCACCTTTCGGTGTCACTTTGCCGACGAGAATGGAACCGGGTTTCACCTGAGCGCCGATGCGAATGATGCCGCTCTCGTCGAGATCGCGGAGCATGTTCTCACCGACGTTCGGGATGTCGCGTGTGATTTCCTCTGGACCAAGCTTCGTGTCACGAGCTTCGATTTCGAGCTCTTCGATGTGAATCGAGGTGTAGTAGTCCTCTTTCACAAGTCGCTCAGAAACGAGGATCGCGTCTTCGAAGTTGTAACCGCGCCACGGCATGAAGGCGACGAGAACGTTACGCCCCAGCGCCAGCTCACCGCGATCGGTACATGGACCATCGGCGATTACCTGGCCCTTCTCAACGCGCTCACCGACGTGGACGATCGGACGTTGATTAATACAAGTGTTCTGGTTCGAACGCTTGAATTTGATCAACGTGTAGATGTCAGCCGTCACCTCGCGCGAAATCGTGCCGTCGACGTTGTGATCAGCCTTGACAATGATGCGCTCGGAGTCGACGTAGTCGACCACCCCGTCGCGCTTGGCCACGACCACAGCACCGGAGTCACGAGCAGTCACCTTCTCCATGCCGGTTCCGATGTACGGAGCTTCGGCACGGAGCAACGGCACTGACTGGCGTTGCATGTTTGAACCCATCAGCGCGCGGTTCGCGTCGTCGTTCTCAAGGAACGGAATCAGCGATGCGGCCACTGAGACGAGTTGCTTCGGCGAGACGTCGACATACTCGATGTCTTTGCGCAAAGCGAGAATGAACTCACCGGCTTTTCGCGCCGCGTTACGCTCGTTGATGATGTGGCCGTTTTCGTCAAGCTCGATGTTGGCCTGTCCGACAACGTGTTTGTCTTCCTCCCACGCTGTCAGATAGAACGGCCACGGCTCGTAATCCGCTTGTCGAGACTCGCCGCTGAGTTTCTTGTTAGCCTTCTCGACTTCTTCGACGGGAATGTGCTCGCCGGGCTTGAGCTTGGTGTCGCCGCCGTTGATGACGCGCACGTACTCCACCACGCGACCATCACTGACCTTGCGATACGGCGCCTCGATAAACCCAAACTCGTTGATACGCGCGAAGCACGAGAGACTCGAGATGAGTCCGATGTTCGGACCTTCAGGCGTCTCGATAGGACAAATGCGTCCGTAGTGCGTCGGGTGCACGTCGCGTACTTCGAACCCGGCGCGCTCACGCGAAAGACCGCCCGGTCCAAGTGCCGAGAGACGACGTTTGTGTGTTATCTCCGAAAGCGGATTTGTCTGGTCCATGAACTGCGACAACTGGCTCGACCCGAAGAACTCACGCACCGCGGCCGTCACCGGCTTCGCGTTGATGAGATCGCGCGGCATCGTTGTCTGCATTTCCTGGTGGATCGACATCTTCTCCTTGATCGCACGCTCCATGCGCTCGAGGCCGATGCGGAACTGGTTTTCCAGCAACTCACCAACCGCTCGCACACGTCGATTACCCAGGTGATCGATATCGTCCGCCTGGTATTCAGACGGATTCTTACGCATCTTCAAAACGTAAGAAACGACCTCGTAGAAATCGTGAGCCGAGAGTAATGGATCCTCGATTCGATCGCGCTCGCCCTTGCCCATCTTGATGTTGAACTTGAGACGACCGACGCGCGAGAAATCAAACTTGCGCGGATCGAAGAACATCGCTTCGAGTAGGCGATAAGCTGTTTGCACGGTCGGCGGATCGCCCGGACGCATCTTGCGGTAAATCTCGAGCAGCGCATCGACCGGCTTGGTGATGACGTCTTTCTTCAACGTCAACGAAAGCACTGGTCCAACGTCGTCGCGCTCTGGGAAGAACACCGAGAAGCTGGTGATACCGGCTTCGATGATTTCCTGGAGTTTCGCCGGCGTGATCTCGTTATTCGCCTCGAGAATGATTTCGCCACTCTCCGTGTTGACGATGTCAGCCACAACGAAGGCGCCCTCAAATTGCTGCGAGTCGACCTCGACTTCAGTAATGCCAGCCTTGCGCAACGCTTCGAGTGCGGAGGTCGCAACTTTCTTACCGGCACGAACAATCGGATCCGGTCCCTTACCCTTGATGTCCTGGTCGACTTTCATGCCGACGAGATTGGTCGGTCCGTGTTCCGGAATCTGCACCTTCAGATGGCCGTCCTGGAGATGAATTTCGTCCGTGATGTAGATCGCGCGGATCATGTCCTCATCGGTGAATGAGGCATTCTTCACACCCTCTTCGAGCTGTGAATCGGTGCGCAGACCCTTGAAGTCGACTTTCTGATTGAACCAGAGACCGAGTGCTCGCAGGAAGATCGAAGCCAGAAACTTGCGTTTTCCGACACGCACGTAAAGCAAGTTCTTCTGGTCGTATTCAAACTCTACCCAAGAACCGCGATACGGAATGATCTTGGCGACGTAGATTGCGCCGCGTTTAAAGAAGACACCGGGCGAACGATGAAGCTGCGACACGATGACGCGCTCGGTACCGTTGATGATGAAAGTACCGTTGTCAGTCATCAGCGGGATTTCGCCGAAGAAGACTTCCTCTTCCTTGATGTCGCGGATCGAAAGCACTTCCGTGTCCGGATCCTTATCAAAGACCGTTAGACGGATCTTTACCTTGAGCGGAACGCTGTAGCTCATGCCGCGTTCCTGGCACTCCTGCTGGTCGTGCTTGTGTTTCAGACCGACGGGCTCGCCGCAGTTTTCGCAAAGTTGCGGGCGAACAAAATTGAACGTGCCGCACCGATGACAAAGCGTGTCGCCGGCAGCCAGCGGGTTCACCTTTATCGTCGCGCCGCAGTTCTTACAGTTTGACCTGAGATAATTAAGACCTTCGAGACGTCCGCATTTGCACTGCCAGTTACCGATCTGGTACTCGACGAAGTCGAGCGTGGCGGTGCCACGGAAGTCAGAGATTGGAAAAACCGACTGAAAGACGGCCTGGAGACCGGTAGCTTCACGCTCTTCCGGCAGCAGGTCCATCTGCAGAAATCGGTTATACGACTCGCGTTGAATCTCAATAAGATTTGGAATCCTGACGGCGGTGGCGATTTTGGAGAAGTCCTCACGCTCAGGCGCCTGACTGGTACGTCTTCCTAACCCTGTATTAATTGTTTGAAGCAGATTTGCAGACATTGTGAGATTCCCTTTTACCTAGTTGCCAATTAAAGACGCCAAATCGCGGTCAGAGCGC
>DATEIS010000492.1:0-10457 GCA_035278765.1 Pyrinomonadaceae bacterium | reverse complement strand
CGACAAGAACGTTTTGATCGACCCGTTCGGTACGTTCATCACCACGCAAGTGCCGACGATTCCCAGTCTTCGCCAGCGTCCGGGAACTTCGATCCAGCTCTCGCACAGTTGGATGATCAGCCCGACTTTCATTAACGAAGCGAAAGTCACCGGCGCATGGATTGCCCAGCGAATTCCACCTGATGGTGAACTCTGGAAGCGCGAGACTTATGGCTTCGCGTTCCAGCAACTGTTCTTTAACGGCGGCAGATTTGAGAATTCGATTCCTGACACGACGATCAATGGCTTCGCCAGTTTCTTCGGCGCCGCCCGTTCGTTGCTGTCGCCGACAACCGACATTAACGCCGCCGACACCATCACACTCGTGCGCGGCAATCACACGTTCAAGACAGGCTTGAGTGTCACGCGCAATCGCATCGATCAAAACGCGCGCACGACGTACGCCGGACAGGTGGACTTCAATACCGGCGGTAACACTCGAACCTCGAACAACTCTTTCGCCGATGCGCTGCTCGGAAATTTCAGAACTTACAGCGAACAAGCTCTCGATCCGATGGGCTTCTTCCGCTTCACGCAAACTGAAGCGTTTGTTGCCGATAGTTGGAAAGTGAATCGCAAGCTGAGTCTCGAACTCGGTATGCGATATCAATATGGTTTGCCGATATATACGCAGGCGAACAATATGGCCAACTTTGATCCGGCTCTTTACAACCCGGCGCAGGCAGTCACGATTCTCGCCAACGGAAACATCGACACGACGAAAGGCGGCAATCGTTTTAATGGACTCGTTCGCGCCGGCGATGGCGTACCGTCGGAAGAACTCGGTCGTGTGCCGGGTGGGGATAGTGCTGAAGTAAGAGCGGTGCCGACTGGCGCCCCGCGTGGTCTATACGAGCCGCATCACTATTTCATGCCGCGCGTAGGTTTCGCGTATGCGCCTTTTGACGATAACAAGACTTCGATTCGCGGCGGCTTCGGTATGTACTACGATCGCATCGAAGGAAACCTGATCTTCCCGTCGCTCAGCAATCCGCCATTCGCGACGAGCGCGCAGTTCCAAAACGCAAACCTGAGCAACATCACAGGCGGTTCGACAGCGGCGGCGCCGTTTGCACAGATCAATGCGGTAAATCCCGAGCTCGATACGCCGTACACGATGAGCTACAGCCTCAGTGTGCAACGCGAGCTGCCGCACGGGATCTTCGCGGAGGCGGCTTATGTTGGTAATCTCGGCCGGCACTTGATTCGCCAGCCTGACATCAACCAGCCGACATTTGAACAACTTCGCCTGAATCTTCCGCCGGGTCCGAACGTCAACGTCAATGCACTGCGGCCGTTCAAAGGTTACACGGCGATCAGAATGCGTTTGAGTGATTCGACGTCGAACTATCACGGCATGCAACTTTACGCCGCGAAGCGCAAAGGAGATCTGTTGATGACTACTTCGTACACGTGGTCCAAAGTGTTGACGGATGCGAGCGGCTTCAACGACAACCCGGAAGATCCGTTCAACCGGCGATTCAACTACGGACCGGCAACGTTCGATCGGCGTCACGTCTTCGCTCTTACTTACACTTACAACGTGCGGATGTTTAGTCGCACACGCGGTTTTGCAAAGGCCGTGCTCGACGGTTACGAAGTCAGCGGTGTTATGCGGTTACAATCCGGTCCATACCTGACAGCCACTGGAACGGCGAACTCTGTATTCGGTAATCGTCGCGCCGATTGTCTCAGCAGCGAGCCGCTCTTTGAGGATGGCGAGCGTGGTCCAAACAATTGGGCCAGACGTGAAGCTTTTGCGATTGCTCCCGACACGCGCCGCGGCACTTGCGGCGTCGGCACAATCCTGGGTCCGGGCGCGCAGACGTGGGATTTCTCGCTGCGTCGGAACTTCGGGCTGACTGAGCGGTTTAAGTTGCGCTTCCAGGCTGATATCTTCAACGCGTTCAATCGCACCAACTTCCGCGACCTGGAGAGCAATCTCAGCAGCGCGGCATTTGGGACGATTTCAACGTCTGGTCCACCGCGGAATATTCAGTTCGGGTTGAAGCTGACTTTCTAAAATGAAATCGTTCTTTATCTGCGTAATCTGTGTTACCGCTTTTGTTACGGCTCAGGCGAGCACGGTGACAACAGCCAGTCTCCGTGATGAAGTAAATACGTTTCTTGGCAAGGAACTCGCGGCTCACCTGAGCGCGATCAAGTCGCTGGATCCGCCACCCGATCGCGTCCTTGGTGTGCCGACCACGGGTGAGTTTTCGTGGGGCACGTTCATGCGATCGCTGGCGGCTTACGCGGAGACGACGGGTAATCGCGAGTTAGCGGGTCGCGATCTGGCGAAGCTCGTGGGCCAGATCGGTTTGATTGAGTCGCGTGCGGGCAGTAAGGCGTTTTCGCAACTGTATGCTGCGCTCGCGTTGCGTCATTTCGGCCGCGATCTGAAGAGCAATCCGCTCTGGCAAAGTCTTTCGCCGGAAGAGCAGAGGGCCTGGCGGTCGTTGCTCAACCCGGAACGGTTTTACGATCCGAAGACGAATCGCGTTATCAATCTGGCTGAGAATTATCTCGGCGTTGCGGCGCGGATCGCGAGTATCGGCTACGAGCTTGGGATTTCAAATGACCGGGCGTTTCTTGACAAGCTACTCGATCGCGCGGCGGTTCAATTCATCGAGGGCAATCTTTACGCTGATGATGCGCCGCCGACCGGACGTTTCGATCGTTACTCAAACGAGTACGCTCGTTACATCTGGGAAGCGGCTGAGATGGCGGGTCGCAAAGATTTGCTCGACAAAGTACGTCCTTCATTGAAGGTGCAAATGCGTCTTTGGTGGGATGTGGTTTCGGAAGATGGTTACGGTTACAACTGGGGGCGCAGTCAGGGCGTGGTTAGTTATCTCGACACGCCCGAAATAATTGGCTTTTTAGCGTCGCATCCTGAGTTCAGACCCGCGCCCCTCGCTGAGATTGCAGCGCTTTATTACCAGGCGTGGAACTATCTGCAGCACGACTATCGCAGCGATACGCACTTGCTTTCGATCTTTGCATTCGGACGCGGTAATTACGCCTACATATCGCGAGAACGTGAGTGGCAGCAGACGACGGGGTTCTTCGGCAAACTGGCAAACTCGCACACGCCGATCATGAACGCGCTCGAGAAAGAAGGGATTGCGACGTTTCCAGTTGTGCCGACTCTGCCGCCGGTTGCGCGGTTCGAGTTCTTTCGTAAGACGCCGGAACGATCGGCGGGTGTTTGGGTAGTGCGACAGGGTGTGCTTCGTTTTGCGTTGCCGATCACAACTGGTCCAAAACCGGGAATGTCAGACTATTTGCCAGCGCCATATGGCTTGCCCGGATTTGCTGCGCCGGTCGAGCAGATCTATCCGGTGTTGACGGCTTACGTGGAACTGGCTGACGGACGCACAGTTGTGGCAACTGATGGCGCTGATGTTATCGAGCCGGCGGCAGATGGTCGCAGCTTGCGTGTTCGTTGGACCAGGTGGGCCGTTGTTGGTACACCGTCCGGAAAAGTTCAGGATGTTGGTTTGACGAGTGAAGTTGTGTGGGCGATTGAAAACGGAACGTTGACGCGCGAGGAAAGATTGAGTTCAAAACAGCCGGTTAGTATTCGTCGCTGGCGGTTGGCGGTGCCGACGACGCACGATCAGCTTGAGACACGCGTGGTGGATGGAGTTCGTGTTGATAGTTTTAGATCCGATAAGAGTTCGCTCGATGTGAGTTTGAGTAACGCGAATTTCCCGGTGAAGACGTCGATCCTAGCGACGGGCAACAGCGCGCTCGGACGTGGTGTACATGGTGCGATACCGTTGCATGTTGTCTTTGAGGCTCGCGATATTAATGTGAACAGCAGCGCCCTAAAATACAAACTAGCGTTAACACCGCGGTAAAGTTGGGACAGGATTAACAAGATCCTGTCAAAAGCGGACGAGGAGTATTAATGGATCAGGAAGTAATTCAAAACCCAATCACACCGGAAACCTGTTTCGTGCCGAAGACGCACGAGGGAAAAGGTCGCCGCACATCGGTCGCTCCGGGCGCGACCGCTTCGCGTTACCTGCATTACGGCCGCATCACGCTTGCGGCGGGCGATGCGCCAATCAAGTTCAATAGCGAAGATCACGAAGTGGGGCTGATAAATCTCAACGGCAAAGCAACTGTTAGAACCGAAGGCGAAACATTTACGCTCGATCGCTACGACGCCGTTTATGTTCCACGTGATTCGGACATTGAGGTTGAGTCATCTGAAGGCTGCGATCTTGCTGAAGTTTCAGCTCCCGTAGCAAAGCGATACCCGTTGAAGTATGTGTCGTACAAAGAGGTGCGCCAGAACCCGAAGCTCCATTTGATCGCGGGCAAGCCGCCCGCGGAGCGCGACTTGAACGTGCTCATCGGCGCGAATGTCGAAGCGGGCCGCATCATGGCCGGTGTGACTTTTTCGACGCCCGGCAATTGGACGTCATGGCCACCTCACGAACATTCAAAGCTACTCGAGGAAGCTTATCTTTTTATTGACATGCCGGCGCCGTCTTTTGGAGTTCAGTTTGTCTACACCGATCCGCAGAAGCCTGAGCTGGTCCAGGTGGTGCGCGAAGGCGATTGTGTGTTGATGCCGCAGGGTTATCACCCAAATGTCGCCGCGCCGGGTGGACAGATAAACTTTTTGTGGATGATGGCAGCTATCAAAGAAGGCGAAGATCGTCTCTATGGCGTTGTGAATGTGCAACCTGAATATGCAGCGGGTGGCTCGGGTCTGGAAGCTGTCAGCGACAAAAAGTAGAGGAAACAGAATGTCCAACACCTCTTCTCAAAACGGTGGCAACGGAAATGGAAACGGCAACGGGTTCAACCTTGCCCGTCATTTGAACTGGTCCAACATTCCCGTTGAGCATCCGGCGGATGGAATCGAACGACAGATGTTTGTCGGCAACCGGATGATGATTTGCCGTTTCCGCTTCAAGCCGTTTCTGGTCACTCCGGAACACGATCATCCACACGAGCAGATGACGATCGTCGAGCAGGGACGCGTGCGATTTTTTATCGAAGGTGAAGAGCAGATCGCGTCCGCGGGCGACGTGCTGCACTTCCCGTCAAACTGCTGGCACGGCGCCACGATGATGGATGAAGAAGTGGTCTTGATCGATATCTTTTCTCCCCTTCGCGAAGACTTTCTAAACGGATAGGTCCCGCTTGATCCTCGACCAATTCAAGCTCAACGGCCGCGTGGCCCTGGTTACGGGCGCGTCAACCGGTCTCGGCGCGGCAATCTCAATCGCGTTGGCCGAGGCGGGTGCCCACGTTGCCTGTCACGGCAACACGCGTTCGCCCGAATCGACTAGTGGTCAGATCACAAGCGTTGGAGGAGTGGCCCACGCGATCAGTGGCGATCTTAGTCAACCTGAGACACCAAACCATCTTGTTGCTCAAACAATCGAGCGTTTCGGACGCATCGACATTCTCATCAACAACGCCGGCACGATTCGCCGTGCGCCCGCGGAGGACTATTCCGACGAAGATTGGGCCACGGTCATTGAAGTGAATCTGTCGAGTGTCTTTCGTCTCTCGAAGCTCGCCGGTAAGCACATGATCGAACGTGGCGATGGAGGCAAGATCGTAAACATCGCTTCGTTACTGTCGTTTCAGGGCGGCATCACCGTCCCGGCTTACGCTGCGTCGAAAGGCGGCGTGGCCCAACTGACAAAAGCACTCGCAAACGAATGGGCCAAACACAGAATCAACGTAAACGCGATCGCTCCGGGATACATGCGTACTTCTAACACGGCAGCCTTACAAGCCGACGAAACACGCAACCGTCAAATCCTCGAGCGCATTCCCGCGGGACGCTGGGGCGACCCCGAGGATCTCGCAGGCGCAGCAGTTTTTCTTTCATCTGAGGCGAGCAATTACATCAACGGACACGTGCTCGTAGTCGACGGAGGATGGATGGGTCGATGATCGAAGAACGAGTATCAGTCAACTATCCGCGTTCATCTTTGGGCCATTATCGCTGGGTCATCTGTGCCCTTTTGTTCTTCGCGGCGACGATCAACTACATCGATCGCCAGGTGATCGGAATCCTCAAGCCAACACTCCAGACCGAAATCGGTTGGACCGAAGTCGACTACAGTTGGATCGTCTTTTCTTTCCAGGCGGCTTACGCGATCGGCCTGCTCGGCGTCGGCAGTCTTATGGATCGCATCGGCACGCGCAAGGGATTCTCGCTTGCGATCATCTTCTGGAGTCTGGCCGCGATGGGCCACGCACTCGCGCGTTCGGTGTTCGGCTTTGGTGTTGCGCGCTTCTTTCTGGGTTTAGGCGAAGCGGGAAACTTTCCGGCAGCAATTAAAACAGTCGCCGAGTGGTTTCCGAAGAAAGAGCGCGCTCTCGCCACCGGAATCTTCAACTCCGGCACAAACATTGGCGCGCTCGTTACGCCGCTCGTAGTTCCGATCATAACTATCAGGTATGGTTGGCGCGCTGCGTTCATCATCACGGGCGCGATCGGATTTATCTGGCTGTTCGCGTGGTGGGCACTTTACCGGCGTCCTGAAGAGCATCCATCACTCTCGAAGGCCGAGCTGGAATACATTCAGAGTGATCCTCCTGATCCAGTCGAAAAAGTGCCGTGGGCACGTCTTATTCCGCATCGCCAAACGTGGGCTTTCTCGATCGCAAAGTTCATGACGGATCCGATCTGGTGGGTGTACCTCTTTTGGCTGCCCGACTTCTTACACAAACGTCACGGATTGAGTTTGAAAGATTTTGGTTTGCCACTCGTCGTGGTCTATCTTCTGGCAGATATCGGCAGTATCGGTGGAGGCTGGCTCTCGTCGTCTTTGATCAAGCGAGGTTGGACCATTAACGCGGGCCGGAAGCTCGCGATGTTGATCTGTGCGCTCGCAGTTGTTCCGATCGTCTTCGCGGCACAGACTTCGAACCTTTGGGTGGCAGTTGTTTTGATTGGTGTGGCGGCGGCGGCGCACCAGGGCTGGTCGTGTAATCTGTTTACGACAACTTCCGACATGTTTCCGCGTCGCGCAGTCGGATCGGTCGTCGGCATCGGCGGCATGGCGGGCGCAGTTGGCGGCATGATGATCGCGCGCCTCGTCGGCGAGATACTCGAACGAACCGGGAGCTATGTTCCTATTTTTATTATTGCTGCTTCAGCATATTTAGCCGCACTACTTGTCTTTCACCTATTGTCACCGAAGCTTGAGCCAGCTAATCTTTAGCCACAAAACGCACATAAGGCACAAAAAGCACAAATGTTGCAGGCTAAATCGAAGAAGGACTGTCGCTGGGATATTGTGAGTCTTGGCGAGGTGATGCTGCGGCTCGATCCGGGCGAGGGCCGCGTTGCGACCACGCGCAGCTTTCAGGTTTGGGAAGGTGGCGGCGAGTACAACGTAGCGCGTGGGCTCAAGCGTTGCTTTGGAATGGAGGCCGCGGTTGTTTCAGCACTGGCTGACAATGCTGTCGGGCGCCTGGTCCAGGATCTGATCTATCAGGGTGGTGTAGACCAGTCACATTTGAAGTGGGTGAAGTTTGATGGTGTTGGCCGGACGGTTCGTAATGGTTTGAACTTTACCGAACGTGGTTTTGGCGTTCGTGCGGCTGCTGGTTGCTCCGATCGCGGTCACACCGCAGTGTCGCAGTTGAAGCCGGGCGACATTGATTGGGAACAAATCTTCGGTACTGAAGGAGCGCGCTGGTTTCACACGGGCGGAATTTTCTGCGCGTTGTCGGAAACAACTCCGGCAGTGGCGCGTGAAGCGATGGAAGTTGCACGAAAACACGGCACGCTGATCTCTTACGATCTGAATTATCGTGATTCGCTGTGGAAGTCGATTGGTGGCCAGGCAAAAGCGGTTGCTGTTAATCGTGAACTGGCGCCCCTCGTCGACGTGATGATCGGGAATGAGGAAGACTTCACTGCCGCACTCGGTTTCGAAGTTGAAGGACTCGACGAACATCACTCGAAACTCGACGTGCGAAACTTTCAGCGCATGATCGAACGCGCTGTGAGTGAATTTCCGAATTTCAAAGTCGTAGCGACAACGCTGCGACACGCGAAGACCGCGACGATTAACGATTGGGGCGCGGTTTGTTACGCAGACGGCGAACTTTATCAGGCGCCGATTCGTGAGAAACTGGAGATTCTTGATCGCGTCGGTGGTGGTGATTCGTTTGCATCCGGGTTGATTTATGGATTGCTTACTGAGCGTGGACCACAGTGGGCGGTCGAGTGTGGCGCGGCGCATGGTGCTTTGGCGATGACGACGCCGGGTGATACGACGATGGCCACACTCGCGGAAGTCGAGCGCGTGATGAAAGGCGGAACGGCGAGAGTGGCGCGATGAGTAAAGCTGAAGTCATCCAACGGATTAGAGACACAGGCGTGATTCCGGTGGTGCGTGCGGCGAGTTCCGATGAGGCGATGCGCGCGATTGATGCGATTCGTGAAGGTGGAATCTCGGTACTCGAGATCACGATGACTGTGCCCGGCGCGATCAAGGTGATCGAAGAGGTGTCGAATCGTTATGGAAAAGACGCGCTCGTCGGTGCTGGAACGGTGCTCGATCCGGAAATCGCTGAGGCTTGTGTCTCGAGCGGAGCGCAGTTTGTCGTGAGTCCGGCGCTGAATCTCGAAACGATTGCGTGTTGCCGTAAGCTCGATGTCGCCGTGATGCCGGGAGCGTTGACGCCGACAGAAGTGGTCCAGGCTTGGAATGCGGGCGCCGATTTCGTGAAGGTGTTTCCGGCGGGTGCGGTCGGTGGCGCGAGTTATCTCAAAGCGTTGAAGGCTCCGCTGCCGCAGATCGAGCTAGTGCCGACTGGCGGCGTGTCGCTCAAAACTGCGGCGGATTTTATACGTGCGGGTGCGGCAGCTCTGGGCGTGGGAGCGGATCTGGTCGATATCAAAGCGATCCGCGAGGGACAAAGCGCGGTGATTACTGAGCGGGCGAAGCAATTTTTACAGATAGTGCGTGAGGCGCGTGAAGGCTAACCGTATTATGTTTCAAAGGATTAACAAGATTGGCAGCATAACAAGATGAATCTTGTAAATCATGAAAATCTTATAAATCCTGTGAAGCCGATCAGCGACTACGCGATCATTGTTGACGCGAACGACAATGTCGCTGTCGTTAAGAACGAAACATTTGCTGGTCTCGAAGTAATCCTTCCCGGCAACACGATCGTCAAACTTCGCGACGCCGTTCCGCCCGGACATCGCTTTGCCACCCGAGACATTCCCGCCGGTGAATTCGTCACTCAGTTCGCTCAACCTATCGGGACATCATTAGGCATACGTCACGGCGAACAGATCACGCACGCGAACATGTCGAACGACGTTCCCGTAGTCAGAAACCTGCCTGCCGACCTGCGCACGCCGCCACCCGATTACATTCCCGAAGCAGAGCGCGGCACGTTCATGGGATATCGCCGGCCAGACGGCCGCGCCGGCACGCGAAACTTCGTTCTCATCGTGCCGACGAGCATGTGTGCAAGTCACGAAGCACAACAGATCTCAACCATCGCCGAGTTCACACTCTACAATCGCGACAAGTATCCAAACGTCGACGGCGTCGTCGCGATTCCGCATAACAAAGGTTGCGGGTGTCAGGACGGTTCGACGATCGATGTGATGCTGCGAACGCTTTCGAACTACGCAGATCATCCGAACGTCGGCGGCGTGATTCTGATCGATCTTGGTTGTGAGAAGACAAATCTTTCGCAGGTAGAAAAGTATTTGCTCAAACGCGAGAAGTCGTTTGATAAGCCGGTCGCAAAGATCGGAATTCAGGATGTCGGCGGTACGCAGGCGGCGATTCAGCGCGGTTTGCAGGAAGTCGAGCGAATGCTGCCCGAAGCGAATCGAGTTGTTCGTGAAGAGTGTTCTATCGGCGAACTCGTGCTGGGTGTGAAGTGTGGTGGTTCTGATGGCTTCTCCGGTATCTCCGCGAATCCTTCGCTTGGACGTGCTGCGGATCTTCTCGTTCGTTCAGGCGGCACTGTTCTGATCACTGAAGTGCCTGAGTTTTGCGGCGCTGAGCATCTGCTCGCGAATCGAGCCAAGGACGTTGAAACGGGTCGTGCTGTCTATCGCATGGTCGATTGGTACAAAGAATACGCGTCGAAATTCGGCGCCGTGCTCAACAACAATCCTAGTCCGGGCAACATCGCCGGTGGACTGCTGAACATCACGATCAAATCGTTAGGAGCGATCGCGAAGGCCGGAACGACGCGCGTCGAAGGCGTGCTGGAGTATGCGGAGACGTGGAAATCACGTGGACTCAACTTGATGCAAGGGCCGGGATACGATCAGGAGTCGACACCGGGTCTCGTTGCGGCTGGTGCGACTGTGGTTGTGTTCACGACGGGCCGGGGCACAACGATCGGAAACGCGATTGCCCCCGTGATCAAGCTTGCGTCGAACACGC
>DATEIS010000491.1:0-3328 GCA_035278765.1 Pyrinomonadaceae bacterium | reverse complement strand
TTTGCTGGCTTACGACGGCAGTGAGGGCGCGCGTGGGGCAATGAAAATGCTCGCACGCCTGGCGGTCGCGCTGGAAATGGACGTGGATGCAGTGCAATTGGTCGAAGAAGGCGAGCCGACGACGGTGTTGCAAGAGGTCGTGTCTTACTTCAAGGATTATCCGGTTCACTTGAGCACTCATTACCTTACCGGCGACAGCCACTCAGTCATCATCGATCATGCGAAAGAAGTCGGCTGCGATCTAATGGTGATGGGCGCCTATGAAAATTGGGTTGCAGACACTATGGCGCTTGGAACAACGACAGACTATCTGATTCGCAATAGTCCAGTTCCGGTGCTGGTCCATCACTGAACCGGGAGGTTGGAGGGCAGTTTGCGAGGGCCTGGAACGCCTTCGCGTTTACATACGAAAGGGGAAGTCATGGCAGGACGGAAGGTAAACAACAGAAGGGTACACAGACAACGCAAGAAGACGATACGAATCGTTCAACACAGCAAAGAAAACAGCAACCGCAGGTTGGCTCAACGCAGACAGCGCTTTCGCAGCGCCAGCAATCGATGCCGGGACTTATCACCAGTCCGTTTAGTTTTATGCGCCGATTTGGCGAAGGCATGGAGCAACTCTTCGCCGATTTTGGTATCGGTGGATTGATGCCCAGAGGCTTTAATGAGCTTGCGGCCTGGACACCGCAGATCGAGATGTTTGAGCGGGAGAACGAATTGGTCATTCGCGCTGATTTACCTGGTCTTAAGAAGGACGATGTGCAAATCGAATTGCGGGATGACTCAGTGGTTATTCAAGGCGAACGACAGGAGGAACGTAAAGAGGAGCGAGAGGGTTTCTATAGCACTGAACGTACCTACGGCAGGTTCTATCGAGAGATTCCATTACCTGAAGGCGCCGATACCGACGAAGCAACAGCGACTTTCCGCGATGGTGTTCTGGAGATAACGATCCCCCGAGCAGAGGGCGAAACACGTGGACGTCAATTGGAGATTCAGGATGCCCAGTCCGCAGAACACCCTAAACCACAGTCGCGAGCAGCCGGCGCTGGTAGGTAAGACGAGACAATGAGCTAAACCTGTGAATGTGAGGTAAGGAGGGTACGATGTTATTAGTTTATACGAGCAGTTGGTGGGCTTTGGTATTGCGGGGAATATTCGCAATCGCGTTCGGGGTATTGGCGTTTGTTTGGCCCGCGATCACGCTTACGGCCCTGGTTTTCCTATGGGGTGCCTACGCACTGGTAGATGGCGCGTTCGCGATGGCTGCCGGCGTGAAATCTTACGGCGAGAATAAACGTTGGTGGCTGCTTTTAATTGAAGGAATTCTCGGGGTCATAGCAGGTGTGTTGGCGTTTGTGATACCAGGCATCACTGCACTGGTACTGCTGATGTTGATCGCCGCATGGGCCATAGTCACGGGCTCCTTCGAGATTGCTGCAGCGATTCAGTTGCGGAAACACATCACGGGAGAGTGGCTATTGGCGCTGGCCGGAGTTGCATCGATTATCTTTGGTGTTCTCTTGTTTCTCAATCCAGGCGCCGGAGCACTCGCTGTCGTCTGGCTGATCGGTGCGTACGCCATAGTGTTTGGATGTCTACTAATTGCGCTCGGTTTGAGACTGCACGGTATGGTCAAGTCTGCCGATCGCATGACGCCGCGTGCTGTGTGATGTGAACCGGCTTCTCTGCGGAGAGCACTGCGTAATCTCTGTTCGCCTCGTTAACTGGCTATGTCAACGCAGAGATACGCAGAGGACTGTGGAGAATCCAAAGGGGAAGAACATGGGAAGAGAAATAACAAGTTCGATGTCATTGGCATTGACTCTGGCGATCAGCACTGCTTTGCTGGGTGCGTGCAATCACCAGAATGAGAGCAGCTTTCGTCTGACTAACGATCCGAGCGCTAACAGTGCCACCAGCGCGAACGCGACAACCGGTAATCCATCGGTCATGCCCGTCGCGTCGTATGCAGACGTCGTGAGCAAAGCAGCGCCGGCGGTAGTAACGATTCATTCGGAAATGCGGGTACGGCAGCCGCAGCAGTATCCATTCATGGACGATCCATTCTTTCGGCAATTCTTCGGTGATCGCGCGCCGCAGCCGGCGCCGGAACAGAGGCGCGAGGGATTAGGCTCAGGTGTGATCGTCCGTCAGGATGGTTATGTCTTGACGAATCATCATGTCATCGATGGCGCTGAACGAATCAAAGTGGATTTGGGTGACAATCGCACCCTCGAAGCAAAAGTTGTTGGCTCTGATCCGCCGAGCGATCTGGCAGTATTAAAGCTCGATGCCAGCGGCTTGCCCGTGCTCCCGTTAGGCGATTCAGATCGCACTCGAGTCGGCGATGTTGTGCTTGCAATAGGTAATCCCCTGGGTGTCGGACAAACCGTTACGATGGGAATCATCAGCGCGAAGGGCCGGCAGACCGGGCTGAGCAATGGCAGCTTTGAAGACTTCCTGCAGACCGACGCTTCGATCAATCAAGGTAATTCGGGCGGTCCCCTGGTCAGTACCAACACCGAGCTGGTTGGCATCAATTCACAAATTCTTTCGCCTTCTGGGGGAAGCATTGGTCTGGGCTTTTCCATCCCGTCAAACATGGCACGTACGGTGATGGACCAGTTGATCAACACGGGCAAAGTCAGGCGTGGGCAGCTTGGGATTGTCGTGCTCAAGATACCGTCTGAAGAAGCTTCGAAAATGGGGGTCGATCGAGGACCCGGCGTGGTTGTGTATGAAGTGCAACCGGGAAGTGCCGCTGATCGTGCTGGTCTTCGAAAGGGTGACGTCATTACTGCGCTCAACGGAACTTCGATCAATGATCCCAACTCCTTCCGCAACTTGATTGCCGCTAGTCCTCCAGGATCGGAAGTAGCTCTAACAATCAAGCGCGGCGGCAGTGAACAGCAGGTACGTGCGACCCTCGGCGAATTTACCCCGCAAGCTGAAGGTCCGCGTGGATCACCATGAAAGTTGCGAGTTGTTGGCATTACGAGGAGGGAGAATATGGCAGGTTTTATCGAGCAAACACAGTGGCGGAGTTTTCTTGACGAGTTCACTAAACGGAACCAGTTTCGCGCTACGCGATTGGAAGTTTTTGGAGAGATAGGAGCACAGGAAGAGGAGGAATACTTGCCGCTGGTTGGGGTGAGCTTCGAGCCTAAAGGCACTAGTGCAGGGAGTGTCGCAATTATCCTGGGTGGTGAAACTACTGAAGATCCGAGGCACGTCGAACATCTGATCCCGAAAGTTCAACGAATCGCTCCGCTCATCGGAGAGACGGGTTTTGAACAGGGTTTAGGCTTTGAAGATCATGATG
>DATEIS010000490.1:0-3907 GCA_035278765.1 Pyrinomonadaceae bacterium | reverse complement strand
AATTCGAGAAAGTCGGCATTGCTGACTGGGGCTTTATCGAGCGCGTAATCCTGCAAGAAGACTTGATGACGGGGCTTCTCGTTGTCGAACGCAAACTCATACGAGCGAGGGCGAGCAGGTTCGTAACCAATCGAGAACAGTCCGCCTTCGATCTCGGCCATCCCTTCAACTGTTGACACTGATTTCGGCAACGGTTTGACTGGCGCGTCAAACTGATCACACAAAAGATGCTTGATATCGTAGACAAGCAGTTCCTGGTGCTGCATCTCGTGTTCGAGACCGAGGCGCACTAAGGACAAAAGTATCTGTGGGTTTTCCGGTGATTCCAGTAGTGAAAGAACCTGCTCGTCGACGTGCTGTCGGTAAGCAACAGTTTCTTTAACGGTTGGGCGCGACTTGGTTCCGCGTTTCGGTCGTTCGATTCGTTCGCCAAAGCCTTCGTAATACGAGTTGAAGTAAAAGAGAAAATCCTCTGAGTACACTCGATAACCGGGCTTGTGGGCTTGCAGGACAGTCTCGAAGAACCAGGACGTGTGGCCGATATGCCAGCGTGGCGGGCTCATAAAGTCTGCCGTTTGAATTACATAATCCTCGATCTCGAGCGGTGCGACAATCTCCATCGTGCGCGCTCGAACCTGCTTGTAGAGATCCGCAATCGAAACGGTATCCGGCCCTGAAATCTCACGAATCGTTGAAGCCATGGTGTGAACCAATAATACCCCTTGGCTGGTCAAATTAATAATTGGTCCTATAGGACTCATAAGACCTATACCGAACCCATGTACCGCCGAGCGTTGAATTTCTTGGCCATACTTTGCGACGTCATATAGCGAATGGTGCCGAAGATTTCGCGCTCAAACCACGGGCGATCGTGCTTGCCGAAGCACCAGAGAATGCCCGCATAGGAATTCGGATCGCGGCCATCGAGCGCGTACTTGTTGTTCAAATGGACGAGCAGTTCGAAGGCCATTTCATACGTTCGCTGCCATTCGATGACCTTTTTGCCCCAAAGCATGCGCACGTAATTGTGCAGGTGGCCGGTGTTGACCAGTTCGCGCTGGGCGGCGTTCCAGAGTTCGTCGTAAGTTTCAGCCGCCTCAATTATTTCTTCGTCAATCAGTTCGGGATGTGGATCGCCGGCGTGCTCGCGCATTGTTTGCAGAGCCCAGGGTGGCAGAGATTTCAATGAATCGTAGTGTGGATTGTGTCGCGTCAGATTGAATGAAAGCTCGCGACGGACGATTGCCTGTTCCAGAAACGCGTCCTTTGCCGCTTTTGGCGCCTTCGCGGTTTCCGCCGCTGCCACGATTTCCTGAATCGACAAGAAGCCGAAGTGTAAATACGGGCTCAGACGCGAGACACCGTCAATCGAGGGTTCGTTATGCGTCTTGTCGTATTGAGGCAGGATATTGCTCACGAAGTGTTTTAGACGTTTGCGTCCAGCCGCTGTGCCACCGTGATAGAGGTTCGAAGGCTTGACGCTGTGATCGATGTCACACTGCGCCACGAGCTCAGCAATGTTGTCAGCCGTCACGGCGGTCTCCGGACTATCAACCTCCAGTGTTGCATTCTGCACTTCTACAGGTGGCGTGACGATGTTGCGAGGTAAGTCAGGAAGCAGGCGATGGATCTTGGGACGAATCGTGTAAGCGGCGTATTCCTCTTTCGGCAACGCTGAAAGTGGCACCATTCCATTGGCATCGACGGCGTATACAGGTAGTTTCAACTGCGCAATACGCTCGTTATGTTCGGGAATTATGAAACACGGATAGTCATCGGTGACGAGTAGCGCCGCCTCATGCGCGAGCTTAGCCACAGTATGCTTCTGATCGCGGTCGTTTCTCTGAAGATAAAAAACGTAACGAATCCCACGTTCTGCGAACTCCGCCTGTTTCTCGGCGACGCCTTCAAGTATGAACGTGTGGAACCGATCGTTTGCCCACGGGTAGTAAAACTTGAGTCCCTCGTAGACGACGAGTGGCAATCCGTGCTCGTTTGCCATCTGGATCGCGAAGTTCAGCGCGTAATTGTGATTCGCGCGCTTGAACATCTGCATCCAGTAAAGGACATAGCGACCGTTTGTGTTTATTTTTGAGTTGTTAAGTTCGGTAACCCTGCTCGAGAGATCCATTTCACCCGCCGCCGCTGACGATGATCGAACTGGGGGCTGGAGGTTGGACACGCCCGATGATGCGCGCGTGGGGATAGTTCTGGTTGAGCGTGGCCAGGAGCGCGTCGGCTTTGTCTTCCGAGATCGCGATTAGCATCCCGCCCGCGGTTTGAGGATCGAATAATAACTTCACAAGACTTTCATCAACAGACGGATTTATCTGCACATCACCGGCGACATACTCGCGATTTGTCTTGTCGCCGCTCGTCAACATTCCCTGAGACGCAAGTTCAAGGGCGCCGTCGAGGAGCGGAACCGCCGCGGCGTCGATCTCAATGGTGACTTTACTCGCACGTGCCATTTCCCATGAATGACCCATAAGAGCAAAGCCGGTCACGTCGGTCGCGGCTTTGACGCCAAACTCGCGCATCGCTTCGGCGGCGTACTGCCCTGGCGTCAGCATCGTCTGAACCGAACCCGCAACCACAGAATCGGCGGCACGCGCTTTCTTGATTCCAGTAGAAATAACTCCCGTTCCGATCGGTTTAGTGAGAATGATCACATCGCCGGGCCGCGCGCCTGAGTTCGTCGCCACTTTGTTTGGATCGATGACTCCGGTAACTGAGTAACCAAACATGATCTGCTCGTTGTCGACACTGTGACCGCCGATCAATGTGACGCCATATTTGTTTATCGTCTCCAGCCCGCCGCGCATGATCTCGCCCAGAATCGCGGGATCGACGCCTTTCTTAGGGAAACAAGTGATCGCCATCGCAGTGATCGGAGTTCCGGCCATGGCCCAGACGTCGTTAATCGAGTTGAGCGCGGCGATGCGGCCGTAGTCGTACGGGTCGTCGACGATGGGCGTGAAGAAATCGAGCGTTTGCACGAGTGCGAGGTCGTCTCGAAGGCGGTATACACCCGCGTCGTCGGCTGTATCAAAGCCGACAATCAGATTTGGATCGTTGGGTTGTTTGGGTAGCCCGCTCAAAACTTGAGCGAGTAAGCTCGGGCTAAGCTTCGCCGCTCAACCAGAACACGAAACCATTTCAGTCAGACGCATTGGTGTCACCTCCTTTCTAAAGTTCTGTTAATCCTGTCAAATGGTTTGCTTTCTTGCAAACGCGTCACTATAAAAATCGTGAAATGCCGAAACAAATCGTCCGCATCGGTCCCGCCGGCTGGTCCTACAAGGACTGGGAGCAGGTGGTCTATCCTCAAAAGCCGGGGAAGTCGTTCGATCCGCTCGAATATCTGGCGCGATTTTTCAACACGATTGAAATCAATAGCAGTTTTTACCGGCCGCCAACGCCTTCGACGACAAAATCGTGGGCCAATCGCGTTGTGGGAAACAAAGAGTTTGCATTTACGGCCAAGTTGAACCGTCTATTCACGCATGAACGCGGGAAAGCGACGAAGACGGATGAGAAAGAGTTTCGGCTGGGAATGGATGTGCTGGTCAAAGCCAGGAAACTCGGCGCAGTGTTGCTCCAGTTTCCGTGGTCATTTAAGAACACCGACGATGATCGCGTCTATCTCGCTAAATTGTTGGAACGGTTTTCCGATTATCCGCTGGTGCTGGAAGTCCGGCACACGTCATGGAACACGCCGGAGGTGTATGAATGGCTGGAGGAACGCGGCGTCGGGATCTGCAACATCGATCAACCGGTGTTTAAGAAATCAATCAAGCCCGCGGCATTGACGACGTCGCGCGTGGGTTACGTAAGAATGCATGGCAGGAACTATCAGAACTGGTTTCGGGACAAAGCGCCACGTGATGAACGTTACAACTATCTC
>DATEIS010000489.1:0-9478 GCA_035278765.1 Pyrinomonadaceae bacterium | reverse complement strand
TTATTTGATTGTAGGCGCCGGCTTTGCCGGCAGTGTACTCGCTGAACGACTCGCGGCGGGCTCTAATAAGAAGGTTTTGCTTTGTGACAAGCGTCCACACATAGGCGGCAACGCTTATGATCATTACAACGAAGCAGGCATTCTCGTACATAAATACGGCCCGCATATCTTCCATACGAACTCACGCGAAGTTTTTGAATATCTCTCGCGGTTTACCGATTGGCGGCCCTATCAGCATCGGGTTCGGGCCAGTGTCGACGGGCAGGTCGTGCCGATTCCAATCAACCTCGACACCATCAACACTCTTTACGGTCTTAGTCTAACCTCTTTTGAGGTCGAAGAATTTTTTAAGAAAGTTGCGGAACCAGTCGAAACTGTCCGCACGTCGGAAGATGTCGTTGTCAGTAAAGTGGGCAGGGAGCTGTACGAGAAATTCTTTCGCAATTATACGCGCAAACAGTGGGGACTGGATCCCTCCGAACTGGATGCCAGTGTGACTTCGCGAGTACCGACCCGCACCAATCGCGACGATCGTTATTTCACCGACACTTATCAAGCGATGCCGTTGCACGGCTACACACGCCTGTTCGAGAACATGCTTGATCACAGCAATATCAAGATCATGTTGAATTGCGACTATCGCGAGATAGAGAAAGACATTCCATTTCGCGAAATGATCTACACCGGTCCGGTCGATTCTTACTTCGATTATTGTTACGGAAAACTGCCTTACCGATCGCTCGAGTTTAAGCACGAAACGCACCACACGCCCGTTTTTCAAGAGGCGCCGGTGGTGAACTATCCCAACGAGCAGCTCTACACGCGCATCACGGAGTTCAAGTATCTGACCGGACAGGAACACTCGAAGACGAGCATCGTCTACGAGTTTCCGAAGTCACAGGGTGATGCTTATTATCCCGTGCCGCGCAAGGAAAATGCTGATTTGTATGGGCGTTATAAGTCGCTTGCCGACGCGACGCATGGCGTGCACTTTGTCGGCCGCCTGGCGACTTACAAGTATTACAACATGGATCAGATTGTGGCTCAGGCGCTCACGACTTACGGCAAGATTGCCGGAATGAAGAGAGTCGAGGCGATGGTCCATAGTCACGGCAATGGAAACGGGAACGGAAATGGAAACGGTCATCGCGTAGTAGTTCCCGAGCGCGTGATTACCGCAGTGAATGGTTGATAAAGATTTTCAAGATAAAATCTTTATGAAACCTTTTGTGACTTTTTGTGGCCCATAATGGAGGCATGATTCTTACGAAGAAAGAGATCCCCCGCTCTGAATACCCACGCCCACAATTTGTACGCAGCATCTGGTTCAATCTCAACGGCGAATGGGAGTTTGCCTTTGACGATGCTGAAGAAGGGCTACAACTCGGCTGGTTTGACGGTCGCGAGTTGCCGTTACGAATCAACGTTCCATTCGGCTATCAGACCGAACTCTCAGGCATCAACGACAAGAGTATTCATGAAGTCGTTTGGTATGCATGTTCTTTCGAACTACCCGATGAATTCTATAAACGTGATTTGCTACTCAACGTTGGCGCCGCGGACTACTCATGCACTGTTTGGGTAAACGGTCAGGAAGTCGGCCACAATCGCGGCGGTCACGTGCCGTTCCAATTCGAGATCTCACCATATCTAAAGTCAGGTTCAAATCGATTAACTCTTCGTATCGAAGATCGCCAGGATCCGGAACAGCCACGCGGTAAACAATCTTTCACCGGTCTGCCGGAAGGAATCGATTACTACTGCACTACTGGAATCTGGCAAACAGTTTGGCTCGAACCAGTACCACCGATCCGGATCGAAGATCTGCGCGTCGTCACTCACGCCAAACACAATCTTCTTGAACTGACTGTGTTTCTACACGCGCCCTCATCTGGGTGGCGCGTCGAAGTCGAAGTTCTCGAAGAAGGCAGGCGTGTCGCTATCGCCGAAGATCAGACCGCGGTAGCAACCGGACGCCTTGGAATCACGATTCCATACGCGAAGCTTTGGTCGCCCGAATCGCCACACCTCTACGATTTGCAGGTGCGACTCTATGACGGCAAAAACCTGTTGGATGAAGTCGGCTCGTACGTCGGACTACGCGGCATTGAGCTGCGAGACGGAAAGTTTCTTCTCAATGGCAAAGCTACTTACCTGAAGATGGTTTTGGACCAGGGTTTTTGGCCTGACGGTTATCTCACCGCTCCTTCGGATGAAGCGCTACAGACTGACATCGGTTGGATCAAGATGTTTGGTTTCAACGGAGTCAGAAAGCATCAGAAGATTGAAGATCCTCGCTGGCTTTACTGGTGCGATCGTCTCGGCCTGCTGGTTTGGGAAGAGATGCCGAATGCGCGCGCGTGGTCGCCGAAGGGCGAAGAGTTGTTATCGGCCGAATGGCAGGATGCAGTGAGGCGCGACTACAACCATCCCTGCATCGTCGCGTGGGTTCCGGTGAACGAGAGCATGGGCTTTCCGGGATTGAGCCAGGAACACGCAGGACAATACGCTTTCCTCGAACGAATGGTGCGCGTGACGAGACGCCTCGACTCTACTCGTCCCGTGATCGATAACGATGGTTGGGAGCATACAGACATCACCGACATCTGCGCGATTCACGACTACACACCGACTGCCGAGAAACTTTCCAACCGTTACAAAGAGATGTTGAGTGGCGGTCAACTGCCGCCGAAAGTCTGGGTTGACAAGCCCCTATTTGCACGCGGGTCAAAGTATCGTGGGCAACCGATTGTTCTCTCGGAGGTTGGGGGATTCTTAATGATCCCGGCCGACATTCCGCCGGAGAAACGGGATCTGCTGTACCGGTTTTACGATTCGTTCAAGACACCTGATGAGTTGTTGGAGAAGTATCGCGACTTAATGAAGGGGATCTCGTCGTTGGCGTTTCTGGCCGGGTATTGTTACACGCAGTTGACTGATATAGAGCAGGAAATCAATGGGCTCCTAACGTACGACCGTAAACCGAAAGTCCCGCCCGAAGCGATTGCCGCGATACACGAGGAGATGTTCAGAAGATAGGATGAGCAATATTATTTCAAGACTAACAAGATATCTTGGAAATCCTGAGAAATCGTGTTGATCCTGTCCAGTATGGCTCACGAATTGAGTGGAGAACGGACAACTCAAGGAGGGTCACAACAATGGAATCTCGAGCAAAAATTTTCGGTCACGCAATCCATCCGATCCTGATCGTTTATCCGCTTGGTCTACTGTCAGCGGCGGTAATCTTCGACGTGATCTATCTCGTAACGGCGAATCCAACCTGGACGACAGTTTCGTTCTGGATGATCGCTGCCGGGATTATCGGTGGACTCCTGGCCGCGGTGTTTGGTCTAATTGACTACCTGAATATTCCTTCAGGCACGCGCGCGCGTAGAATCGGAATGCTCCACGGTCTTACAAATCTCGGAGTGATGATATTGTTTAGCGCTAGTTGGTTATTGAGATGGAACACTCCGGAAACGCCTCCGACTCCAGCCCTTGCGTTATCGTTCCTCGGCGTAGTTGCGGCATTGCTGGGCGGTTGGCTTGGTGGTGAATTGGTTGAGCGACTGGGTGTGGGTGTCACACCGGGAGCAAACCTTAACGCGCCGAATTCTTTGACGCATGGTGCAGAAGAGACTGAGCATATGCGTAAAGAGGCAGCGTAAACTTTAACTGAGGAACTGAATGCGTAAGCCACTTGACGTAGACCGGCTGGCCGTTCGGCATCGACCGCCAGGCCAGCCGGTGATGCATCAGGAGTGGGGCAAACTCCTCTTCATGCACTGGCGCATCAAACCAAATCTGTTGCGCCCACACATTCCCGCCGGTCTAGAAATCGATACTTATGGCGATTCAGCATGGATCGGAATAGTGCCGTTTACGATGTGGGATATACGCGGTCTGCCGCCGTATATGCCTCCGATTCCCGGTCTCAACGAGATGCACGAATTGAACGTGCGCACCTACGTTCATTACAACGGCGTTCCGGGCGTCTGGTTTTTCTCGCTGGATGCGAATAGCACTGCGGCAGTTCGAGCTGCGCGCTCTTTCTATCATCTTCCTTACTACGCGGCGGATATTTCGTTACAAGGAAAGCGGAAGATCAAATACCGGCTGAAGCGTAAAGATAGTCCTCCCGCGCAATTCAAGGCTGACTGGAGTGTCGGTGATGCATTGCCGCAAGCACAGCCGGGGTCGCGCGAGTTCTTTCTTACGGAGCGCTATCTTCTGTATTCCGAATTCGAAGGCGAACTCTACCGGGCGCGGATCTATCACGAGCCCTGGCAGCTCTACAAAGCCGAGTTAAGCAACTTCGGTTCGACGATGCTTGAAGAGAAACTGATTCCACAGCCGAAGACGCAAGCCATCCTTCACTATGCTGAACAAATCAGCGTCGACATTTGGATGTTGGAGAGCGTCGACGACTAGTCTCTAAAAAATCTCGGAACGTACTGTAGGGGCGGCCCTCCGTGGCCGCCCGTGGTTTGGATCGATCTTCTGGCAACGCGTTTGATGAAAACCGCGAACTGGATTTGTAATCGGATTCGCCAAACTCGAGGATCTCGTTTCGGAAGGTATGATCAAAACCACGGGCGGCCACGGAGGGCCGCCCCTACAGTACGTTCCCAGGTGTCTTATAAAAAGTGGCTTTCGAGTGGTAAAAGTGGTATAACCAGCACACCGAATTTCCCCTAAAAATTCCCCCTCGTCCGTGCGGATTTTAGTCACTCCTTTTTCAAGGGGGTTTCAATGTTCAGGTCACTCGCTTTCTGCGCAGCCCCGCTGCTGTCTGGTGCTTTTGTCACTATTATCTCCGCACAGAGCCCTAGCAATTACGCACTCAATCGCACCGTCTCATCGCAAGATAAAGCCGAAGCCAAACGCCTCTACAAGGAGGGTGTGAAGTACGGTGAGGCCGGACTTTTTGCGCAGGCGGCTGAAATGCTGAGGCGCTCGACGAAGCTGGACCCCCGCAACGCTGATGCACATTTCGCACTGGGCCACGCCTATTATGATTTGAAGCAATGGCGCAATGCGATTGAGAGTTTGAAGGTTGCGGTAGCGCTCAACCCGAACGACGATGAGGCTCGCGATCGCCTCGGACTCGCGCGTGCGATGCTTTGGGAGGAGGATTCCAAAAGAATCGCCGCCGAACGTCGTGCGGCGCCGCAGCAACCTGTGGCTCAACCTGTCGCAATGAGCACCAAAACCGCTGCGCAGCCAGAAAAAATCGCTGAAAAAGTAACTGACAAACCCGTTGAAAACGCCGCCGCTCCTGCTGAGATTCCGCTCACGAAGATTTATCGAGTTGGACCAGCCGACGTCCTCGATGTTCGAATCAACGACGACACTGCCTCACAATCCACCCTCTTTACGATCACTCCGGCAGGGTTCCTGGAACATCCGATGCTCGGTGAACCTCTTGCTGCCGGCGGTCTCACCGTGGATGAAATCAGCACGAAGTTTCAGGGTGAACTGAAGCGACGTGCACTGGTACAAGATCCGAAGGTGTTCGTCGGAGTTCGCGATTATGCCAGTCACACGATTCTCGTGAGCGGGCTCGTGAAAGAGTCGGGGCCGAAGATCCTCAGGCGTGAAGCTATTCCGCTTTATGTCGTCGTCGCTGACGCTCAACCATTGCCCGAAGCAGACCATGTCACAGTTGTGCGAAATGAAACGAGTGAGACGTTTCAAGCTGATCTCGGACAAGCGAGTGAGATGAATCTGCTTGTGCGTCCAGGTGATGTCGTAACGCTGCTCGCTCCGGTAACGCAATTTGTTTATCTGGGTGGTGAAGTTAAGTTGCCGGGGGAGAAGAGATACCGCAGAGGACTGACTTTAACTCAGGCGATCAATGCCGCCGGCGGCGCCACTTCAAACGGTAAAGAAGCACGAATCGGTCGGGACGATGGCAAAGGGTTTCTGGTTGTGACACGTTTCAAGTTGAAAGAGATCGAATCCGGAAAAATACAGGATCCTGTGATCAAACCGGGCGATCGGATCACGGTTCGGGATTGATATGTTAGCAGCAGCAAAAAGAATAGACGTTACGGAAGAACTGTCGCACGTAGTTGAGAGCGGCGATGTCGAAGAACTCGCGCGTTTGTTGCCGCGGGTAGCAGATCTAAATGCACGTAACCGCCATGGCACAACGGCACTGATGAAGGCGGCAGGTTGTGGTCATACACAGATCGTTCGTCTGTTGTTGGAGCACGGAGCCGATCCGAATGTGATGCGTAACGACAAATTCACTGCGCTCGCACTGGCCGCGTTCTTTGGTCACACGGAGACGGTGAAGACGTTGATGGAGTTTGGTGCGCGTACTGAAGCTGTTACTCGCTCCGGTGCGTCTGCACATACATGGGCCACAGCTCGGACGTTTTCCGATGTCGCACGTTGCCTCGACACGCCGGCTCCTAAACCGCCGCTACAGCCACGAGTTCAATTGCGGCGCTCGCCGTCGCGGAACAGGATTCTCGCACTGGGTGTAATTGCGAGTGTTGTATTGATGGTTTGTTGTGGACTTGGCGCACTCGTATTGAGGAGTTCTGAAGCGCGCGATCTACCACCGTCGCCGCCATCACAGCCGGTTGTGAAAGTGGAGCCACCAAAAGTAGAAAATGCGGTGATCACTACACAGCCCGAACCGGAGCCAGCGCCACAAGCGCCCAAAGCAGTCGTCAACGAAGCGTTTGTACGCCCAACCATCAAGAAGGCTCCAGTGCGATCACGGGAAGCTAGGACTGTTACAGTTCTCACCGAAAAACCAGTCGAACAACCAGCGGAGAAAGTCGAGGTCAGCGAGCCACCGGTCGTCGCCAAACCTAAGTTCGAACCACCAAAACCCACCGCCCTGAGTCCGCACATAATGGCTCCGACAAAAAAGGCCAAAGTCATCCAATGGCCTTAAGCCACAAAAGGCACATAAGGCACAAAAAGCACAAGAGATAAGTGGTGATTCACTCCACAAATCATTTGTGCTTTATGTGCCTTTTGTGCCTTATGTGGCTAATATTCCGCGAAAGCGTCGTCAGGATAGCAATACAACCAACGCTCACCGACTTCCGCTGATGCGATCACCGGATGACCACTCGCACGCGCATGCTTTGAAGCATGCCTGTTCGGCGAACTGTCGCAACATCGGGTCGTGCCACACTGCTGGCAGGTGCGCAAGTGAACCCAGCTATCGCCTGTCTTTACACACTCTTCGCAAACTCTCTTTTTCGGTTGTTTAATATCCGTGATCCCATCGATATGAACGCATACCTGTGTTGCCATTCGATTAGTATACAGTTTGCGGACGATAATCGACGCGCCTGCGATATTTCGACTCCGCATTCAATAAAATAGTTGGGCGCCTCTGGAGGCGCCCAATCTTTAACCGATATCGACGAACTACGCGCTGGCGGATTTCGCCTTCGCCTGTTCCTGTTTCATCCATTCTCGCATCGCGGCGATGCTTCCGGGGCTGCGTTGTTCCGCCCACTGCTCATAACGTTTCGCGGCTTTTTCCAGATTGATGAGCATAGTTGGGTCCTTAAACGCCTGGCGAAACTGCGGTAACACTGTTTTCAATTGCTCCCACACGCCAAAGAACTCCCCGCTAGTCTCAAAGAAAAGATCTTCGTGAAGCAGTTCATAGTTGAGTAACGTGCAAGCTTGTTCCCAATATCCGATCACCATTCCGAGGAAATTGCCGTGCTCTGTTCCCGGGGCGGCAATCTTCATCGCTTCTTCGAGGGTCTCGGCGTGGTAACTCTTTTGGAACCAGTCGCGTGCCTCGCGCAATCGCGCCTCGCGTCGCAAATCGTAGACCTGCAAATGCAGTTGTGCTTGTTCGTGCGTTGGTTTAGTTCCCATAACTTTCCTTTCTATTCATAGTTCCGGGTCATTCAACATTAAGTCGAACGGCGTCTGCCGGAATCGACATCTCTTCGGGAATTTTTTGATTGACTCGGAAGCTACTCCAACTTTGTGACAAAAGAGTGACCAACAACGGGGCTAACACGGATTCGTATCCATCCACGTAAATTCATGACAAAATTTACGAGTAGAAAGACAACAACAAGGGGACTGCAATGGCATCGCTATGGAAGCTCGGTGGTCTTGGCTGGCGTGGGTTGGCTAAACGTGTTTGGGCGGAGATTCAGGCCGATAACGTTTTTGGTCGCGCCGCCGAGCTGTCGTACTACTTCCTGCTCGCACTCTTTCCGTTTCTGATTTTTCTGACGTCCATTATCGGTCTGGTGCTCGGTTCAGGCACCGGCACACGTCACGCACTCTTTGACTACCTTGGTCGGATCATGCCGCCATCGGCGTATCAACTTATCTCCAACACGATGTATGAAGTGTCGGAGTCGACTGGTGGTGGAAAATTATCATTCGGAATACTCGCGGCGTTGTGGGCCGCGTCGAATGGACTTGGCGCGATCACGGAGTCGCTAAACACTGCGTACGATCTGGAAGAGACGCGTCCGTGGTGGAAACAGCGTCTGACTTCGATTGGTCTCACGATGGCGCTCTCGATTTTTATTATCGGCGCACTCGTCCTGGTAGTTGCTGGTGGACGCATCGCTGAGTGGCTCGCTGCGCATTATGGCTTTGGTCCGGTTTTCCCGCTGGCGTGGAAAATTATTCAGTGGCCCGCTGTGCTTGCGTGTATGACCTTCGCTTTTGCGTTGATTTACTACGTAGCACCCGACTTTCGCAAACAGTCATGGCAGTGGTTAACGCCGGGATCGGTGATCGGTGTAGTGCTTTGGTTGCTCGTGTCGCTCGGATTTCGCGTCTACCTACATTACTTCAACTCCTATAACGCGACGTATGGTTCGCTAGGCGCGGTGATCATCTTGATGCTCTGGTTGTATTTCACTGGCGCGGCCGTCTTGATCGGCGGGGAAGTGAACTCTGAGATCGAGAACGCAGCCGCAAAACAAGGTGACCCGGACGCCAAGGAGAAAGGCGAGAAGGCGCCAAACGAGAAGAACGGCGCCGTTCAGGCTGCGTAGTTTGTCTCTGCGTTCTTTATGTCACTGTGGTAAATTATTGACCACGCAATTTGTTCGGAGGTGCACATGAGCAAGCTTTTCATTCGTCTGTTTGTTGCCTTCGTTGCTTTCAGCTTTGGTCTGGTCCTCACCCGATTCGTTAGGCCCGCGCACACATGTCGAGTGACAGTCCTGTCTGCTACTCCACTCTCCGTGCTAACTGAAGACGAAGCACAGATTCGAGAGATCTATCGCGAGTATGGCCCGGCACAGACCCGGCACGACCGCCAGTTTTTTGAGCGCGTCGAGACTGAAGACTTCACGTTGACCGTCGGCGATATGAAGCTGACGCGCGATGAAGACATCAAGTGGATGGAATCACAGCCCATGGATAAGACTTACCTGAACAGGGTGGACCATGTGAAGGTGTTTGACCGGCTGGCAATCGCACACGGCTACATGGAAGTTCGCGAAACCACCGGTGT